>JARRJK010000024.1:0-36720 GCA_037379555.1 Anaerolineales bacterium | reverse complement strand
ATCAACCTTTCCTCCATACGGGTCGACCTGTATGTCAGCCCGCCATCCCGGAACGCGAACCCTGCCTATGGATCGACGAACCCCCTGATTCCCGGGCGCACACATAGGTGCGCCCCTACAAGACACCTCTCAAACCACAACAACACAACCCGTTGGTCAGCCCACCATACCCCCATCCGACCCACCGCGCAGGGGCCGTCACGGCCTCAATCGATCTGCCACGTAGGGGCCGACCTGTGTGTCGGCCCGCCATAACCCACCCCATCCACCGCGTAGGGGCCGGCTTGCATGTCGGGCCGATGCCGCCAGAACCGGATAGCCCAAAAAACCACCACGCCGAATCAGGTGGATCCTGATCCGGCGCTGAAATGTAACAGGAAGAAAGATTCTTGAATGGCGGCGCGGATGCTGTTAGAAGATAAAGACCTTGCCCGTCACCATCAAACACATCAGACCCAAGATAACGACCGTTCCGAGCAGCAGCAGGGAGAGGATGAACCGCTGACCCGCCGTCATCCCCAGGAAGTTGCCGCGCGGCGGCCGAGGCTCTTCAACTTCGAATGGTGTCTCCTCGGGCGCTTCTTCAAAGGGTTCTTCACCATCTGAAAGACGCCTCAGGTTATCAAACACGACTCACCTCCCAGCAGCATGTGCTGTGACTGCAGACCCGCCCTGTGGAACAGGCAAGGTATGTGCAGAGTGTATCCCAATCACCTCGTTAGTCAACAGGCCTCAGGTGTACGTCGCTCTCGATGGCTCGTTCCGGACCCGAATCCGGACGAACGCGGAGCGATCCGTCTGCGTTCAAGCCCACCACCTTTGCGACAGCTGGATCACCGGAACCACCTCTGATCTGAACCCGCTCTCCAACGTATGCCAGATGGTTTTCAATGCGGGTCAGCAGTTCATGGTTCATGAGCATTTCCAACCCCGAAGCCACGTGCTCAAGCATCATCGGGATCAGGATCTCGCGTTCCACTTTTCCCTCGACCTCCTGAGCGATGCATGCAGCAGGGAAATCAAGCTGATGATCCGCCGGCAGCGAGTTCGGGTCGACGTTCACCCCGATCCCAATCACGACGTACTCCAGTCTTTCACCCTGCCAGGCCGCCTCGGTCAATATTCCGGCAACTTTCCCCCGGCCGAGCAGCACGTCATTCGGCCACTTGATCGACGCCTGCAAGCCGAGCTCCACCAGCATCTCCACCACAGCCAGGGCCCCGAGCATGTTCAGAGCCCCCAGGTCGGCTTTTGTGGAGAGCTCCGGACGCAGCAGCAGGCTCATTGCGATCGCGCTGCCGGGCGCTGTAAACCAGCGGCGCCCACCACGTCCCCGCCCCTGGCGCTGTTCATCCGCGACGACAAGGGTTCCCGCCGGCGCACCGCCTTGAGCGAGTTCGCGGCAGGTGTCATTCGTCGATCCAACCGTATCGTACAGGTGGAGCGGTTCGCCAAGTCCTTTGACTGGAAGTGCGGCACGCAGTTTTAGCTCATCCATCACAGGTCCATTGTACCGATGGGTGCAGGTTGCATGCCAGCTTGGTTTCACTCCGCTTCCGTTCTCTGCTACAATCGAACCGGCTGAGCATGAATTACTTGTGGGCTCCATGGCGCATGACCTATATCAAAGAAGGCACACAGGAAGGTGTCTGTCTCTTCTGTGAATTGCTCTCACAGGAGGATGGCCCGGAAAACTTGATCCTCCATCGCGGCGAACATGCCTTCGTCGTGCTCAACCGCTTCCCTTACACAAACGGGCACATGATGGTCGTCCCCTTCGAACATCATGATACGCTCGACGGTTTGAAGCCTGAGATCCTCAACGAAATGATGTCGCTTACCAGCGAGGCCCTGGCCGTGCTGCGCGCAGCCTATCAACCGGATGGCTACAACATCGGCGCCAACATCGGCGAAGCTGCTGGTGCAGGCGTGAAAGAGCACGTTCATCTCCACGTTCTTCCCCGCTGGAATGGCGATACCAACTTCATGGCAACCACGGCCCACACACGCGTCATCCCGGAGGATTTGGAAGAAACATACGCGACCCTGCGCCAGGCCTGGACCGAACTGAAGGAACCCCCGCCCGAACGCTAAGCTCAACACCCATGAAAGAGGATATCCATGACAGATCACACTGACCCCAGAACCCCTGTGATCCTCAGCGCTGCCCGCACGCCAATGGGCCGCTTCCAGGGAGCGCTCGCCGCGCTCTCCGCCCCTAGAATGGGCGCGATCGTGATCAAAGCCGCCGTTGAACGAGCCGGGCTGAAGGACCCCGAACTGATCGACGAAGTCTTGATGGGCAATGTCGTGTCCGCAGGCCTGGGCCAGGCTCCAGCAAGGCAGGCGGCGATCTTCGCTGGCCTTCCGCCGACTGTAGGTGCGACGACCATCAACAAGGTCTGTGGATCCGGATTGAAAGCCGGCATGCTCGCCTCCCAGGCGATCAAAGCCGGCGATGGCGACCTGTACGTCACCGGTGGGATGGAAAGCATGAGCAACGCGCCCTTCCTGATCCGCGCCCGTGGCGGTGAGCTGCGCTTTGGCCACAGCCAGCTGATCGATGCCCTGCTGCATGATGGCTTGTGGGATCCCTTCGAGGATTGGGCGATGGGCATGGCCGCCGAGTGGATCGCCGATGAGTATGAAGTGACCCGCGAAGCGATGGACCGCTGGGCATATGAGAGCCACCAGAAGGCCATCCAGGCCATCGATGAAGGCAAATTCACCGCCGAGATCACACCTGCGGAGATCCATGGACGCAAAGGCACCGTGACAACTGTCGACCAGGACGAAACACCCCGGCGCGACACCTCGCTTGAGAAGCTCGCCGCCCTTCCGCCCGCATTCAAACCGGATGGACAGGTGACGGCTGGCAACGCCCCGGGGTTGAACGACGGAGCCGCTGCGGTGGTGTTCGCCAGCCGTGAGTTCGCTGAGAGCAAAGGCCTGACTCCGATGGCGCATGTCGTGGGCTATGCACAGGCGGCGGTCGCGCCGCAAGAGTTGTTTATCGCGCCCGCGCGGGCCTTGCCGCGTTTGCTGGAACGGGTAGGCTGGACACTGGACGATGTCGACCTGATCGAACTGAACGAAGCTTTCGCCGCACAGGTTCTGGCCGATGGCTATGCCCTCAAGGATGCGGGCTGGGACTGGGAAAAGGTCAATGTCCATGGTGGAGCGATCGCACTTGGCCACCCAATCGGCGCTTCCGGCGCCCGGGTGCTCACGACCTTGCTCTATGCCCTGAACGACCAGGGCTTGAAGCGGGGGATCGCCTCGCTCTGCCTGGGTGGGGGCGAAGCGGTTGCGATGGCCGTCGAGCTGGAATAGCACCTGATCCAGCAAATCGATGCGGGAATACCTTCGGATCAGGTATCCAGCGGATTGGAATGGGCGGAGGGATCGATGGAAGTGAAACGGATATTCGTCGTCGGCGCAGGAACGATGGGGAACGGCATCGCTCAGACAGCCGCTGTCTCGGGCTACCAGGTCTCGATGTCGGACATCTCTCAGGAGCTCCTCGACCGGGGGATGAAGACGATTACCAGCTCGGTCGAGAAGCTGGCTGCAAAGGACAAGATCACCGAGGCGCAGAAACAGGCGGCGCTCCAGATCAACACCTCACTCGATCTCGAGCGAGCTCGCGAAGCGGACCTGGTGATTGAAGCGGCAACCGAAAATCCCGAGTTGAAACTGGAGCTCTTTGCGCAGCTGGATCAGCTCGCACCGCAGGGCGCTGTCCTGGCTTCAAACACCTCCTCGATTTCGTTGACGAAGATTGGAGCGGCGACGAAGCGGCCGGATGCTGTGATCGGGATGCACTTCTTCAACCCGGTTCCCCTGATGAAGCTGCTCGAAGTAGTGCGGGGACTGGCGACATCCGATGAGACGACGCAAACCGCGATCGAGGTCGGACGAAGGATGGGCAAGGAACCCGTTGAAGCCAAGGATTCGCCTGGTTTTATATCCAACCGCATCCTGTGTCCGATGATTAACGAGGCCATTTACGCGCTGCAGGAGGGAATTGGGACGGCCGATGCGATCGATACCGTCATGCGCCTAGGAATGAACCATCCCATGGGACCGCTGGCACTGGCTGATCTCGTCGGCCTCGACGTGGTCCTTTTCGTGATGGAGGTGCTGCACCGCGATCTGGGGGAGGATAAGTACCGGCCCTGCCCCTTGCTGCGGAAGATGGGCCGCCGGCGGGGCGGCCATTTGATTTCCTGTGACCAACTGCGTACGAATTGTATAATCCTTGAAGTATCCTGAGGAGAAGAAAGCCATGCGCAGGTTGCTCTTGATCGTTTTTGGCTTGATATTGCTCACTTCCTGTTCGGATGGCACGGCGCTTCCCCCGGGCGAGGAAGATCTCGCCACGGCCGTCAGCGCGACGCTGGCTTCCATCGATGGCGGCACGCCGGGCGGCGAACCCGCAGCCACTGAAGCCAGCGCAACGCCTGAGCAGCCCGCAAGCCCGCCTGAACCTGCCTTCACCGATTGGATGGTTGCCTTTTCCGATGGAGAGAGCATCTCCGTCCGGATCGATGGTGCTCCACCCATACAGGTCTCAAATCGCGGCGTTATTCTGAACCTGGCACTCTCCGACGATGGTCGCTACATCGTCTATGGACGGAGCGATGAACGCGGGGAGAACTACGAGCTGCGCGTGGTTGAAACGGATGGCTCGCACGATCGCGTGCTGCTTGATGAGATCACGCTTGACGCGCTGCACGTACTCGATATCGCCCTGCACATCCGGCCTTCCCAGATGGCTTTCATTCCCGGCACACACCGGCTGTTGCTGAACACGCGGGCCGTGTTTGAGGGTCCGGGTCTGGCAAAATATGACGATCTGCTTCAGCTCAATGTGGAGAGCGGCTCGCTTGTCGAACTGCTCGAACCCGGCCAGGGTGGGGACTTCTATCTCGCTCCGAATGCCCGGCGCATGGCGCTGGTTAAACCCTCCAGCATCTCGCTGGCTGATGCGGACGGGAGCAACCGGCAGCCGGACGTGATCACGTTCGAACCTGTGATCACCTACAGCGAATACGCGTATTATCCTGTGCCGCGCTGGGCTCCCGACTCGAGTCGCATCGGGGTCGTCATCCCCTCCGCCGATCCGCTCGCCCCCAACCCGACGGCAGCAGTCTGGATCGCACCGGCTGACGGCGGAGCGGCTGAGCAGATGGCCGTCATCAGCGGTGAGGTCTTTTTCGCGCAGGCCTTCGGGACGCCACTGATCTCACCCGAGCTGCTGGACATGGTCTTATTCCTCAAGGCCGGAACTTCAAACGAACAGGGTCTGTATCTGGCCCGCGTCGACGGGAGCGGCAAGCAGCTTTATGTGACCGGCAATCTGGCCTGGGCCGGATGGAATCCGGACAGCATCCGTTTTGCCTACCGGGTGCAGCCCGACCAGTATTATGTCGGCTCGAAGGGCGCGAATCCCCAATCCCTCGGCCAGGGCCGGCGGCTGGAGTGGATCGACCCGGATGAATATTTGCTGTTGTCGGGCCAGAGTGGATCGTGGCAGCTGAACATGGCTGCGATCGGGCAGGGCAGCGTGCAGATCGCCAGCTCGAATGGTGACAGCCTGCTGTATGCTTTCATTCACTGAAGATATCGTTCCGCGATGCCGGCCTTGCCTCGGCACCGAATAGGATGACAGGTTCAATTGCACTTCCGCATAAAGTGTATTATCTTGGTGCTTGCGAACTCATTCTGAGGTCAATTGATCCATTCAGGAGGCCGTGAATATGAACGTAATTTTCCCAATCTGGTTCATTCTCGCAGCAATCTTCGCCTACCTGGCCTACATGCAGTGGCGCCTGTCACAGGAAACGCTGCGATCATTCTCCTTCCGCTCACGCGATGGTCAGCAAGCGGAGGGCGACCCGAATGAGCCGCTTACCAGGGAAACCGTGCAGGAGTTCAACAACTACCTGGAGATGATCAACTTCCGCAACAAGAAGCATCATCAGTCTGCTGCGATCGGTTTCTTCGTGGCTGTCTTTCTATCGCTGGTCTCGATGTTCCTGATGTTCGGACCCCAGTAATACGGGAAACGCGCTCGCCTGGCAGCCGGGCAGTTTACAGAAAGAAAAAAGGCGGAGACGATGTCTCCGCCTTTTCGATTCCCTCAATCATGGTGCTCATAAGCCGCTCCAGCGCATTACCGCAAGGCCTGCCCCGGATCTGGCCATAAAACGAAAGCACCTGAAGAAACGCCATACAATCCGGAAGTAAATCGGCATTTCACCTGCCCGAGTTACGAGTTCGAAACCAAAGCGCTGATAGAACCCGGCCAAACCCATCCGGCATGTAAGCCAGAGAGGAGGCGGCTGCTCCGCCAAGATCCTTTCGACCAGCCTGCTCGCCACCCTGCGGTGGCGCCAGGCAGGCTGCACATAGAGAGAAGCTAGTTCACGGGCGCCGCTGCGGTGCGGTTTGACCTGCACACAGCCGACAATCTCACCTCCGGGATCGACGGCCAGCAAGAAGCGGTGCCAATCCAATCCGAGCGGGTTCAGATTTCCAGCCCTGATCATGGAGCGGATCTTCCCCTGCGCCTCCCTGCCGGCGGGTTCAATCTTGATCTGCTGGCTCTGTGGCTCCAATTTCAATCCTGAGAAACCTGCCTGGTATTTGGAATAATCTCGTGGGCGCTCCCGGCTTTCTAAGAAAGATCCTCGCGCACGCCCTTCATAAAGCGTCCACGCGCTGCCGAAGTCACTCGTTGAGCATCTGTTCGAGGATTTCCCGTACGAGCTGGGGATTCGCCTTCCCGCCCGATTTTCGCATCACCTGGCCGACGAACCAGCCGATCACCGTCGTCTTCCCGGCCCGGTATGTCTCCACCTGATCCGGGCTCTCAGCCATGACCTCAGCTACAACTGCCTGCAGTTCGTCCGTGTCTGAGACCTGTGCCAGGTTCTCACGCTCCACGATCGCTGCCGGTGATTCGCCGCTCTCCTGGACACGATCAAGCAGCTCCTTGCCGGTGTTGGTCGTTATCGTTTTCGAGTTCACCAGGGAAACAATCTCCGCTAAATACGGTGGGCTCACCCGCAAATCGGCGGCTTGAAGGCTTTCGGTGCGCAGGATGCGCAGGACGTCGTTCATCAGCCAGTTGCTGATTTCTTTCGGCTCGCCACCATACGCCGCGACGGCAGCCTCGAAGTAATCGGACAGGCTGCGTTCTTCTGTCAGGATCTCGGCGTCATACTGAGGAAGGCTATACTGGGTTTCGAAGCGTGCGCGCCGGGCCAGTGGCAATTCTGGAAGCTGCGCGAGCAGAGCTTCCTTCCAGGACGTGTCGATGATGACCGGAAGCAGGTCTGGCTCACGGAAGTAGCGGTAATCGGCCTCGGTCTCCTTGGAGCGCATCTTGTGCAGGCTGGCGGTGTCCTCATCCCAATCCAGCGTCCAGGCCTCGATCGAGCGCCCGGAGGATACCTCGCGCAACTGCCGCTCGAATTCCGCTTGCAGCGCATCGCGCAGGTTTTCAATCGAATTGACATTCTTGATCTCGGTCTTTGGATTCAACTCATCCGTACCGGTGGGCCGGATCGAGAGGTTGCCATCCACCCGTAGCTGTCCGCGCTCCATATCTGCTTCGGAGATCCCCAACCAGCGCAGCAGCTGGCGCAGCCGGATCAGGTACTGAGCGGTTTCCTCAGGCGAGCGCAGATCCGGGCCGGTGACCATCTCAACCAGCGGCACGCCGCAGCGGTTGAAATCGATCAGGCGTTCATCCTGGCGTCGGACGGTCTTTCCTGCGTCCTCTTCAATATGGAGTTTGGTTATCGTCACGTGCCGGGCCGAGCCATCACGCAGCGGAACGTCCATCCAGCCGCCGCGCGCCAGCGGCTCGTCGTATTGACTGATCTGATACCCCTTGGGAAGGTCAGGATAGAAGTAGTTCTTGCGGGCGAAGTACGATCTCGCCTGGATCGTCTCGGCGTGCATCGCGGCCGCCAGTAGGACGGCTTTTTCAACCACCGCTTCATTCAGAACCGGCAGCACCCCTGGCAGGCCGGTGCAGACCGGGCAGATGTTGGTGTTGGGAGGGTCGCCCCACGAGTCAGCCGGGCAGCCGCAGAAGATCTTCGACTGCGTGTTCAGCTGAATATGGGTTTCGAGGCCAATAACCGCTTCGTAGTCCGTCATGCCATCCCTTCGCCAGGAAACCGGCTACCCCTGTTCGATCGTGATCGACACGATCATGTCCTCGGTCGTGAGCGATTGGGCCACATCGAGTCCCGAAGTGACATAGCCGAAGATCGTGTAGAAGGCCTCCATGCCAGGCAGATCGTCGAGGGTGATGAAAAACTGGCTGCCGCTCGACGCCAGCCGGTCCTGGCGGAACCAGTAGCCGAGCGCGCCGGGGCTGGCCGGGTTGCCGTTTTCCGAGGGCAGCAGGACATAGCCCACATCACTGTCCGGACGCCCGGCAGGTGAACCCGTGAGCACAAAGCTCCCTTCCTCTACAGCCACGATCGGAAACCCATCCCAGTAACCCAGCTCCGCCAGCAGGACAAAATTGTTCACGCTCAGGGGCGCGTTGAGCGGGTCCAGCGCAACCTCGATCCGGCCTTTGGAGGTCTCGATCACTGCCGTGTAGGTCTTCTGGGGATCGATGAGCATATCCGGCATGCCATCGAACAGGTTTTCGCGCTCGGCCGGCGGGAGATCCGCCAGCGGCCGGCCTTCCGCCGGCTGTGGGATGACAGCCTCCGGACCCGGGGTCGGGGTCGGCAGTTCGCTCTGATCAACCTGCTCAATCTCGACCCGGATCAGGCGGTCGCCCTCGAAGTCGGGCGCCTGCTGCGGGTCGCGCGGGGTCAGCTGGCTTAGCACATCCATGCCCTCGATCACCTTCCCGAAGATGGTGTGCTTTCCGTTCAAGCTGAGTGCAGGAGCATACGTGATGAAGAACTGGCTGCCATTCGTATCGGGCGCACCGATGTTGGCCATCGCCAGCAAGCCCTCCTGATCAAATGGCAGTCCATGGACGATCTCGTCGGGAATGGTGTAACCGGGGCCACCCATCCCGGTCCCGGTGGGATCACCGCTCTGGGCCATGAAACCAGGTATGACGCGGTGAAAGGTGATGCCGTCGTAATAACCCTGCCGGGCGAGAAAGATGAAATTGTTGACCGTCACGGGAGCCTTGTCAGCGAAGAGCTCCACCTTTACATTCCCCTTCTCCGTCACGAGCGTGGCGATGTAGATCGCCTGCGGATCAATCACCATTAAAGGTGCTGAATCCCAGGAATCCACCTGTTCGACATCCGCTGCGGTGCTCATCGCTTCGGTGGGCTCCACCGGGGTCTCGGTCAGGGGCTCAGCGCTTGTCCCACAAGCCCCGATGCCGATCATCAATGACACTGCTAATCCCAGGGTCCAGCCATACTTCCGCATGCTCATAGCTCTCTCCGTCTCAAATTGACTCTCATAGATTCCGCACGACCAGAGGTTTCATCGCACGCCAACTCTCCGATTCGGTCGCCAATTCATACGCCCGACCAAGCTGCAGCAATTTTGCCTCGCTGAAATCGGGACCCAGCAGCTGGATGCCGATCGGCAGCCCGCCCGAATCCAGGCCAGCCGGAATGGACAATCCGGGCACGCCAGCATGATTTGCCGCCACTGTCAGCAGATCGGCGTACTGCATCAACAGCGAGTCGCCGTACAGCGCGCCGAGCTTGAAGGCTGTCGTGGGCGTGGTGGCGGTCAGCAGAGCATCGAGCCTGTATTCCCCTTCTGGATCGAAGGCACGCTCGAAATCACGGCGGATCATGGTCCGCACGCGCAGCGCCCGGTCATAGTAATCTTTCTCGTACTGCGCGGCTGAGACGTACATCCCCATCAGGATGCGCAGCTTGGGCTGCGGACCAAACCCGCTTCCGCGTGTAGCACGATACAGCTGGGGCAGATCGTCGACCGGGCCTTGATAGCGATAGCCATACTTAACCCCGTCGTAGCGGTGGAGATTGGGAGGCCGCCTCGACGCGTGAAATCACAAAATACGCAGGGATCCCATAGCGGGTGTTCGGCATAGGTACATCCCGGACAATCTCGGCTCCCAGATCGGCGTACCGCTCCGCTGCCCGCTCCACCGCGGCCTGGATCTCAGCCCCGATTGGCTGTTCTACAAGTTCGCCGGTCTCAGGATGGGGAAACTTGAGCGCTGTGTAGTCAGGTGATAGCCCAATCCGAATGCCGCGAATGTCGCGCTCCAGCCCCGCCAGGTAATCCGGCACCGGAACCCGGGCTGCGGTCGCATCCCTGGGATCAGGTCCGGAGATCACGTTCATCATCATGGCCGTATCGGTCACATCACGGGCCACGGGCCCCGGGCAATCGAGGGAAGAGGCGAATGCGATCAAACCATAGCGAGAGACCCTTCCATACGTGGGCTTCATGCCGACCACACCACAAAAAGCAGCCGGCTGGCGGATCGAACCTGCGGTATCGGTACCCAGGGAGAGCGCGGCTTCACCGGCCGCGACAGCCGCCGCACTCCCACCGGATGACCCGCCCGGCACGTAGGCCGGGTTCCACGGGTTGCCGACTGGCGGCAGGAAGGCCGATGATTCGTTTGAAGAGCCGAAGGTGAACTCATCCAGATTGACCTTGCCAACCAGGATCGCGCCGGCCTGTTCCAGACGTTCGGCCGGGGTGGCGCTGTAAGGTGCCGTGAAGTTCGCCAGGATGCGTGAGCCGGCTGTGGAGGGCGTACCGCGCACGCAGAAGATGTCTTTCACCGCCAGCGTGACCCCGGCCAGGAGACCGAGCTGCTCACCTCTCGCACGGGCTTCGTCAATGGACATCGCACGCTCACGGGCACGCTTGGGAGTGCGCGTGATGAACGCATGTACACGCTCAAGATCGTCGGGTTTCAGCTGGTAAGGATCAAGTGAAGGCGCCCGGCCCTCGACGGCATCGATGCGCTCGAGCGCCGCTTCGGTGAGTTCGAGCGCGCTGACTTCGCCTTTCTGAAGAAGGTGAACTTGCTCCCGGGCGCTGAGATCAGCCAGCGTCTCCATCACTCCAGGTCCTCGTGGGGGATGTCCGGGACGACAATGTAGCGCTCTTCCACTTCCGGGGCTTGTTTCAGAATATCATCTGCCAGCGGGCAGGGCTCGCTCTGATCCGGGCGCAGTGAAGGGCTGGTCTCAGGGGTGTACGGCACACCGTGTGATGTGATCGGGAGGTGCTCATCGAGCTCGATCGCTTCGAGTTCGCGAATGGCGCGCATCTGCTGGTTGAGCTCCCGCCGCAGGTATTCAGCTTCCTCCGGATCGAGGTCGAACGCCGCCAGCTGCGTCAGGTGGGCGAAGATCGAGGGGGTAATTTTTCCTTCCTGGTTGTCGTCTGTGGCTGTCGGCAATCCGGCCTCCCTGGCATGAATGCGGGTCATTGTACCCGCGGGACCAGGTCGGGTCAAAGGTCAGCCGGCGGCACCGAAGTTGCACGGATAGGACGATAAGCAGGGCAAAAATGGCCCACCTTTCAAGAGGCTTACGTTAGCCGCCTGAAAGGTTAAAGCGGCCATTCCTATGCTAGATTCGGGTCAAAGAGAAGAACGTCGATCTAATCGACAAACTGAACAACAGGAGGTTCAAATGAAAAACGTTCTTCGACCCCGCAGCTTCGGAATGCTTATCATCGCACTCATTCTTGCTGCTTCCGTCTACGGCTTCGCCGCAGCGAACACGGTGCCGGACACCTACGCAGGTGACGGCAGCGGTACGATCAGCGGCTACACCATCTCGAACGTGACCTACAGCCTGAACGGTGACTCGGATCCAACCGACATTGATCAGGTGACGTTCACGCTGAGCACGGCGGCCTCCGAGGCCTACGTATCCTTTGATGGTGGTTCAAGCTGGGCGACCTGCTCGATCAGCGGCGGCACGAGTGTGACCTGCGGCAGCCTTTCGGTGAATGTCGCTGGTGCGAACTCGCTGCGGGTCATCGCTGTGGACTGAGCCTGAGCTCAGTTATCAACGGTGGCAACCGATGGGGCACAGTCACATAACCTGCGTGATTGTGCCCCACACCTTGAGGGACCGATGAACGCCCGACGACGCCACACACATGCACTGACCACATCCGCCCTGCTGGTACTCATGGCAGCGATCTGGATTGTGCTGGCTCCGACGAAATTCGGCGGCCAGGCGTCATACGTGATGGTGGCCGGAGCCAGCATGGAGCCCACGCTCAAGCGCGGCGACCTGGTCATCGTGCGCGAAGCGCAATCGTACGAGGTGGGTCAAATCGTGACCTACCGGCATCCGACGATCGGGCCGATCATCCACCGCATTATCGATCGCCAGGGGAGCCGCTACACCTTCAAGGGGGATAACAACGACTGGGTCGACTCCTACCAGCCCACAGCAAGCGAGATCGTGGGCGCGGCCTGGATCTACCTTCCCGGCGCGGCCAACTGGTTGCTCAAACTGCGCATGCCGGCTGGGCTGGCGTTGCTCTCCATCACAACTGCAGTTATTCTCATGATGACATTATCCAGGAACTCGAATTCGACCAGAAAACAAGACCGGAAGGAAACCTTCGTGAGCAGGAGCGAGCGTTTCGCCAGTTGGGCGGAAAATCTCGACGGCGCCTTCTTCGCGCTCGGCGCGATTGCCTTCGCTGCACTGCTGCTCGGGTTGTTTGCGTTCACCCGACCGATGACGGTCAGCGCTCCGGATGACATCGCCTTCGAACACCATGGGCGCTTCAACTACCACGCCGGCGGTCCTCCGGGCGTATACGACGGTGGCAAACTCGTTGTCGGAGATCCGGTGTTTCACCAGCTTGTGCCTGAGATCGGAGTCGACTTCGATTATCAGTTCATCTCTCGGGCGACGTCTGAGTTAGAAGGCAGCTACAGCATGTCGGCTGTAGTTAGCGACGCAAGTGGGTGGAGACGCCGGATCGAATTGATCCCGGAGACGGGTTTCGACGGAGCGGAACTTGAGATCGGCAGCCGGGTCGACGTCGAGCAAATCGTCGGCCTGACACAGCTGCTGCAGGAACGCACCGGAACGCAGCGCAAGGTATTCAACGTCGACATCATCCCCGAACTTAAAATCGCAGGCACACTCGACGGGCAAGCCTTCGAAGATCAGTTCGCTCCTCTGCTTTCCTTCCAGCTTGACGACCTCGAGATGTACCTGCGCGGACCGGATCCGCTGAGCGGCGAAGGTGATCCGCTCGCGCCCAGCTCCGGCGGATTCCTGCCCCGCGCCCGCACCGAGCCAACGACGATCTCGATCCTGGGCCTGGACCTGACAGTTGAAAGCGCTCGCTGGACCGCCGGCCTGGGTTTCGGAATCGGGCTGGCCGGGATCTTCGGGCTGTGGCTGGCCGTCCGCGGCGTTTCCCAGCATGACCGGGCCGCGGAGATCCAGATCCAGTACGGCTCGCTTCTCATCGAAGTCGAGCAATTGGAACTGCAGCCGGGACTGAAGCAGACCGATGTCCGCAGCATCGATGATCTGGCTAAGCTGGCCGAGCGCAGCGGCGGGATGATCCTGCATATCGACCGGGGGGAAGAACACGTCTACTGCGTGAAGGTGGATGAGATCTGCTACCGCTATATCCTGCTCACGACAGACGAGGATGCGGACTCCGGCCGCACCGGGGACGAGGGAGAAGCGGCATGAACCCCAGGACGCTCACCCGCCTCGCTCTGCTCGGTTTCATGATCCTGCTTCTGGGCGGCATCGGCAGCGCCTTTGCCGCCACGAACAGCGTACCGTCGACACGCATGGACGATGACAGCCTGTCGATCGACGCCAACGCCATCAAACCCCCCGCATGCAGCGGCCTGAACCTCACCAACATCGCCTACGGCACCGGGACAAGCGCCAACGACCTGGTGCTCGGCACAGCCGGTAACGATAACCTGAACGGCGATGACGGCGATGACTGCCTCGTTGGAGGCGGCGGCAATGATTCGCTCGACGGGAAGAAGGGCAACGACATCCTGCTCGGCGGTCCCGGAAACGATGACCTGCGCGGCCTGCAGGGCGATGATGTGCTCTACGGCGAGGAGGGGGACGACAGCCTGAACGGTGGGCCGGACATCGACGTCTGCAACGGCGGGCCTGGGACGGACACCGGCCACAACTCCTGCGAGACGGAAGTCGATATTCCCTGAGATCCCCCATGGACCGCTGGCCGCCGTCAAGGGACGGCGGTTTTTATTTGCTCAGAGGTCGGGCAAACCCTTTTGAACTTGAACTGCCCGCCGAGGTTTCTGGCCCGCCGGTCCTGCTATATAATCGCTTCAAATCACCGTCGTCTCGTGGGGAGGTTCCCGCATGGCTCCAGCCAGTGGCACAAATCTTGGTCCGAGTCTTCAGCTTTCAGATGAGCATGAGATGCTGCGCCAGGCGACCCGCGATTTCGCCCAGAACGAGATCGCCCCGATCGCACCCGAATTTGACGAAAGCGGCAAGTTTCCACTGGAGACCATCCGCAAGATGGGTGAGATGGGGCTGATGGGCATCGAGGTCCCGGAGCAGTACGGCGGAGCGGGCATGGACACGATTTCCTATGTCCTGGCGCTGGAGGAGATCAGCAAAGCCGATGCCGCCCATGGAACCGTGATGTCCGTAAACAACTCGCTGTTCTGCTACGGCATCCTGCGCTTCGGTACCGAGGAACAGAAGCAGAAGTATCTGCGCGGCGTGGCATCGGGCGAGAAGATCGGCGCCTATTCGCTTACCGAACCGATGTCCGGTTCAGACGCGGGCACCATGCGCTCGCGAGCCGTGCGCGAGGGCGAGGAGTATGTCATCAACGGGCGAAAATCATGGGTCTCGTCGGCACCGTTCGCTGATTACATCCTGCTCTTCACGATGACCGATCCTGAGAAGAAGCATCACGGCGTGACAGCCTTCCTGATCGACGTCGATCAGCCCGGCTTCACGCTCGGCAAACCTGAACCAAAGCTCGGCATCCGTGCCTCCGCCACAAGCGAGATCCTCTTCGAGGATTACCGCTGTCCGACGGCCAACCGACTCGGTGAGGAAGGCCAGGGGTTCAAGATCGCCATGACCGTGCTCGACGCAGGGCGGATTGGCATCGCCTCACAGGCCCTGGGCATCGCGGAAGCTGCGTACGAAGCCAGCCTGCAGTATGCACGCGAACGGGAGGCTTTCGGCCAGAAGATCGGCGAGTTCCAGGGCATCTCCTTCAAGCTGGCCGATATGAAGACCCGGATCGAGGCCTCCCGCCTGCTGACATACAACGCCGCCCTGGCGAAGCAGCGCGCCAAGCAGGAGGGCGGCCGGTATACGCTGGAAGCCTCGATGGCCAAGCTTCACGCCTCGGAGACAGCCATGTTCTGCGCTCACGCTGCAGTCCAAATTCATGGGGGCATAGGTTATTCCAAGGAACTACCAATCGAACGCTACTTCCGTGACGCAAAGATTACCGAAATTTACGAGGGCACGAGCGAGATCCAGCGCCTGGTGATCTCCCGGCTTGAACTCGGGCTGCGTTGAAACTTGTGACGCGATCCCGCCAGAATCAAGGCCGGCACGACCGATCCCAATCTGCTTGCGTTGCTGCCGTATCCTGCACCGCCAGGCAGGCAGCTCCTGCCTCACCTCTGGCTGTGGCTAACCCCTGGTGCAGACGTTTCATGTGGATCACCGTCAAGGCGCATTAGTCTCCGTTCTGAGGTGGCCGGCATGGCCAAAAAAGGCCAGCAGGACATGCAGAAAGCGAAGAAACGATCGACGCCAGATGAGGTGGAAATCAAGATCGAGATCCCACCTGATAAGGATCTCTCCCTGACGATCACCACGCCGGACGGAGCATCGAAGCAGATCCTATCATCCGGCGGTCCAATCACACTTACAATCCAAGTCCCGCCGCGGGAGGGAGAACCCACCTCATCCGCCAGCGCAGATCGGAAGGCAGCTCGAACCGCTGTCGCCTCCCGGGACAAGTGGATCACGAATCTCTCGAGACAGATCCGTTCGGCCGCCGCCAGGTTTTCCACCTTTCTTGCAGGCCTAACCGCCCGTACACCGGCTGGCATCAAGGCGTTTTCAGGCCGGCGGGGTTGGGTGCTCTTTTGGCTTTCGCTGGTGATTTACCTGTTCACCCGCCTCTACCGTATCGCGGAGTATCCGATCTACTTCTTCACCGACGAGGCGGTGCAAACGGTTCTGGCCGCTGACTTCCTGCGGGACGGCCTGCATGACTATGCTGGCAGGTTGCTGCCAGCCTTTTTCATCAACGGATCGCGCTACAGCCTGGGCCTTTCGGTTTATATGCAGTTGATCCCGACCCTGCTCTTCGAGCGGTCCGTTGCTCTCACGCGCGGCGTATCCGCCATTGTCAGCGCAACAAGTGCCGTAGCGGTCGCTTTAATCCTGAAACGGATCTTCAAGACGAAAGTATGGTGGGCCGGTGTGCTCCTGCTGGGTCTGGTGCCGGCGTGGTTCCTGCACTCACGCACGGCTTTCGAATACGCGCTGCTGGTCACTTGCTTCGCCTGGATGCTGTATTTCTACCTGCTCTACCGCACCCAGGACGCCCGCTATCTCTATGCCTGCCTGATCTTCGCTGCGCTCGGTTTCTACAGCTACAATCCGGGACAGGTCATCATCCCTGGTTTTGGACTGCTCATGGGTGTGATCGACTTTCGCTACCACTGGCGGCGGCGCAGAACAGTCCTGAAAGGGCTGGGTTTGATTCTGCTCGCCGCGCTGCCCTACGTGCGGTTCCGACTGAATCATCCGACGGACGCCTACCTTCAACTGCGCACGCTCAACTCCTATTGGACGGATTCGACTCCCCTGCTTTCAAAGTTGCAAAGATTCGCCCGGGAGCTCCTGATCGGATTGAATCCCACGTACTGGTTCCTTCCCAGCAAGAGCGATCTCATCCGGCACGTCATGGACAACGTCGGACACTTCCATATCCTGATGCTCCCGTTCGCTGCCCTGGGTATCTGGCGTGGTCTGCGCAGATCCAGCTTCATCCGGGCGCGCGTGCTGCTGGCCGCCCTGCTGGCCTCGCTGCTTGGGGGTGCCATGGTGGCAATCGGGATCACACGCGTGCTGACTTTCGTGATCCCCATGACGGTTTTCGTCGGAATCGGCCTGGATCACGTCTACCGTTGGCTCTCCAGGCTGATCCGCAGGGCAGTTCTGGATTACGGAACCGCCCTTACCCTGGTAATCTTGAGCTTGGTCATGCTGCGGACGGCGGTTGTCGACGGGCCGCTCTGGTTCCGGGACTACGGCCTGGGTGGAATGCAGTTCGGGGCGATTCAGGTCTCAGAAGAAATCCAGCGCTACCTTGACGGAAACGGTGTGCGAGAAGTTATCCTCTCTCCAAAATGGGCGAATGGCGTGGATGTTATTCGCCGCTTTTTCTTTCCGGACGATGCCCCGGTCGAGCTGGGGAGCGCTTCGTCGGTGCTTGAAAGCAGGATGGATCTTTCGGATCAAACGCTGTTCGTCTTCACGCAACCGGAATACGTACACCTGCAGGAGGATCCGAAGATCGGCTCCATCACGGTGCAGTCGATCCTGCCCTATCCAGACGGCACGCCGGGCTTCTATTTCCTGAAGCTCGCCTACTCGGATGAAGCCGCGGCGATATTCGAGCAAGAACGGCTGGAACGATTGAAGCCGCGTGTTGAGAGTTATCCGCTCCTGGGTATGACGGTGGAGATCGAACATCCGTACTTCGACAGCGGCGGGCTGCAGCATATCTTTGATCATGACCCCTTCACCTACGTCCGTGTGTATGAAGCCAACCCCACGCTGTTGAAATTCAGCTTTCCCCGTCCGGTCGACCTCGCTGGGATCGAATTAACAACCGGCAGTATGGATTTCGAGCTCGAGATCCGTTTGTATGCTCCCGAAACGGGGAGCCCCGTCACCTACTCCAGAAGCTATGCCGGCCTGCCGGATGACCCGACCGTGAGGATCGATTTCGATCGCGGGCCGCAGCAGGCAAGCAGGGTCGAGGTCGAGATCCTGTCCATCCGTCCCTCGGATCCGGTCAAGATCCACATTCGTGATCTTTCGTTTTTCCAATGAAATATCCGCTTGAAGGCGATTCGGACTGCCATGCATGAACCGCAAATGAACCGCCGGCCTGACACTCGACTTACCCTGGTCCCGCTGATTCTGCTCGCCCTCGGCGGCTATCTTTCGGTCATCAGTCCGCTTCGATGGTCCTCATTGCTGGTTCTCTTGCTTGGCTCACTTCAGTGCGCCTGGCTCCTGCTGACCAGGAGATTTCCTGATCGATCTCATGTGTTGCAGGGGCGCCTCCGTTCACTCAGATCCTGGCTCGGCCTTTCGGAGGCCCGAGCCAGCCTGCTGCTGCTCGGCACCGGCATGACAATCGCCGCGCGCTCCGCCGCCGGCGATAGCCCACGAGTCGTCAGCTGGCTCGCGCTCCCGCTCTGGGTTGGCGGGATCGCGTGCACGCTGTTCGCTCTCCGTGGCCACCACACTGCCCCTCGCCGGGCAGGGACAACCGACAGGCTCGAATGGCTGGCTCTAGCCCTACTGACCCTGGCCGCGTTCATCCTGCGGGCATGGAGGATCGAGAGCATGCCTTATGTGCTCAGCGGCGATGAGGGCTCGGCCGGGCTGACAGCCATCGAATTTGTGAACGGCGCGCGCAACAATCCGCTCGGTTTGGGCTGGTTTTCGTTTCCGGCACTTTACTTCTGGCTCCTCGCGGGAGCACAGCTGCTCTTCGGACGCACGATCTTCGCCATCCGTATCGTCTCAGCGCTCATTGGAGCGCTGGCGGTCCCGGCCACGTACTGGCTCCTGAAGGGCTTCTTCGGACGCCGGGCAGGCTGGCTGGGCGCCCTTTGGTTGGCCTGTTTCCATGTCCAGCTGTTCTTCAGCCGCCTGGCCTACAACAATATCTTCGACAGCCTGGCATTCACACTCATCCTGGCGGCGCTCTGGGATGGGGCGAAGAACCGCCGCCGGAACTCCTATCTCATGGCCGGCTTGTTCCTGGGGCTGTCGCAGTATTTCTATACCACTGCGCATGTGATCCCCCTGCTGTTGGTTGCCTGGGCCGGCTTGATCGCTCTGAGCAAATGCAGGCCGGAGGGCTTTTGGCCGGACACAGCCGCAGCGGGGATCGTGGCACTCAACAGCTTCATGCCGCTCATGCTGCTCTACCTGGCGCATCCAGATGAGATCCTGTTCACCGCCAGCCGGGTTTCGATGCTTGTGCCCGGCTGGATCGAGCCGGCGGCCGCAGCCCTGGGCACCACGCCGCTCGGTCTCATCCTCGAGCAGATCTGGGTGACCGGATTGGGGATCAGCGCAGCGGAACTGCAGGGCGTGTACTACGGGTCCGGCGTCCCTTTGCTTTTTGGGCTTTCCACTCCCTTCTTCTACCTGGGTTTGCTGTACAGCATATGGCACCTGCGTGACGCGCGCTTCAGCCTGCCGGTGCTGACCCTGCTGGCCACGCTGATTATCGGCGGGCTCAGCATTCAGGCCCCCAATGCGCAGCGCATGCTGCTGCTGCCGCCCGTGCTGGCGATGCTGATCGTGATCCCAATCGATCAAGCCGTGAAGTGGGTGCGCAGGCGTGCCGTACGCCTCACAATCCCTGCGGTCCTGTTTGCGTTCGGGCTCGTCCTCGTCATGGGCGCTCAGAACCTGACCCATCTCTTCGGTCGCTACCTGCCGCAAAACGAGTACGGCAGCCTGAATGGCGAGGTGACCATGGGCATGATCCAGGTTCTGCGGGAGGAGCCCTACCGTCAGCCGGTGTACTTTGTCGGCGGTGACCGCATGAGCTTCTACTCCATTCCCAGCCTGCCCTATTTGCTGCCGGATGTGGAAGGCGTCGATCTCGACGATCCTTTCATCCTTCCCAAAGGGACAACGCAATCCGATCAACCGCAGCTCGTCTTCGTCCTGCCTGAGCAAACCCTGGCCCTGGAAGTCATTCACGAACGTTACTCACCGGGGGAACTGCGGGCAAGCTATAATCGACGCGGACAGCTGCTGTTCTACCTCTATCGTTTCGGCGGCAAATGAGGGATCTCCCATAACATCCAAGGAGCGGACACCGTGAAAGCGATTCTGTTTCATGAGCACGGCGGACCGGAGGTGCTTCAATACGCGGATTTCCCGACCCCCGAACCCGGTCCCGGCCAGGTGCAGGTACAGCTGCGGGCTGCCGCCCTCAACCGGGCCGACCTGTGGGTGCGGAACGGCTGGCCGGGTTTGAAGCTCGATTTGCCGCATATCTCAGGATCGGATGGCGCTGGCGTGATCTCCGCCCTTGGGGCAGGCGTAGACGAGTTGCAGCTCGGCGACCGGGTCGTCATCGACGGCAGCATCGGCTGCGGCCACTGCGACCGCTGCCTGGCCGGCGAAGACAACATGTGCCGGAACTGGCACTTGCTAGGCGAGACGATACGCGGCACACTGGCCGAATACGTCGTGGTCCCCGACCACAGCGTGCTGCGGCTGCCGGATGACTTCGACTTTGCCGGAGCAGCAGCCGCCAGCCTTGTGTTCCTCACCGCCTGGCATTCGCTGATCCGACGCGGAAACTTGCGGCCGGGCGAACGCGTTCTCATCGTTGGTGCTTCGGGCGGAGTCAACACGGCCAGCATTCAAATCGCCAAGCTGGCCGGAGCCAAAGTCTTCGTCGTGGGTTCCAGCGCATCAAAGCTGGAGCTGGCCGAATCGCTTGGGGCGGACGTGCTCATCGACCGCAGCGTGGAGGAGAACTGGTCGAAGGCGGCTTATTTCGCGTCGGGCCGGGAGGGGATGGACGTCGTCGTCGACAATGTCGGCGCCGGGACGATGCCGCTCAGCATGCGTTCGGCGCGTAAGGGTGGACGCATCCTCACCGTTGGAAACACAGGCGGGGCCACCTTCGAAATCGACAATCGCTTCATCTTTGGCAAACACCTCTCGCTCATCGGTTCGACGATGGGCACGCATGAGGATTTTCGCCAGGTAATGCGCTTGATCTTCGAAGGGCTGCTCAAGCCGGTCGTCGACCGGACCTATCCTTTAACCGAAGCAGCCGAAGCCGAACGCCGACTCGAGGCGGGCGAGCAGATGGGGAAGATCGTCCTTGTCAACCAAGCCTAGACCGCGTCTCGTAACCTGCCTCAGCCTGGCAGTGTTAACTTTCTCAGCGGTGCAATTCGCCAGTGTGCTGGCCTGGCTGCGCCTTGTTCCGCTTGAGTTAACACTCCCAGCCTGGTATCTGCCAGCGAGAAGCTTGGTCTGGGGCCTGGTAGGGATCGTGGCGGCTTTAGGTCTGTTTCTCGGCTGGAGCTGGTCGCGTCGCTTCACCCGCTACTCGGCAGTGGTCTACCTTCTATGGTACTGGGCAGACCGGTTGATCCTGCGGAGCTCAACCACAGCACGGCAAACACTTTGGTTCTATGGCGGGCTGCAATTCCTGGCCACCTTACTGATTTTATGGGTATTGGGTCGCAAGGGCACCCGGGCCTATTTCGAGGAGTAGTACGGATGACTGATTCTTCAGAAATCGAACGACTGCACTCGCTGCGCGAAGAAGCACAGCAGGGTGGTGGAGTGGAACGGATACAAACCCAGCACGAGCGGGGAAAACTGACGGCGCGTGAACGGCTGGAGCTGCTGCTCGACAAGGGTTCTTTCCGTGAAACGGACATGTTTGTCACCCATCGCACGACGGACTTCGGCCTGGAAGAACGCAAGGTTTTAAGCGACAGCGTCGTCACTGGCTGGGGCACGATCGATGGCCGACTCGTCTACGTCTTCTCGCAGGACTTCACGGTCTTTGGCGGCAGCCTGGGCGAGGTCCATGCCGAGAAAATATGCAAGGTAATGGATATGGCCGTCAAGAACGGTGCCCCCATCATTGGGTTGAACGACTCGGGAGGTGCGCGCATCCAGGAAGGCGTTGTTTCGCTTGGAGCCTATGCAGATATCTTTCTGCGCAATACGCTGGCCTCCGGCGTGATCCCGCAGATCAGTGCGATCATGGGACCCTGCGCCGGCGGGGCGGTGTACTCCCCGGCCCTTACCGATTTCATCTTCATGGTGCGCAACTCCTCCTACATGTTCGTCACCGGCCCTGATGTGGTCAAGACCGTCACACACGAGGAAGTGTCCTTCGAAGAGCTGGGCGGCGCGGATACCCATGCCAGCACATCCGGCGTCTGCCATTACGTCGCCGAGAACGAGGCTGATTGTCTTTATATGCTGCGGGTGCTGCTCTCCTACCTGCCGCAGAACAACATGGAAGATCCACCTTTCGCCGCCACCTCAGATGACCGGCTGCGGACCGAAGAAGCGCTTGACCACATCATCCCGGATGATCCGAGCAAGCCGTACGACATGCGCGAGCTGATTAAGTATGTGGTCGATGACGGGGTGTTCTTCGAGATTCACGAGAACTACGCGGGCAATATCGTAACCTGCTTCGCCCGCCTCGGCGGACACAGCGTCGGGATCATTGCCAATCAACCGAACGTCCTGGCAGGTGTGCTCGACATCAACGCCTCCGACAAGGCGGGGCGCTTCGTCCGTTTCTGCGATGCGTTCAACCTGCCTCTGATCACCTTCGTGGACGTGCCAGGCTTCCTGCCCGGCACGGGTCAGGAGCACGGCGGGATCATCCGGCATGGCGCAAAACTGCTCTATGCCTACTGCGAGGCAACCGTCCCCAAGATCACCGTGATCACGCGCAAGGCCTACGGTGGGGCGTATGATGTTATGTCTTCAAAACACATTCGCGGTGACCTGAACTTTGCCTGGCCGACGGCTGAGCTTGCCGTCATGGGACCGGACGGCGCCGTCAGCATCATCTTCCGAAAAGAACTGGCCGAGGCCAAGGATCCAGATAAGCGCAAAGCCGAACTGGTCCAGGAATATCGCGAGAAATTTGCACACCCATACATCGCGGCCAGCCGTGGTTATATCGACGACGTCATCGAGCCGCGCTTTACGCGCAGCCGCTTGATCAACGGACTTGAAATGCTCGCCAACAAGCGCGATTCCAATCCGGCGAAAAAGCATGGCAACATCCCGCTCTAAGGAACCCGAGTCGCAGATAGCCGCGGCGCGGAGTGGGTACGCGCGCATTAACGGGCACCGCCTGTACTGGGAACGGCATGGATCCGGAAGCGGAGAGGTTGTTGCCCTGCTCCATCATGGTCTTGGCTCGATCCGATCATGGCGGCGGCAAGTTCCGTCGTTCGTCCGCGCCGGGTTTGACCTGCTGCTGTTCGACCGCTGGGGATATGGCCGCTCTGATCCGCGGCCAGAATTCACGCCCGGCTTTTTACAGCAGGATTCAGCCGAAGCGCTCCAGCTGTTCGATCAGCTTCAACTGGAGCGGATCAGCCTCATCGGGCACAGCGACGGCGGGTCGATATCGCTACGGCTCGGCGCCGAGCATCCCGAGCGCGTCGCCAGCATGATCGTAGTTGCAGCACATATATACTATGAACCAAAGATGCTGGAGGGGTTGAAGCTGATCGAGGAGTCGATTTCCAGACCTCCCCTCTCGCTTGCGCTGGAGCGAGAGCACGGTTCGCGTGGCCAGGAACTGGCTCGCGCCTGGGTCGACCACTGGCTCGCGTCGGATGCTCACGAACTGAGCATGCAGGCTATGCTTGGGCAGATCTCATCCCCGACCTTCGTCGTCCAGGGCGAGCTGGATGAACACGCCACGCCGCAGCATGCGATTGACATCGCGAACGGGGTGCAGCATGGCAGCTTGTGGTTGATACCCGGAGCACACCACATGCCAATGCATGAGTTCCCGGAGTTGTTCAACCAGCGCGTGATCGAATTCCTGGCCAATCCGGCCAACAGTTGAGGAGCGCTATGTTCAATAAGGTGCTGATCGCGAACCGAGGCGAGATCGCAGTGCGCGTTATCCGCGCCTGTCGTGAGCTCGGTATGAACACCGTCGCAGTCTATTCGGAAGCCGACCGGGCCGGCCTGCACGTTCGGCAGGCGGATGAAGCGTACCTGATCGGTGGAGCCGCTGCCCGTGACTCGTACCTGCGCAGCGACCGGATCATCGATGTCGCCCGGCGCAGCGGGGCGGGTGCAATCCACCCTGGATACGGCTTCCTCGCCGAACGTGAGGATTTCGCTCAGGCGGTGCAGGATGCCGGGCTGGTCTTTATCGGCCCGCGGCCTTCCGCCATCGCCGCCATGGGGGATAAGGCGGTTGCCCGCGCGACGGTTGCCGCAGCGGGCGTCCCGGTCGTGCCCGGCACAGAGGGCGAAGGCGACCTGAGAGACGATGATCTTCTGCAGCTTGCACCTGAGATCGGGTTTCCACTGCTGGTTAAGGCGACGGCTGGAGGCGGCGGCAAAGGCATGCGCGAGGTCAGCAGCCTGGAGGAGATGCCCAATCTGCTGCAGGCGGCGCGCCGCGAGGCCGAGGCTGCCTTCGGCGATGGCAACGTCTACCTCGAGAAGCTGATCCTGAACGCAAGGCACATCGAGTTCCAGATCCTGGCTGACAGTCAGGGCAACCTGATCCATCTCGGAGAGCGTGAATGCTCGCTTCAGCGCCGCCACCAGAAGCTGCTCGAAGAATCGCCATCACCCTTTATGAACGAGGAACTGCGAGTAAAAATGGGCGAGGTCGCGTGCCGTGCTTCGCGAGCGGTCGATTACCTCAACGCCGGCACGATTGAATTTCTGGTTGACAAGGATGGCCACTTCTTCTTTCTGGAGATGAACACGCGGTTGCAGGTGGAACATCCGGTGACCGAGATAGTCACGGGGATCGATATCGTCAAGGAACAGATCCGCATCGCCCGCGGGCGGAAGCTGCGCTACACGCAGGAGGATGTCAAGCTCAACGGGTGGGCGATCGAATGCCGGGTCAACGCCGAGGATCCCTACAACAACTTCATTCCTTCTACAGGCAGGCTCAATTCGGTCGTGCCCCCGAGCGGACCGGGGGTCAGGATCGACACCGGCGTATACGCCGGGTTTGAAATCTCGCCCTACTACGATTCCCTGATCTCCAAGCTGATCTGCTGGGGCGAGACACGCGGCGAGGCGATCCTGCGCATGCGTCGTGCGCTGGAGGAATACCGCATCCTCGGGGTCAAGACCAATATACCCTTCCATCAGAACATCCTCGCCTCCCATCGCTTCATCGCCGGAGCCTTTGATACGCGCTTCGTTGAGGAGCGGTTTTCCATGAGCGATGTCGAGGATACAGAGCACGAGACAGAAGATCGGACGCTGATCGCCGCTGTAATGGCAACGCTCGTGGCTCATGAAGATATCCAGCAGGCTTCCCAGATTATCCGGCGCAATACCCGCGACACCAGCAACTGGAAGTGGGTTGGACGCTGGGAACGCATGCACCGCTAGGCGAGGTAGAGATGAAATACATTGCGACAATCGGTGAGCGCCAGATCGAAGTCGAGTTGACCTCCGACCAGCAGCTGATCGTCAACGGTGAACAGATGCAGGTCGATTTCCAATCCGTCGCAAATCAACCGATCTTCTCCCTGTTGCTCAACGGCAAGTCACATGAAGCATCCATTTTCCCCAGCGACACCGGCTACCAGGTGCTGTTTCTCGGCCAACTGTTCAACGTCGTCGTCGAAGACGAGCGCCAGCGCCGCCTGCGCACGAGTTCAGGTGGGCCGACGGTCCATGGGGGTGAAATCCAACTCCGGGCGCCAATGCCCGGTATGGTCGTGGACGTGCCTGTTGAAGAAGGCCAGCAGGTCGCAGCCGGCGAAAATCTGATCATCCTTGAATCGATGAAGATGCAGAATGAGTTGAAGTCCCCGCGCGAGGGCGTCGTCAGCCGGGTGCGCGTCAAGGCCGGCGATAATGTCGATCAAAACCAGGTTATGATCACCCTGAGCTGAGCAGATTGTGGAAGTTGAAGCGAAATTCCAGGTACCTTCGCATTACAGCTTCCGCCAGCGGATTCTTGAGCAAGGAGGGCGTTCGCTGACGGGCCGTTTCCTCGAACGCAACACACGTCTCGACACCCCCGATCGCCGCCTGGCTGCCGCTCAGATGCTGCTCCGGCTGCGACAGGGCCGGAAGACCACGCTTACAGTCAAACAAGGCACCGACTCCTTCGAGGCACGCCACGAATACGAGATCGAAATCGACGATTACGAGACCGCTCTGGAACTGCTCGAAGTGCTCGGCTACCGGAAAACCGTCATCTACGAGAAATACCGTGAGGTGTATGAACTGAACAACGTACAGGTAATGCTGGACGAGATGCCGTTTGGTTGTTTCGTGGAGATCGAGAGCGAAGACCTCGCCCGGATCCAGACCGTGGCTGGGAAGCTCGGCCTGGCATGGGATGAGCGGATCCAGCGAAGCTACGTGGCGATGTTCGCCCGCTTGAAGCAACTCATGCAATTCGAGTTCATGGATGCTACCTTCAGCAACTTCGCATCGATCGAACCTGTCACGCCGGAGCTTCTGCAACAAGCCATGACCCCGGAAACCTAATCCTGATGAAGACGAACCATTTGCGTGAAGCTTTGCGCCGCTGGAGAGAAGGCCCGCTCGCACGGTCGCTCAGCCGGCGGCCTGAAAGATGCGAGGACTATCGGACCAGCTCGGATCTCCCGCTCGAGCGCGTCTACCTTCCGCAGGAAGGGCGGGATCCACTTGCCGCTGAGGGGCTGCCGGGTGAATTTCCTTTCACGCGCGGCGTACAGCCCACAATGTACCGCGGCCGGCTCTGGACCATGCGCCAGTACGCTGGCTACGCCACCGCCGAAGAAACCAACCGCCGTTTCCGTTACCTGCTCGAACAAGGCCAGACCGGGCTATCGGTCGCGTTCGATCTGCCGACGCAGATCGGGTATGACGCCGACGACGATCTTGCCCGCGGCGAAGTCGGCCGGGTCGGGGTTTCCATCTCAAGTATCGAGGATATGGATCAGCTGTTCGAGGCGATTCCGCTCGATCGCGTCTCAACCAGCATGACGATCAACTCTCCGGCAGCTGTGCTGTTGGCAATGTACATCGCCGTCGCACGCGAGCGGGGAATCGATTCGAAGCAGCTGCGCGGCACGATCCAGAATGACATTCTGAAGGAGTATGTTGCCCGCGGCACGTACATCTTTCCCCCACAACCCGCGATGCGCTTGATCACGGACGTCTTCGAATTCTGCCAGGAGCATGTTCCGCATTGGAATACCATCTCGGTCTCGGGCTACCACATGCGCGAAGCGGGCTCGACGGCCGTCCAGGAATTGGCTTTCACATTGGCGAATGCGATCGCTTACCTGCGCGCAGCACAGGATGCCGGCCTGGAGGTCGATGAGGTCGCCCCGCAGCTGGCGTTCTTCTTCAACGCCCACAATGACTTTCTGGAGGAGATCGCAAAATTCCGGGCTGCACGCCGGATGTGGGCCCGGATCACACGCGAGCAATTCGGAGCGCGCGATCCACGCTCATGGCTGCTCCGCTTCCATACGCAGACGGCTGGATCGACGCTTACCGCACAGCAGCCCGCAAATAACGCCGTGCGGGTTGCCCTGCAGGCACTGGCCGCGGTGCTCGGCGGAACGCAGTCTTTGCATACGAACAGCATGGATGAAGCACTGGGCTTGCCAACCGAGAGCGCCGTCCAGCTCGCGCTGCGCACGCAACAGATCCTGGCTTACGAGTCGGGCGTGGCAAACACGGTCGACCCGCTGGGAGGATCTTACGCCATCGAAACCCTGACCGATCAAATCGAGGCAGCAGCAAACCGCTACCTGGAACAGATTGAAGCCGCTGGAGGGGCACTGGCCGCTGTCGAAAGCGGGTTCATGCAGCGTGAGATCCAACAGGCGGCTTATGAGACCCAGAAGGCGATCGAAGCAGGCGAAGAGCTCATCATAGGATTGAACAGCTACCAGACCGAATCTGATCCATCGCTGGAACGCTTGAAGGTGGATCCAGCGATCGAACGGGCTGCCCGCGCCCGCCTGGCTGCACTCCGGTCACGCAGGGACGCAACAGAGGTCGCTGCTTCCCTGGAGCAGGTCCGCACGGCTGCGCGGGAAAAGACCAACATGATGCCGGTCCTGATTCGAGCGGTCTCGGCGAGGGTGACGCTGGGAGAAATATGCAGCGCACTGCGCGAAATATGGGGCGAGTACCGGCCAGGCGCTTCCTTTTAGGCTGCGGCCCGAGCGTTCATCGATTGTTTTCTCATCAAGCAAGCTACAGCCCGGTGAGGATCCCCAAGGACCAGATCAGGCGCCCGTGCGATCCTCTTCCAGGCGCATGATCCGGCCGTCTTGCAGCACAACCTGCCCGGCTTCCAGCAGGGTCTTCAATTTGCCCAGGTTCTCACGCACCGCCTCGCTCACCCGGCGTTTGGCGACAACCTCAATCACGCCCGGTATCCCGAGCTTAAGTTCCCAGCGGTCGGTGATCTGGGTGGCTCCGTTTTCCGATTTGAAGGTCATCACGCGTACCAGCTCAGGTCGCGAAGGCGGAACCGTCCGCACCGTGATGGAGCGTCCCGGATCCAGGGCCGCGATCTCGAGCACTTGCTCATCCTTCCGCCGGCGCTGGTGGTAGCGTGCTCCAACCGTTAGCGGTTCTTGAGACAGCCGCTCCACTTCTTCCACGTAGTAATTCCAGATGGGGAAATTCTCTGGATCGCCTGCGAAGCGAAACACCTCATCGACAGGTCTCTCGATGGTGATCCCATTCTCGAACTTGATCATCTTGCTCAACCTCAAGGGCTATTTAGATTGTCTGAGGTTGATTATAGGTCACGAACCTTAAAACAATCTCTCGACCATGCTCGCGGCAGCGCGCAGAGCCTGCATCTTCCGGATGCGCATTTGGTGAGCTGTGTGGCCAGGCGACAAAGGGCTTAACCTTCGTCAGCGGATGCCGGTATCAATATCCACGTCTAATCGGGTGACCTGATCAGCCTGAATCGTGATCTCGGCCGGCAGCCCCTTGGCCATGTCGATGCCACTGTGGTTGATATCCACGGTATAGGAACCCACGGGAAGTTCGACCCGATAATTCCCATTCGAATCGATCTCAACCCGTGCGGCCTCTTTCCGGCCGCCCGATTTGAAGATCACGATCTGCCGGGCGGCGAAAACTTCAGGAGCCACTGTAGGTTCAGGCTCGCCTTCCCGGAGAACCGGAACCAGAGGACCTATCGTCACGTGGCCTTCCAGCACGCCGGTTGATTGGGGCTGGGTCGAGCATCCAACCAGCAGAACCACCAGCAAGATCAGCAGATAGAACCTCCATCGTTCACACATCGCGCCTCCCTGCTGCAACAACATTCCCGGAACCACGCTGCCCAATCCATTCCTCCACGAGTGAAGCAATCCAACCGGTTTCAACACAACCAGCAACCCCCCTGCAACCAGGACGCTTTTTCCACCGCTCCGGTTCCCACAGCTACCTAACAATTCGGTCAACCGGATGATGTATTGTAAACTTCCGGCGTGGGAGAATACATGAGATGAACGACGACCGCTTTGACCTGATTGTGATCGGCGGTGGTCCGGCCGGGATGATGGCCGCGGGCCAGGCAGCAGGTGTGGGAACACGCACACTGCTCCTGGAAAAAATGGATCGTCCAGGACGCAAGCTACGCATCACCGGAAAGGGCCGCTGCAACCTCACAAACGTCGAGGAACTCGAGCAGTTCCTTAGGCATTTTCAGCCTGATGGCCGCTTCCTGAAGCACGCCTTTCACCGATTCTTCTCTGATGAACTGCTCGATTTCTTCCATGAACTCGGCGTGGCGACCGTCCTCGAGCGCGGCGGCCGGGTCTTCCCTGCAAGCGGCGAGGCGGGACAGGTCGTGGATGTGCTGACCGGTTGGCTGCAGCATCGGGGAGTTGTGGTCTCTCCGGGCCTGGCCGTCCGGGCAATTATCCCTTCCCGCGAGGGTTGGATTGTGCGAGCAGTCCGCCAACAACGGCGCGGCCACCGACCGGGAAACGCCCAGGCGCGTCCAGGTGAGTATCACACCCGGGCAGTCATCCTCGCTGCGGGTGGTTCGTCGTATCCGGGAACCGGTTCAACCGGTGACGGTTATAAACTGGCCGCGTCACTTGGCCACGACATCACTCCGCTGCGCCCGGCTCTGATCCCGCTCGACACGGCTGGTGATGCCGCCTCCCGATTGGAAGGGCTCAGCTTACGCAATGTAAACCTGAACCTGATCGTGGATGGCCGGAATGAAGCTCAGGCGTTCGGCGAAATGCTTTTTACCCATTTCGGGGTTTCAGGACCGATCGTCCTGACCTTGAGCCTGCAGGCAGTCGACGCCTTACGGCGCGGTGCTGATGTGGAACTCTCGATCGACCTCAAACCTGCACTCGACCATCAGACCCTCAAGGCCCGGCTGCTGCGGGACATCGATGCGCATGGAAAGCGCCAGTATCGAACACTGCTCACCGACTTGTTGCCCCGCAGTTTGATCCCGGTTTGCATCGAGCAGACCGGCCTCCCGCCTGACAAGCCTGCCCACCAGATCACCTCAGATGAGCGTAAACGGCTGCGCCTCTGGCTCAAGGATTTCCGTCTGTCTGTCACCGGCTACCGCCCTTTGGCTCAGGCCATCGTCACAGCCGGTGGCGTTTCCACACGAGAGGTGGACCCCCGCACCATGCAATCCAGGCTGCACCCAGGATTGTTCTTCGCAGGCGAGGTGCTCGACATCAACGCCGACACCGGCGGTTACAATCTCCAGGCTGCTTTTTCGACCGGCTGGCTCGCCGGGCAGAGCGCCCGGCATTTCCTAACAGGATCATAGACACTCCTGCACACCCGCAACGATTCAACCCGGTCTCAACCGGGGACTTCGCGTTTGCCAGCACCACAAGCCCGCCAGCAAATTCCCTGTTCATTGCCCGGCTTACGCCAACAGGGTTAGCTGCCCTTAAGCTCGCGACTAAGCTGTGTTAAAGACCTCCCACCAGGCTGCAGCTAGAATCAAGGTGTATGTCTAAGAAGTGCAGCCCGGGAGGCAGTTTGCATCGTGAACGCATTGGCAATTTACCCCGGCAAGGGGTCGCTCCACAGCACAGAGCGGTCGGATCCCGCCATTACAGAGCCAGACCAGGTTAAGCTGCAAGTCCTGCAGGTTGGGATCTGCGGCACCGATCGGGAAGAGGTCGCGGGCGGCCGGGCGCAAGCTCCAGATGGCCAGGATGAGCTGATCATCGGGCACGAGATGCTCGGCCGGGTGGTTGACATCGGTGAGCAGGTATCCCGCGTTTCGAAAGGAGATCTGGCCATATTCACGGTTCGGCGGGGCTGCGGACGCTGCCTGCCCTGCCTTATGAATCGGCCAGACATGTGCCAGACCGGAGCGTACCGCGAACGCGGCATCAAAGAGCTCGATGGCTACCAGGCGGAATTCGTCGTCGACCAGGAGCAGTATATTGTGCGTGTTCCGGAAGGGCTCGAGCACGTCGCAGTCCTCACCGAACCGCTCACGATCACCGAGAAGGCAATCGATGAAGCGGTGCGCCTCCAGAGTGCACGCCTGCCGGACGCCCCCTCCCATCCAGACTGGCTGTTCGATCGGCGCTGCATGGTAGCAGGCATTGGAGCCGTCGGCTTGCTCGCCGCGCTCGCTCTCCGCACCCGCGGAGCGCAAGTCTACGGATTGGACATCGTTGATCAGGACAGCCCGCGACCACGCTGGCTGGAAGCTATCGGCGGGAAGTACATCGATGGCAGGCAGGTTGCGCCGGACAAGGTCGATTCAAAAGTCGGCCCGATGGATCTCATCTTCGAAGCCACCGGTGTAGCCAAGCTCGAATTCAATCTGCTCGACGCCCTCAGCGCAAACGGTATCTACGTTCTAACCGGCATTCCGGGGGGTGATCGTCCGCTGGAAATCCCGGGTGCGGAGCTGATCCGCCAGCTTGTCCTGGACAACCAGCTCATGCTGGGCAGCGTCAATGCCAGCCGCGACCACTTTCAAATGGCCGTCGACGATCTCAGCCGGGCTCAGGCGCGCTGGCCCGGGCTCACACGCAAACTGATCACGGCCAGCTACCCCTGGCAGAGCTTCCAGGATGCTTTCTCAAAACATGAGAGCGACTCGATCAAGACGGTGATCGAATGGGCAAAATGAGCAGACAGACTTCATCCGGGACGAGCACGGCGAGTTCACCAACGGGCGAGTTGCCGAAGAAGCGCAACCCGCATTTCGTCGTGATCGCAGCCGCGATCTCAGCCCTGGGCGGGCTGCTGTTTGGCTACGATACCGGAGTCATTTCGGGCGCGATTCTCTTTATCCAGAAAGAGTTCTCGCTCGGCTCTGGAATTGAAGAACTCGTGGTCAGCGCCGTGCTGATTGGCGCCATCGTCGGGGCAGCGGGCGGCGGAGCACTCGCCGATCGCTTTGGACGCCGACGGATGCTGCTGTTGGCGGCAGCCACGTTTGCAGCCGGTGCGATCGGCACAGCACTCGTGCCCTCGGTGAGCTGGCTGATCGCTGGACGTATTCTGGTCGGAATTGCAATCGGCGGATTGCCCTCACCAGCGGAATCGTGATTTCCTACCTCATCGACTATGCCTTGAGCGGTGGGCAGGCCTGGCGCTGGATGCTGGGGCTGGCGGCTATCCCTGCGGCGATGCTCGGCGTCGGAATGTTCTTCATGCCTCCCAGCCCGCGCTGGCTGCTCAGTCATGAACAGGCGGCCCGTGCGATGAATGTCTTGCAGCGTATTCGCGCCCGTGACGATGTCACCAGTGAGGTCAAATCGATTGAGACCAGCCTGAAGCGCCAAACCGGGGACTGGTCTGAGTTGCTGAAGCCAGGCATCCGGCCGGCGCTGATCGTTGGCATCGGGTTGGCAATTTTCCAGCAGATCACCGGCATCAACACTGTGATCTACTACGCGCCGACGATCTTCCAATTCGCAGGCTTCAAGAGCGCCGCAGCAGCGATCCTGGCGACGACCGGCGTCGGGCTGGTGAACGTGGCGCTTACCGTCCTGGCGATGCAGCTTCTCGACCGGATCGGCCGCCGGCCGCTGCTGCTGATCGGTATGGCTGGCATGACGTTAAGTTTGCTTGCTCTCGGCCTGGCATTTCTCGCTCCAAACGCAACATGGCTCGGCTGGGTAGCCATCGTCAGCCTTATGTTCTACGTTGGATCCTTCGCCATTGGTCTCGGTCCTGTCTTCTGGCTGCTCATCTCGGAGATCTATCCGCTGCGTGTGCGCGGCCTGGCGATGAGCCTGGCAACTGTCATGAATTGGGGATTCAATCTGATTGTGTCCATCACTTTCCTCAGTCTGGTTGGCGCTGTAGGACGATCCTGGACCTTCTGGATCTATGGTCTGATCGGAATCTGCGCCTTGATCTTTTCCTACTCCCCGCGCTGGACGTCCAGCGCGAAGGATGGCGTCGGAACCGCGCTGAGCGCCTCCAGCCGGGTATGGTTCACGATCAGCCACGGAATCCTTGACGAAATCTACTATCCGCGCCTCGACCAGGCCTGTACGCGCGACCTCGGCATGCTCGTCAGTGATGGGCGGAACTACTTTTCGGAAGAAAAGCGCCAAACCCAGCACGAGGTGCGCTGGATGGCGCCCGGCGTCCCAGCATTTCAACTCAGCAACACCGACGAGGGTGGCCGTTACCGCATAGAGAAGGTCATTCTCAGCGATCCTGCTCGCGACACGGTGCTGCAGCACACCCGCTTCATCCCCTTGAAGGGTCAACTCGGTGACTATGAGCTGTATGTCCTTCTAGCCCCCCACCTCGCCAATCAGGGAAAGGGAAACAACGGCTGGATCGGGGATTACAAAGGCATCGAAATGCTCTTCGCGGAGCGGGCTGATCATGCCCTCGCCCTCGCCAGCTCGGCGCCATGGCTCGGACGATCGGCTGGCTATGTGGGAAGTTCCGATGGTTGGCAGGATCTCTCCCGGCACAAAACCATGCGCTGGGAATACACACGCGCCACGGATGGGAATATCGCCCTGATGGGCCGCATCGATCTGGAAGCGTGCGGCGGAGAATTCACCCTGGCGCTCGGTTTTGGATTGAGCCCTACCGAAGCCGGCCAGCGAGCCCGGGCGAGCTTGCAAGCAGGATTTGATTCCATTCGCACGAATTATGTGAAGCAGTGGCAGGACTGGCAGCAAACTCTGCGCCCCGCCCCGCGTGGCGTAAATCGCGACCTGTACCGTGCAAGCCTGGCTGTGCTGCGCATCCACGAGGCCAAGCGCTTCCCGGGAGGTTTAATCGCCAGCCTCTCGATCCCGTGGGGCTTTTCCAAAGGCGACGAGGATCTAGGCGGTTATCATCTCGTCTGGCCGCGCGACCTGGCAGAATCCGCTGGAGGGTTGCTGGCCGCAGGCGCAGCTTCCGATGCCCGCCGCGTGCTTGATTACCTGCAGGTAACTCAGGAAGCCGACGGACATTGGCCCCAGAACATGTGGATCGATGGCCGTCCCTATTGGGGCGGCCTGCAGATGGATGAAACGGCGTTTACCATCTTGCTCATCGATCTCATCCGGCGTGAGGGTGAATTATCACAGGAGGAGTTGCTGCGCTACTGGCCGACATTGCGCGATGCCGCCAGCTTCATTCTGCGCAACGGACCCGTCACACAGCAGGATCGCTGGGAAGAGGATGCGGGCTATTCCCCTTTTACGCTGGCAGTTGAGGTCGCTGCCCTCTTGGCCGCCGCAGACCTCGCCAGCACATTGAACGAACCTGGCCTGGCCAGATACCTGCAGCAAACCGCCGATGCCTGGAACGATGGCATCGACCGCTGGTGCTACGTCACCGATACGCCGCTGACGCAGGAGCTGGGAGTTGAGGGCTATTATGTGCGCATCGCCCCGCCAGAAGTGGCGGAGGGTTCTTCGGTCCGGGAGGGCTTTGTGCCAATCAAGAACCGCCCACCCGGCGAGAGTGAGGAACCGGCCGATTACCTCATCAGCCCGGATGCGCTTGCCCTGGTGCGCTTCGGTTTGCGGTCCGCGGAAGACCCGCGCATCCTCAACACCATCAAAGCGATCGATACACTGCTCAAGGTCGACACTCCGCACGGATCTGCCTGGTACCGTTATAACGACGATGGATACGGCGAACATGCCGACGGCGAGCCGTTCGACGGGACCGGGATCGGCCGCCTCTGGCCGCTGCTCACCGGCGAACGTGCCCATTACGAGCTCTCGGCAGGAAGCCGGCGCACAGCCTTCAAACTGCTCCATACACTCGAATCATTTTCCAACGCGGGATTCCTGCTTCCGGAGCAAGTATGGGATAAAGCGGACATCCCGGAGCGCGATTTGACTTTCGGCCATCCATCGGGTTCGGCAATGCCGCTCGTCTGGGCACATGCTGAATACGTCAAACTCGCCCGGTCGCTGAGTGGTGACTCGATCTTCGACATGCCGCCGCAACCCGTTGAGCGCTATCAGAAACAAGACACCCACGCAGATTACGCTTTGTGGCGCTTCAACCAAAAAATCCACTCGGCGGCACCGGGTAAAAAGCTGCGGATTGAAACACTCTCGCCAGCAGTCGTCCATTGGACGGGCGATGGCTGGCATACCGTGCATGACGATCCTACGCATGACACTGGATTGGGGATTCACAATCTGGACCTTGACCTGCAGGATCTGCCACCCGGATCGGTGGTGAAATTTACACTGTACTGGAAAGAATCGAAGGAGTGGGAAGGCCTCGACTACCAGGTGGAGATCGAGGCCTGAAGATGCAGCGCTGTGGGTATTCGGCTTTCCCGGAGCCTAACGGACGGTGACGGTCAGCGTGTAATGCCAGGCGTCCTGCTCGCCACCCTCCCAGGGTTGGCTGTAGGAGAGTGACACTTGCGCGCTGCCAGCCGCAAGCGCCTTGAACGTCCAATTCTGGATACCAGGCGCACCAACGAGCTTCGACTCTCCCTTGAGCGGCGGCTCGATAAAATTCATACTCACCTGCTCGATGACTGCCGGATCGCTGATCTCAGCCGGATCCAGCCATTGAAAACCGGTCGTCGGATTCGAGCACAATGTCAGCTCGACCTGTTCCCCGGGTCTCAGCTCTATCGCCGCACTCTGAGACGCGTCGATGGTGAACTGATCGCAGCCGACTTCGATCCGCTGGCTAGCGCCTCCACATGATGCGATCAACAGCATGGTGCTTGCAAGCGTGACGATCTGTAGTTTCCTCATGCTCCATCTCCTGCCGGATTCCCGCCCGGCTACATCCTCGCGCTGATTTCAGCTCCTTGAACGATTTCCCGCCGCTGTTTGTTCCCGGCGAAAGGGGCTGAATCTTGTCGCTGCGACGGCCCTATCTTTTCGGGGCATGATCAGGGGGAATTTCTGGGTGGGGCAGCCATAAAAGTGGAAGCGTTTCCGGCCTGAAGTCACCGGACATAGCTTGGTATGAACAACCATCAGCCGGATTTTACTCCTTCGACCGGGAAGCAGTGCCTGTCAAGCGATGAGAGCCATCTTGTGGAGTAATTTTTGCAATCCTGGCACTTAAGGGCTGATGCAGCGAGACACCCTGCTCGAATACGGAAGGCAGTCAACCGCAGCCGGTTGATTCATGCCCGGCACTTCGCCTAGAATAGAGGCAAGAGTATCCCCGGAGGTATGATGTCGACCATCAAGCGCATTAACCATATCGCTCTCGTCGTCGAGGACATTGAAGCCGCTCTGCACTTCTGGCGCGACACGCTCCAGCTCGA
>JARRJK010000023.1:0-23086 GCA_037379555.1 Anaerolineales bacterium | reverse complement strand
AAGGGCGATCACGCGCCTTACGCGGCGTACAATTCTTCAAATCGCGCTGGTCGGGGTGTTCGGGGGATTGCCATTGCTTCACATGATTTTCATTCAAGGCTATTACAAGTACCCGTACAAAGAGCAATTTCGAGAAGCGATCGAATATGTCGTGATGAACAATGATCCCGATCAGAACGAAGCGGTTATTGGGAATCCGAAGTACCCGGATTACTTCACCTACTATTTCGAGAGATTCGACTCCGGCCTCCGCCTCGATGTGTTCGCGGATGGCATCGAGGCGCTTCCACTGATCGACCAATTCCTGGATCAGAGCCGGAGTGACCGCTTCTGGTATATCGCTGTGCATGGGATGCCAGATTCGGAATTGGTGGCAGCATTAGAGAGCGAATATCCGTTGTTGGACGAGAAGAGCTATCAGGGGGCGCATGTCTGGAAGTTCGCGGTTCCAGAAGAGTAGGAATTGGGCGTAGCGGTCAATCCGCATTTACGGACAGGACCTAATCGGTTGTCCTGCGATCGGGGTGCCTGAACATCCGAAGGGGGACAGAATTCGATATCAGCATTGTTAGTGTTGTATGGACGCGTGTCATTTGACAGGGAGGTCTTTCATTCCTATACTATGAACGAACGTTCGTTCATAGTATCGTTGTTCGGCATGCCACGTTTTCTCGAAACGCCTTCCGCACCCTGGGATGGAGGGTCAATGCCCACGGACGAACCTATCCAGCTGGAAAACTCTGCTCCCGAATCCACACGCTCCGCCATCTTGTCCGCCGCCTACGATCTGTTCCTGCAGCAGGGCTACCATGGCACCTCGATGCGGCAGATCGCCCTCGAAGCCGGTATCGCACTGGGCGGGATCTACAACCATTTCGCCGGCAAAGAAGAGCTCTTCACGCAGGTCCTGCTCGCCTATCACCCAATCCATGAGGTGCTCCCGGCCATCGCCGATGGCGAGGGCAAGACGCCGGAAGAGTACGTCCACAACGCAGCGCGCACGATCAGCCGCATCCTGCAGACCCGGCCTGGTTTCCTCAATTTGATGTTCATCGAGATGGTCGAGTTCAAAAGCCGGCACCTGCCCCTTATCTACGAATCCTTCTTTCCGCTTGGGTTGCATGCAGTCAGCCTCTTCGCCGAAAAACAGACCCGCCTGCGGGACATCCCGGTGCCGGTCATGCTGCGAGCCTTCCTGGGGTTGATCTTTTCGCTGACTCTCACCCAGGTGATGCTTGACGGAAGGGCTGAGAGCGTGGGCGATGCGCAGGAAGTCGATCTCTTCGCGGAGATTTTCCTGCATGGAATCCTGAAGTAGGGGGCTGAACAATGGACGCATTTCTGCTTGGCCGGATCTGCCTCGGCACGCTGGGCTTTGTGTTAATCTGGTACCTGGTCGTACGCCAGATCCGCCGCTGGCATCCGTTCCCCATCCCGCACTTCCTGGTCTATTTCATCGATAACCCGCTGCGACGTGCGGTCCAACCTCCGGCGCAGACGATCGCATCGCTCGGTCTGCGCGCCGGAATGCAGGTCCTCGAGATCGGTCCTGGAAGCGGCACCTATACTCTCGCTGCCGCCCGCGCTGTCACGGAGGCCGGGACGGTAACCGCGTTGGAGATCGACCCACGCATCGCTGCCAGGCTTGAGCGGCGGGTGGAGCGGGAGAGTTTGGAGAATGTCTCGGTTCGCCAGGGCGATGCCCAGAGGCTTCCGTTCGACGACGCTCAGTTCGATGCAGTCTTCTTGATCACGGTCCTGGGCGAGATCCCCGATCAGGCGCGGGCGCTGGGCGAATTCCGGCGGGTGCTCAAGCCAGGAGGGACGCTTGGCCTCAGCGAGCTGAGGATCGATCCGGATTTCGAACCGGCGGAGCGCGTGATCGAATGCTGCCGAGAGGCAGGCTTTGTCCTCATCGAACGGGGTGGGGACCGGCTGCATTACAACTTGACATTCAGGAAGGGGTGACGGCGGGCGGCGATGCTCAACTGGCGGCTGATTTCAATCATCCGAAAGGAGTTCATCCAGATCCTGCGCGATCCACGCGCGCTGGTGCTGGTGATCATCATGCCGGTCATGCAGCTGCTGCTGATGGGCTATGCCGCCACGACCGATGTGCGCAACGTGCCGCTGGCGATCTTTGATCAGGACCGGGGCGCACAAGCCCGGGCCCTGCTGGACGCGTACAGGGCGGCTGACTACTTTAGCTTGCGCTACGATGTCAAGTCGCTCGAGGAGCTGGTAGCGCTGATCGAACGCGGCGACGCCAAGGCTGGACTGATCATCCCGCCTGATTACGGCCAGCGCCTGGCGGCAGGTGAGACGGCGCAGATCGCGTTTGTACTTGACGGCAGTGACCCGACCATCGCCTCGACCTCGCTCTCGGCTGCCCAGTTCATTGGCCAGGAGCACTCCACACAAATCCTGTCGCAGCGCCTGGCTCGCAGCGGTATGCAGGGAGTCATCTCGAGCCCGGTCGAAGTGCGCACGCAGGTCTGGTACAACCCGGACATGCTGAGCGCGTACTTCATGGTGCCCGGGGTCATAGGCCAGATCCTGTACGCCATTACCGCTGTCCTGACGGCGACCGCTGTCGTGCGCGAGCGTGAGCGCGGCACAATCGAGCAGCTGATCGTCACACCCATCCGCTCCTGGGAGCTCGTTCTGGGTAAGATCCTGCCTTATGTCATCCTGGCCCTCGTCAATACGATCGAAGTCCTGGCGCTGGGAGCATGGCTGTTTGATGTCCCCATCCGCAGCAGCCTGATGGTCATCCTTGCCCTCTCCGGGCTGTTCCTGCTGACCGGCCTCGGGGTGGGCTTGCTGATCTCGACCATCGCCAACACCCAGCAGGAAGCGATGCTGGCGACGTTCATGACGATCCTGCCGGCCATCTATCTCTCGGGTTTCTTTTTCCCGATTGAAGCCATGCCGAAGGTGTTGCAGTGGATTTCCTTTGTTGTGCCGCTGCGGTACTACCTGATCATCATTCGTGCGCTGCTGATCAAGGGCAGTTCGGTTGCCGGCCTGCAAGATGAAATCCTCTCGCTAGTCGCCTTCGGGGTAGGGATCCTGCTGCTGGCTGGGCTGCGGCTGCGTAAGCGGCTTGATTGAGGCAGAAGCGTCTGCGTAGTGAAGATGGGTCGATGCAGGCTGTCTTTGGAGGAACGATGAAACATAGAAAACTTCGAGTTCCGATCCCGCTCATCATCGCAGGTGCAGTGATGTCCGTGGCGCTCATCTATCTCTCGCACGTATCTGCAGCCTCAGCCGGAGCGTTGACCGCTTCCGGCAGCGTCGAGGCGGAGGAGCTGATCGTCGCTCCAGAAAGCGGTGGGCGGGTGAGGGAAGTGCTGGTCAGAGCGGGCGATGCCGTCCAGGCCGGCCAGGTGCTGTTCACGCTGGATGACGGCCAGCTGCAGATCCAGCGCCAGAAGATCGAAGCTGCCGGAAAGGCAGCGGTAGCTTCCGCCTGGCTGGGCCAGCTGCAGGCTCAGCAGGCGTTTGACAACCTGATGGAGAATTGGCAGCTGCAATCCGCGCAGAAGGAGCTGGCGTTATCCCAAGCCCGTAAAGAACTCGATGATGCACAGCGCCGCCGCACCTACCAGCAGGCTGGCAACCGTGCCACCAAAGACACGATCGAGGCGACTGAAGCCGAACTGGTGCTGGCGCAGGATGCCGTTGATCATGCCCAGGAAATCTTCAACCGGCTCAAGGATCGGCCGGAAGTCGATCTGGAACGGGCGGCTGCAGAAGCGCTGCTGGCAGGCGCTCGTAAAGAGCGCGACGCCCTGCAGGCTACCCTGAATTGGTACCAGGGTTCACCGAGCGATATCGACCAGGCGATTCTCGATGCGCAGGTCTCGGTGGCCATGGCTTCCATGACCGAGGCTGAAAAGGAATGGGATAAGTGGAAGGATGGTCCGGCACAGGTCGAACTCGAACTTGCGGAGGCTGCATTGGGCCAGGCGCAAGCGCAGCTGGCGCTGGCCAAAGCCCAGGCGGCTGCCGATCTCGACAGCATCGATCGACAGATTGACAACCTTTCGATCAAAGCGCCGATCGATGGCGTCGTGCTCGAGCGCACCGTAGAACCCGGGGAGGTGCTGGTTCCGGGTTCGCAGGCTTTCCGCCTGGCCGATCTTCTGACTCTCAAAATCACGGTCTTTATTGCCGAGGATCAGTACGGCTTGATCAAGATCGGGGCTCCGGCGACCGTCACGGTTGACAGTTTTCCGGGGGTCACCTTCGATGCGGCCGTAGCGCGCATCGCCGACCAGGCCGAATTCACGCCGCGCAATGTTCAAACCGAAGAGGGCCGCAAGACGATGGTCTTCGCCGTCGAACTGCGGGTGGAAGATCCGGAAGGCCGTTTGAAACCGGGCATGCCGGCAGACGTGACCTTCCTGGGAACTTGAAGTCTTGTCCGGGTTCCCGTTGACTTCAGCTCGCATCGCCTGTCATTCGCTGACTAAGTCCTATGGCTCTAAGCGGGCGCTGGATCATGTCTCGCTGCAGGTCGCAGCGGGTGAAATCTACGCCCTGACCGGTCCGGACGGTGCCGGAAAGACGACTCTGGTGCAGCTTCTAGCCGGGACGATCAAGCCGGACGCGGGCGACGTCTGGCTTTCCGGGCATTCGATGCGCGCGAACCCGGGAGAAGCCCGGGCGCAGCTTGGCTACCTCTCACAGGGTTTCAGCCTGTACGAAGATCTGACGGTTGAAGAGAACCTGCGCTTTTTCGCCGAGGTGCGCGGTCTCACGGGAGGGACCCTCGGTGAGCGTGTGGACCAGACGCTTGAGTTTGTCGGCCTGGAGCCATTTGCCGGGCGCCTGGCCGGTGCGCTGTCCGGCGGCATGAAGCAGAAGCTTGCCCTGGGAGCCGCGCTGATTCACCAGCCCGGTGTGCTCCTGCTGGACGAACCGACGAGCGGCGTGGATCCAATCACCCGCCAGGCATTCTGGCGTTTGCTGGTTGCCCTGCTTGAGCGCGGCACTTCTGTCCTGCTTACGACCCCCTACATGGATGAAGCAGCCCGCTGCCACCGGGTCGGCTTGCTTCGCGCAGGCCGGCTCGTGATCGAAGGCACGCCCGAGCACCTGACACGTGATCTCGCCGGGCGCATGCTCGAAGTGCGTGGCGAACCGCTGCGGGCGATCGCTGACCGTTCGCAGCGGCTGGACGCCGTGGAACTGGTGCAGCTCTTCGGGGACCACCTGCACCTCAGCCTGCAGCCGGGGACACTTGCGCGGGTACAGGCCCAGCTGCTGGGCGAGGCTTCGAGCCAGGGCTGGGAAGGGGTCACGGTCGAAGCCGTTAAACCCTCCCTGGAGGACGCGTTTCTTGCGCTGCTGGAGACAAGGGCATGATGGATGCTGCGCACCTCGTCATCCAGGCGCAGGAACTGACAAAACGCTTTGGCGATTTCACCGCAGTGGACCGCTTGTCGTTCGAGGTCGAGGCCGGGGAGATCCTGGGCTATCTTGGGCCGAACGGCTCCGGCAAGACCACCACCATCCGGCTGCTGCTGGGCTTGCTGCTGCCCACGAGCGGTTCGAGCACGGTTTTCGGCTGCGACAGCGTCCGTGAGGCGGCTGCGATCCGAAGCCGGATCGGCTATATGTCGCAGCGTTTCGCCCTGTACGATGAGCTTACGGCCTGGGAGAACCTGCGCTTCTACGCCGGGGTCTATGGAATTCGTGACCCGCATGTGCTGGAGGCAATCTGCGAGCGCCTCGGACTGACCCGCTACCGCGATGAACGGGCTGGGGCGCTCGCACTCGGATACCGTCAGCGGTTGGCGCTCTCGACGGCGATCATCCACGAACCGACGCTGCTATTCCTCGACGAACCGACGAGCGGTGTTGATCCCCTCGGGCGGCGCAAATTCTGGGATTTGATCTACAACCTGGCCTCCGGGGGGGTGTCAGTTGTGGTCACAACACATTACATGGATGAAGCGGAATACTGCACCCGGGTCGGGATCATGCACCATGGCCGCTTGATGGGCATGGATACACCGTCCAGGTTAAAGCGTATGCTTCAGGATGCCACGTTGTGGAGCGTGAGGGCGGCCCCGCCGATGATGGCGCTGGAACGCCTCGAAAAGGATCCACAGGTCGAATTTGTCCTGTTGGCTGGCGATCACCTGCGGGTGCATACGCGCCAGCCGCTGACCGAAGATCGACTGCGGGCCAAGCTTGCAGGCGACTCGATCCAGCTGCAGGAGATTGCACCCGCCCATCCGACGCTGGAGGATGTCTTCATTCACCTCGCGCAGTCGTAGCCGGGAAGACACGAAATATCAACCCTCGAACGGAATCTCCACCACCATTTCACGTATCTCGGCCCACAGCTCGCCCTGCAGCTTTTCGAGGCGCTCCGCCGCTTCCTTAAGGGGGACAAGCTCGGTTTCGCTCTGATCGCGACGTTTGAGCTCGACCGAGTTGTTCTTAAGCGAGCGTGAGCTGACCGTGACCCGGATCGGGATGCCGATCAGGTCCGCATCGGCGAATTTCACCCCCGGGCTCTCCTCGCGGTCGTCGTACAGCACTTCAAAGCCCGCTTCATTCAGCTGCTGATAGAGTTTCTGTGCTTCGCTTTCCCCACCCTTGAGCGCGACCAGGTGGATCGCGTAGGGTGCAACGCTGATCGGCCAGATCAGGCCGTTTTCGTCATGGTATTCCTCAGCCACTGAGGCCAGCAGCCGTCCGCTGCCGATGCCGTACGAGCCCATGATCACGTACTGCTTATCGCCGTTCTGATCGAGGAAGGTGCACTCCATATCCACGCTGTAGCGCGTGCCCAGCTTGAAGATGTTGCCAACTTCAATCCCGCGTACCGTGCGCATCGCATGACTGCACTCTGGGCAGGCTGCGCCTTCTTCTGCCAGCGCGATGTCGGCGACGACTTCCGCCTCGTAGTCGCGTCCAAGGTTGGTGTTCAGCAGGTGGTACCCTGCTTCGTTCGCGCCGGCTACCAGGTTCGGGGATTCCGGAATGATGTTGTCGACGACCACCAGGACATCCGTTAAGCCAACCGGAGAGGCATAGCCTGGGACAGCTCCGACCGTCCGAATCTCGTCATCCGTCGCCGGGCGGAGCTCCTTGGCTTTAACCGCATTGGCAAGTTTGGTCTCGTTCAGGTCCATATCGCCGCGCACGATGGCGAACACGAAGCGCTCTTCGACTTCGGTTCCCTGTGGAATCGTTGCGATCATGAAAACTGCCTTAGCGGTTCTCGCGGTCGGAACGCCCAACAACTCCGCCAATCCGGCGATCGTTTTCGTGTCCGGAGTGGAGACTTTCTCGACCGCCTTTAACTCTTCGGTTGGGGCAGCTGGCTTCTGGAAGCGGGCGATCTGGCGGTTGGCAGCATAGCCGCATTCGTCGCATAGAAGCAGTGTGTCCTCGCCGACGGGCGTGATGTACATGAATTCGTGCGCCATGCTGCCGCCCATCATGCCGACGTCTGATTTGACCGCGATCACCGGCAGGCGGCAACGGTGAAAAATATTGAAATAAGCCTGGTAGTGGGCGCGGTACTGCTTGTCTAGCCCCTCCCAGTCGGCATCCAGGCTGTAGCTGTCTTTCATGGTGAACTCGCGCACCCGGATCAATCCCGCTCGCGGCCGAGGGTCGTCACGCCACTTGGTTTGAATATGGTAGATCAACTGAGGCAGCTGGCGGTAAGAGTGGATCTCCTTGCGCACCAGGTCAGCCACAACCTCCTCATGCGTCAACGCCAGAACCATGTCGCGCCCGGCTTTATCCTTGAAGCGCCCCATCTCGGAACCGATCTGGTACCAGCGCCCGGTCTCCTTCCAGATGTCAGCCGGATGGACAACCGGCATCATGATCTCCTGACCGCCGATGGCATTGATCTCCTGGCGCATGATGTTCTCGATCTTCGTGATCGAACGCTTGGCCAGCGGCAGGATGGTAAAGATACCCGCCGCCAGCTGGCGGATAAAGCCCGCCCGCAGCAGCAGTTCGTGACTGGGGACGTCGGCCTCCGAGGGCCGATCGCGCAGCGTCTGGCTGAAGAGTTTGCTCATTCTCATGCTGAAGTCCTCCTGTTTCGATGCTGGCAGAGCCGCCACTGCTGTTGTTCTTGAAAATAAAAACGCCCCGGTAGAAGCGGGGCACAGGTTCGCCGATCGTTTGATCCGCCCGATTCGGGGTGGACTACATCAACACCCGCGAACCAGCGCCCGCTCCGTATGGAAGCAGCTAGGGGCCGGCGCGAACATCATCGGGATCGATGTCAGGCGAATCATGCAGCAACGGTACCATCGCTTTAATGTCCCGTCAAGCATCAGTATCAGGCCAAGCCCTGGCGGGGCTCTGGCAACGACCCGGGCGGCGTGGCATAATCAAGCTCGCCATGCGCGCTTCCCTTCATATGCGTCTCAGACGCCGCTGTTTTTTCAGGTTGCTTCTCCTGATGGTGATGCTCGGCGGATGTTCCCGCTGGCTGCCCGAACCGTTACCACGGTCGACGGCCACGATCACGCGCGGCTCGATCGCCACGCCGACGGCAACCGCCTTTCAACCCGCGACGGCTGCGCCAACACCGGATGTGATCACGCTCTGGCTCTCCCCCGCCATTCCGGATGAACTGAGGAACAGGATCAAGTCCGAGTTGGATGGAGGGAGCGACCGGATCCAGATCGTGACCAAACGCGAGACAGCGCTTGTGCGCTTTGAACCTGATGCCGACCTGCCGCTCTCCGAGTGGATCTACGCTCTCGTCGCTCGCTTCCCTTCGACACAGGAGGGCATGACCCTCGGGGAGCTCGGCATGCGCTGGCATGGCGGCTTGCGTGCAAGCGGGCCAATGTATCTCGCGCCGGATACACTGCCGGCTATCCAGACGCAGCTCGGCGAACCCGATGGCTCGATCGTGCACGCCGTCCCTCCCGATACGCTGCTTACGCTGAGCTGGATCTCGGATAGTACGCTCTCGATCGTGCCCTTCGAGCGACTGGAGCCGCGTTGGAAAGTCCTGGCGGTCGATGGCTGGTCGCCGCTTGAAGCGGCGCAGGTACCGCCAGATTATCCGTTGAAGGTTGCGTTCGGATTGAGCGGCGATGCCGACCTGAGGGAGGAGGTTGCCGCGGCGCTTGATGTGCCTGGCACGAACCGAGATCTGGACCGCATGACGGTCGTTCTGATGACCGGGGTCACAGCCCTGACCCGGGCGACCGCCTGGCAAATGGAACGCAACGGCATCAACTACCCGGCTGAACAAATACGGGATTGGCTGCTGGAGCCTGATCTGACTCACGTCAGCAATGAGGTTTCGTTTACGCCGTATTGCCCGTATCCGGATCCATCCCAGGAAGGGCTGCACTTCTGCTCCGATCCGAAGTATATCGGTCTATTGGAATGGATCGATGTCGATCTGATCGAGCTCACTGGCAATCACGGCAACGACTTCGGTAAGGATGCCTTCCGTGAAACACTGCGCTTATACGATGAGGAGGGATGGTACACATTCGGTGGGGGCGAGGATCTGGTCGATTCCATGCAGCCGGTGCTGCTCGAACACCATGGCAACAAGCTGGCGTTCATCGGTTGCAATGTCGCCGGCCCGAATTACGCCTGGGCCGGCAACCTGACTCCAGGCGCGGCACCATGCAACGACCAGATTTTCGACACGGTTGAGGAACTGCGGGATCAGGGCTTTCTCACAATCTTTACCTATCAGTGGGCAGAGAACACGACCGTCACACCTCAGCAGCGGGAGGGATTCCGTAAGGCGGTCGACGCTGGCGCGGTCATCGTCAGCGGCAGCCAAGCCCATCAACCACAGGGGATGGAGTTCTACCATGAGGGATTCATCCACTACGGTTTGGGGAACCTGTTCTTCGACCAGATGCAGACGCTTGCCATGCGCGAGGAATTCCTCGACCGGCACGTCTTCTATGCAGGCCGGCACATCAGCACCCAGTTATTGACAGCCTTGCTCGAGAATTACGCCCAACCCCGCCCGATGACAGCCGAGGAGCGTGAGGCGTTCTTGGAGGAGATGTTCGAGGCCAGCGGTTGGTAGGCACCGCTGCATCGGATCAGGGTTGATTGTCAATCGTAGGGGCTGACCTATCTGTCAGCCCGCGCCTGTGGATCCGATGAAGGTCATTGACACAGTCAGGGGCTGACCTGTGCGTCGGCTCGCTGTTCGCCCCAAATCCTGTATATACGAAAACGCCCTGCAAGTTTCACAGGGCGTTTGACCTGTGTCCCGCGCAGGGTCAGATTCCACCCCGCTCTTTGATCGCTTCCACCAGCGCCCGTTCGTGCTCCTCGGCTTCCGTTTCCAATGCCTTCAGCTCGGCGAGCCAAGCCTCAGCTTGCGCTCGCTCCTTCAAGCTGATGGCATTGATACGCACGTTCATCGCAGCCGCTGTCAGGCACGCGCGCGCCATGGCCCCTGCGGAACCGGCGTCGCTGACCGCGTTTACATTCCCGGTAGCTCCGGCTTCCCGTGCCAGGGCGAGAACCTGCACAGCCAGGCGGCAGGCTTCGAGCGGAACCTGCGCGGCGTACGCCGTCGCCCCTTCGATCGCGCTCACGCGCGCCGCCTGTTCGTCCTCGGTTTTTCTTGGAAGCCGGTAGGCTTCCATGACGGCCTCAAATGCTCGGGCATCACGCCCCACGCCCTCGGCAAGGGTTTGCCTGAGATCATCCGCTTCGGACGCGATCTCCTTCATGCGCTTCTCAACTTGTGCGTATTTTTTCTTCCCGATCGTCACACGCGCCACCATCGCTACCAGGCCAGCGGCCATCGCTCCAGCGTAGGCTGCAGCGGAACCCCCACCGGGGGTAGGCTCGCTAGAGGCGAGTGCTTCGAGAAACGCATCGCCTCCCGGTTTATCGGCGCGGATCGCCTCAAACAGCCGATTCTCCAGGATCTGCTCCGGCTTGAACTGGTCCAGCTGCAGGTGCCAGCGCGCAGCCTCGATCAGGCCAGCCTGTGGGATCAAGCCGACCAGTTCGGAGTGGTGGACGGCCACGCCGTGACGCCTTGCTTCGCCGCGGATGAGTTCGACCACGCGCGCAATCGGCGTGCGGGTGTAATCGGTCAGGTTCATCGAGACCTGAGCCCGGCCATCGACGAGCATGCCGAGTGCTTTAACATAGCGCAGCCCGCCGGATGAATGGCGTACGGCTCTGGCGATCTCGTCGGCGATGCCCACATCGTCTGTCGTCAGGTAGACGTTGTATGCGATCAATGGCACTCGCGCGCCGATGACAACTGCGCCTGCAGATCCTACGTTCGCCGGACCAAAATCCGGGAGGCGGTCGGGATTATTGGTTATCTCGGCCTTTAGACCCTCATATTCGCCCTTGCGAATGTCCGCCAGGTTAACGCGATCGGGGCGGGAAGCAGCAAACTCGTACAGGTAAACGGGAATCCTCAGCGTTTCTCCCACCCTGTGACCGAGCCGTCGGGCAAGCTCAACGCATTCATCCATGGTCACGCCCTGGATCGGCACGAAGGGCACCACATCCGTCGCGCCGATGCGCGGATGTTCCCCTTCATGCTGATCGAGATCAATCAACTGAGCCGCGCGGGCGATCGCGGCGTAGGCGGCTTCCAGCACGCCCTCTGGCTGGCCGGCGAAGGTGATCACCGACCGGTTGTGATCCGCATCCATATGGCGGTCAAGGACATGGACGCCCTGGACGGCTGCGATTGCAGCCTGGATCTCCTCCACAACCTCTGTGCGTCTTCCTTCGGAGAAATTGGGAATGCATTCAACGATGGGCTGTTCCATGATCATCCCTTGTTTACTGGGCTAACGCGATTATAGCGCAGCCTGCCTTGAGGCGTCCGGGCGGCTGGTTTATGGCGCGCTCTCACCGCGCCACACGCGATCCAGTGATTGCAAGGCGGTCAGGTTTCGAACTGGCCATGCCCGCTGCATCGCATCCGGGTTGCCGAATTCGTTGACGCCGAATGTCAGGTGCGCCTGGTCTTCATCCAACCCGTTGAATGGCAATCCCTGGACGGCCCGCCAGAAGTTCCATAAAGGGAGTTGATACTCCACTGCCAGGCGATACAGCGTGCGGTTGATGCTGTGGTTACCCTCCAGATTATCCGCCTTCAAGCCGATGATTGGAACGACGCCCTGGTCGAGCGAGAACTCGATGATTCTACGCATTTGCTCCTCGAATTCGTCCAGGTGCAGGTAATCGTTTGTCCCGAGCAGGATGAAGACGAAGCTCGGGTGGTGCACGCGGAACTCGCAGGCGAGCGGCGTCTCACCCGCTTCGCACTGCGCTGGGTCAGCCCACAGCGGGGCGAAGACTGAGGCAGCGTTAAAGCCCTGCCGTGCCGCCAGGCTCTGGCGGGCAAATGAGCCCTGGAAATAATCGATGACAGCCTGCAATTCGGTGTACGGCCCCAGGTCATAGGTCGGCGGGTGCTGGTCAAAGGGTGCCAGGAACCAGCTGGTGAACGTCTCTGAATCGCCGATCTTTGAGAACGCATGCGGATCGTTGCCCAGCGACTGTCCACGCTCGTAGACTTCGCGCATCGCAGCGCTTACCTCAGGCAAAATTGGGGCAAACTGCCAGGCATCGAGGCTGGGCGTTTCCGTGGCGGGAATGGGGGTTGTGTCATGGCTTGTTGGTGATGGGCTGGGCTGGACCGTGGCGCTGGGCAGGTTGGGGGAAGGACTGAATGGGCGGGATGTATCGGTTCCCACTGCGGATTCAGTTGGCTGAGAGCAGGCGACGATCAGCCCCCCAAACAGGATGGAGACGGTTGCCAGCGGGAGCAGGTGTACGAAGTCGGTCCTTCTCTTTGAGCGCATCGGGAGGAGTCTATCACGAAGATTCTTGGATTGTGTCCTGGAGTTGCCCCGCCGAAACAATGGGGCTACATTGTGCAGGTCTCGGGTGCATCGGGGAATGGACCGATGGCATGCTTCAGAGTTCCGATCAGGTCGCCAGACCTGGAGCCGGGTGGGTTTGAGCAGGAGTCATCAGGTTTTGTTCCCTCCAACCCATGTTCACCTTCCATTCGATTGCCATGGGTGATCCGCTGCCGCTGGTCCCGGATCCCTCGCCGGGCTCGGATTTTGGGCTTATTCATCCCCCTTATGCTCAGTTTTACCCTTGCAGCGTGCACGGCATCGGCACCTCCATCCATCGATCGGGATCAGTATGGGCGACCGCTGGATATCCCGCTTCCAGGTCTCTCCCCGAGCGGGGTAACGGTGGATGCCCGATGCGGATCGGATCCGGTTTCATGGATCATGGACAGTTTGGTGTACCGTTCGGTAGGTATACCTGAACCCCCTCCTCGCTCCGCCTACCGGGATCCACTGTATGGAACCTGCATCATTCGTGTCAGCGATCGCCACACCGACCTTCCAGACGACGATCCTTCGCTGGGGTTGAAGAACGAGTATTCGCGAGTGCAGTCCTTCAACGCCGATGGCACCCTTCTGCTCCTGCGGAGCACCGAATCGAACTGGTACCTGTACGATGCGTTGTCGCTCGATCCACTGGCGCAGCTTCCCCTCGGCGTTGAACCCCGTTGGGCAGCGGAGGATCCATTTCTCATCTTCAGCATCGAAGGGACCACGCTTCTGGCGTTGGACCTTAAAACCGGGATTCAATCGGTGAGGCACGACTTCGCAGATGATCTTCCGGACGAAGACCTGATAACCGTCTGGACCCGCTATGAGGGCAGCCCTTCAACCGACGGCTCCACATGGGGGTTGCTGGCACAGGACGAGGACTGGAACCCGGTCGCTCTGCTTGTGTACGACCTACGCGGAGATCGGGTGTTGTCAGTGCGGCGCCTGCCGGATGGTGTCCCCATCGACTCGGTCAGCATCAGCCCGCTCGGCAGCTACCTGCTGGTCTATCACGATGAGGTCTGCCAAACCGGGCAAAGGGGTGACGAACTGCATCCCTGCGGTTTGATGGTCTACGACAGCGATCTGCAGCGGGTTCGCAACCTGCTGCCGGTTGTCGGGCATTCTGACACTGCCATCGACACCGCAGGCCGCGAGCTGCTCGTGTTCCAGGACATCCGGCGAGATGAGATTTCCATGCTGGACCTTGAGTCCGGGGAGATCACACCCCTGCTCCCGATTGATTTCAGCCACTCACCGCTCGGTTTTCATTTTTCAGGTCGCGCGGCGCACATGCCTGGTTGGGTCCTGGTTTCAACGCATGAGGGAGCCCTGCCGGCAGAGACCTGGATGGACGATGTCATCTTCGCCCTGGAACTCAAACCCGGTGGGCGGATTGTCCGCCTTGCTTCCACGTATTCCACGGTTGACAGTCATCAGGAACAGGATTACTGGGCCGAACCGCATGCCAGTGTGAACCCGGATTTCACACGCGTGCTGTTCACCAGCAACTGGGGCCGATCGGGTACAGGCGCGGTCGATACGTACATGATTGTTCTCCCCGATGAATGGCTGGACGAACTGCCCTGATGGGCTGGAATCGACACAGGAGATGGAACATGAAACGGCATACGCTGCAGGTCCTCTTGGTCCCGCTCATGGTCATGCTGCTCGGCCTCGGATCGATTGCGATCGCCGATGCGCAGGAAGGTGAGTTCAGGGAGACGTTTGACGATCCCTCCCTGCCAGGATGGGAGCGCTCTCCCGGGGCATCCGTCGTTAATGGCACGCTGCAACTGGAGCCGGAAGGGTTCGCCTTCCTGCCGGTCGCCGCGCAGTCGATCACGATTCGGGTCATGCGTTTCGACCAAGCGCTGGCCCAAGTGCACTACCAGCGTACCGATTCGAGCGCCTATGTCCTGTCCATCCAGCCCGATCGGATGACGGTACTGCGTGAGGCATCGGGCCAGGTTCAGGAAGTGGCCGGAACGGATATCGGGCTGCCGGCTGAACGCTGGGTGGAGGTCGGCATTCGAATCACCCCCGATGGACACCAGATACGCATCCCGGACCTCAGGGTTTCGATCGATTTCATGCCGACCGAGGACCTGCCGCCCGGTGGGGTGCTGCTGCGCGCGGAAGGTGAGGGTGGGGCGGTTTTCGACGATCTCGTGCTGGAAGCACTGCTCCCTGCCGGAGGAGAGGAAACAGTGGAAGGTGGCGGAGAAGTTGTCCCACCGGTGCCGGAGGACCAGCTGCCAGGGCAGGGGGAGACGGTTGAGCAGGAAAGCTGGACCTATTGTGGGGGGCCATCGGGAGGTTTGGGCTACGACATCCGCATGCACCCTCAGAATCACGATATCCTCTATGTCAGCGATGGGAAGGCAGGCGTCTTCAAATCATTCGATCGCGGTCTTTCCTGGGAGCCAGCCAGTGACGGTATAACGACCAGGCTCGGGGCCTCGAGCAATGAGATCCCGGTCTTTTCGATCTCGATCGATCCCAACAATCCCGACCGCCTTTGGGCAGGGACTCAGTATTCCAGCGGCATCTACCGCACGGACGATGGCGGCGAGAATTGGACGATGATGAATCAAGGCGTGCAGGAGGAATTCATCTCCGTGCGCGGCTTCACGGTCGAGCCGGGCGACTCGAATGTCGTGTACATGGCCGGGGAGGTTTCGAGCTGGGAGTGGCATGGCGATCCCTTGCCTGGCCTCGGGCTGGACCAGACGAAGGGTGTGGTCTATAAGACGACCGACGCCGGGGAGCACTGGCAGCGCATCTGGTATGGCGACAACCTGGCGCGTTACATCTGGATCAACCCGGAAAACACCGATTTAATCTACGTCTCTACCGGCATCTTCGACCGTGAGGCCGCCAACGCCGTACCGGAGCGGCGCGAGCCGGGCGGTGTGGGTGTGCTGCGCAGCCGGGACGGCGGCCGGACCTGGGAGGTTCTGGGAGTCAACAACGGCTTTCATCCCGAGGATCTGTACATCGGCAGCCTGTACATGCACCCGCTGAACCCTGAAATTCTCTACGCCGCAGCCGGCGATGATATGTACGGACCGGCGGGCGGCCTGTACCGCACCTTGGATGGCGGCGATACGTGGCAGGAATTGTTCGATGCCAACAACCTCAGCGTGGTCGAGATCTGCGAATCAGATCCCGATGTAATTTACGTGGCTTCGGTTGATCGCTTCTTCCGCAGCACAGATGGTGGCGAAACCTGGATTGAGCCGAGCGGCGGCACCCACTTCTGGGGGCCGGACGGCATCCCGGCGGGCTTTCCGATCGACGCGCAGTGCGATCTGGATGACCCGGACCGCCTGTATGTCAACAACTACGTGGGAGGGGCCTTCATCACGGAGGACGGCGGCCGCACCTGGAGCAATTCCAGCCGAGGCTACACTGGTGCGATGATGGGACAGATCAGCCTGGCGGCGGATAACCCCGCCAGGCTCTATGCTTCCGCCCGCAGCGGACTCTTCCGGTCGGATGACGCTTGTGCGACCTGGCAGGGTATCGCACGTGGACCGGCTAGAACGCTGGAAGGCGTTGCCATCGCGGTTGACCCGTTCGATGCGCAGCACGCACTCACCACGCTTCAGGACGCAGGACCGGGTCCAAAGGTAACTTGGGATTCCGGATCAACCTGGGAGGGGATCAGTACGGGATTTTGGACACCGGAGCAATTCGGCCAGGTCATCATCACCCGCTTCCTGTATGATTTTGATCATTCAGGACAGGTGCTGGCCAGTGTGCAGAATAGCATGTGTTACGAAAGGGTGTGGTGCGAGGACAATCCAGGAGAAGGGCTGATTATCTCCCATGACGGAGGTCGGACCTGGAGCCGGACGTCACTCACCCAGGGCAATGTAACAGCCATCGCCCACTCACCAGCCGGCGGGGGCGTATGGTATGCCGCTCTTTATGCGGAGGGGCTTTACCGCTCCGATGATGACGGCCAGAGCTGGCTGCTGGTCAGCAAGACTCCTTTTACGGCCGGACTGAATCTTGACAGTGTTGCGCCGGAGGTGCGGAAAGAGGTGGCGGTCAGAGCGCTGGCGGTCGATCCGCACGACTCCGACTTGCTTTATGCAGGGATTTTCCGGGCGGGTTTTGCGCTCAGCCGTGATGGCGGCCTCACCTGGCAGGCTTCCTCAGCCGGGTTGCCGCCTGAAACCCAGGCGATGGATCTGGTGCTCGATCCGGAACACCCACAAACGCTCTATCTGGGCACGCTCGACAGCGGTGTATTTGTTTCAACCGATGCAGGTTCAACCTGGCATGCCATGAATGAGGGACTGACCAACAGGGCGGTCGAGGACCTGGAAATTTCACAGGATGGGACCGTTCTCTATGCTTCAACGGAGGGGGCGGGCGTGTTCCGATTTGGAACGGCACCGATACCCCCCGCCGGGCAGGAGACAGACAGCGACTCATCCGAGGAGGGGATGGCAACTGCACCTACTCGCGAAGTACCAATCGAAGGGGGGCAAGGAGCGGCTGAACCGAGCCCTCAACCAGTCGAAGATGAAGGGAAGCCGTCGAACGGCTGGTGCCCTGGCAGCTACCTGCCGTTTAGCCTCAGCGTCGGGTTGCTATGGTTCGCCCGCCGCCGACGCCAGGGTTGAACGAAGGAAAAGCCAGCGAGGGCCACCCAGCGTGCAGAGCATCCGTCACGTTCGCGCCTCCGCAGCGGTAAACCATCCGCCGGTCGTCAGGCGAGTCTGGTCGAATGCCCGGGCTCGCTGCCAGGGGGCACAGGGGATTATGCTGGCCGGCTTGCTGCTCATGCTGTGTGCCGGCTGTATGGTTGGGCAAGTGCCGGATTGGGCTGACTCGGCTGCTCGGGACCCAGCTGCCGCGCAGCCAGGCGGGGCTTCGCCTGAGTCTTTGAATCCTCCGCCCGATGAAATCAAGGGAATCGTGGTCGATGAATCCGGACCGGTTTCATTCGCCGTCGTTCGGGTCCAGGCCACTGATCGATGGGTGCAGGCGGACGAGAATGGAAATTTCGTGCTCAGCCTGGATGGGCTTGATCCGGATACCGTGAACCTGACGGCATGGGCGGAAGAGTATTTCTGCGGCGGGCCGGTTCAAGCGATGCCAGGTGCTGGGCAGGTGCTTATCGAACTGCAAGCCCACTCCGATCAGGACAACCCGGAGTACGCCTGGCTACCCTCGACGCTGATGGCTGGCCAGGGCGAAGATCAGGGCTGCGCCGCCTGCCACAGCCGCGCAGGTGCCGACCTGGATTTTTTTCTGCCAGTGGATGAATGGCTCCAGGACGCCCACTCGCAAACCGCCTCGAACCCGCGTTTTCTGAGCATGTACTACGGCACCAACCTCGCCGGCGAGCAAAGCCCACCCACCCGCTTCGCCAACACGCGTGATTATGGCGCGCTTCCCATCCCGCCCGATCCGGATCAACCTTATTTCGGGCCGGGATACAAACTGGATTTTCCACAGTCGGCCGGCAACTGCGGCGCATGCCATCTTCCGGCAGCGGCGGCTAACAATGCCTATGGCGTGGACCCCATTACGGTCAGCGGGGTGGAAGCGGAGGGTATCCCCTGCGATTTCTGCCACAAAGTGTGGGACATTCGACTCGATCCAGCGACAGGGTTGCCGCAGGACAACATGCCGGGTGTCCTGTCGCTGTCATTCCGCCGGCCCTTCGAAGGGCATCAGTTTTTCGCCGGGCCGTACGATGACGTCGCACCGGGAGAGGATACCTACTCACAGCTGCAGACCGAAAGCGCTTTTTGCGCTGCGTGTCACTACGGTGTCTTCTGGGACACCGTGATCTACAACTCGTTCGGCGAGTGGCTGGAGAGTCCTTACAGCGACCCGGTCAGTGGTCAGACCTGCCAGGACTGCCACATGCCTCACAGCGGCGCCAACCGCTTTGTACTCGAATCGGCGGGCGGGCTGGAGCGTGATCCGGAGCAAATCTTCAGCCACCGCATGCTCGGCGTCCGTGACGAGGATTTTCTGCGGGGCGGGCTGACGTTTGATGCCTCAGTTTCACAGACTGAAGCCCAGATCTCGGTTGACGCCACCATCATCAACGAAAACACCGGCCACAACTTTCCCACAGATAGTCCTCTGCGGCAGCTGCTGCTGATCGTGAAAGCCCAGGATTCAAGCGGCAGTGCACTCGAACAGCTTGACGGCCCGCAGCTGCCGGACTGGGCCGGCGAAGGGCGGCCGTCGAATGGGTACTTTGGCGGACTGCCCGGCAAGGGTTACGCGCTGATTCTCGAAGAGCAGTGGACCGGCATCTCGCCTACGGGCGCCTACTGGAAGCCAGTCCGGATGCTCGAGGATACCCGCTTGAAACCATTCCAGGCGGACCGCGCCCAATTCATCTTCAGATCCCCGGACAACGGGGCAGCGATGGTCGAGGTCAGCCTGGTATTCCGCAGGGCGTTCATCGAGCTCGCGGACCTTAAATCCTGGGAACAGGAAGACTTGATCCTGTACCGGCAGAATTTCATGCTTGCTCCATGAGATCTGATACCCCGCCATACGTGCACCTGTAAGATCCGTTTAAGAATCAGCGGATACAATTCCACCTGAAAAGCGTGGATTCGATTGAACAGAGGAGTGACATGCGATTGAGACGCTATGGAGCATGGTTAGCCGTTGTCGGGCTGATGCTCGTGATCTCAGCCTGCTCGGCGGGTACGCCGGCGGCGCAGCAGGTCGAGGAAATGGCACCGCCAGCGGTGCCTTCAAACACGCCAGTACTGGCGCAGCAGGAGGCCACGCCCACCGCCACCACCGCGCAGGTCTCCATCCCGACCCCCGTCGTCGTGAAGTCGGCTCTGGAGGCGACCAATCCAGCCACTGTTCAGCTGGCCTCTGGAGAACCGCAGTTGGTGGAATTCTTCGCCTTCTGGTGACCGACCTGTCGAGCCATCGCGCCCATCGTGCATGGGCTGGAAGCAAAGTACTCAGGGAAAGTCCGATTTGTTTATCTTGATATCGATGACCCGGACACCACGCCCTTCAAACGCGAACTGGGCTACCGGGTCCAACCGCATCTTTTCCTGCTTGATGGTTCAGGGAAGATCGTGGAGCAGTGGCTGGGTCGAGTAACGGCTGATGATCTCGAACCTGCCCTGGAGCAGATCGCTCAGTAAACAGAGGTAGAAGAAAGCCAAGCGGCGGCGCTCGCCGCCGCTTTTTATGTTCCGACCGGGATCACTCTCCGCCAAGCTCTCTTCGCGCGATGACCATGCGCTGGACCTCGCTCGTCCCTTCGCCGATGGTCATCAAACGCGCATCACGGTAAATCCGCTCGACCGGATATTCACGGCTGTAGCCGTAACTGCCGAGAATTTGAATCGCGTTGCGCGCGACCGATTCAGCCATTTCGGTGGCATACAGTTTGGCGATCGCGGCCTCGCGATTGAAGAACTCGCCTTTTTCTTTCAGCCAGGCTGCGCGCAGGACAAGCAGCCGTGCAGCCTCGATCTGGGTCGCGGCATCGGCGATCATCCACTGGATAGCCTGGTGCCTGGAGAGCGAGCGTCCAAAAGCCTGCCGTTCCTTAGCGTAGCGGATCGATTCCTCATGTGCCGCACGCGCCAGACCGACCGAAAGCGCGCCAATGCTGATCCGCCCGCCATCCAGCGTTTGCAGTGTCTGGTACAGGCCCTCACCCGGCTCGCCGAGCACGTAATCCTCGGGCACGCGCACCTCATCGTAGGTCAGGGCGTGTGTGGGGGATGAGCGCACTCCCATCTTCTTCTCCTGGGGATGGATGTGCAGTCCGTCCGCGTCCGCTGGCACGACAATCAGACTGAAGGAACCTGAATCGTCGCCTTCAGCCGTCCGGCAAAATGTGATGATGATCGAAGCATAGCTGGCATTGGTGATCCAGGCTTTGCTCCCACAGATCACCCAGTTTCCGTTCTCGAGCGCAGCACGCGTCTGCACTCCGCCGACCAGGTCCGAACCGGCAGCCGGTTCGGTAAGCGCCAATGCGCCCAGCCCTTTCCCCCGCGCCAGATCAGGCAGCCAGCGCTGCTTCTGTTCCTCGCTGCCATAGGTCGCGATCAGCGTGCAGCCTAGCCCGTTATGAGCTGCGACTGAGAGCGCAGTGCCGCCGTCCGCCCAGCCCAGTTCTTCATTCGTCAGCGCGGCGCTGATCGCATCGACGCCTGCACCGCCGTAGCTTTCGGGGATGCTGAGCCCCAGCAGCCCCAGGGCGGCCATTTTTCCGAAGGCGGCTTCATTCAGGGTGGCCTGCTCATCGCAATCGGCTGCCGCTGGCTTCACCTGCTCCGCACAGAATTCATGCACGGCTGCTTTCCACATGCGTTGTTCTTCATTCAGGTCAAAATCCATGTGAGCTTTCTCCCGAATCCACCTGTTTGTCCTGGGCGGTCGACGACGTGCCGATTGATGAGTGTGGACGAGCGCATGCCGAACGTCATTTCAAAGCGACGGCCGGTCACGCAGAGTGACTCTCCTGGGATGTGGAACTCCCCAGCTTACGAAACTCCTCCAGCAGCTCCGGGTTCAGCAGAGCTGAGGTATCGCCTGGATCGAGACCGAGGTAGGCTGCCCGTATCATGCGCCGCATGACCTTGGCGTTGCGGGTCTTGGGAAGATCGGACACGAAGTGGACCACGCTGGGTGCGAGCGGCTTGCCGAGGGCCGAGATCACATGCTCGCGCACAGCCTTTGCGACGGCCGCACTGCCGACAGCCCCTGGCACGAGAACGCAGAACACCGCCAATTGGCTGCCCTTCACCTCGTCGGGAATGCCGACGGCAGCTGCCTCCGTTATGAGCGCGTGCTCGATGACGATCGATTCGACTTCCGCCGGACCGAGGCGCTTCCCGGCCACTTTGAGCGTATCATCCGAGCGGCCGAGGATATACCAGGCGCCATCCTCGTCAACCGCGGCGTAATCGCCATGCATCCAAACATCGGGCCAACGTGACCAGTACGTGTCAAGGTACCGCTGGCGGTCGTGCCAGAAGCCGCGCGTCATTCCGATCCAGGGCGCCTTGATCACCAGCTCGCCGACTTGGCCGCGCACTGGTTGGCCATCCTCATCGAAGACGTCGGCGGCGATCCCCGGGCAGGGAGCCGAGAAGGCGCATGGTTTGAGCGGAAGCAGCGGGTTACCCATCAGGATGCCGCCGGAGATCTCTGTGCCGCCCGAGTAGTTGATGATCGGGCGCTTCCCCCCACCGACCTGGTCGAAGAGCCATCTCCAGGGATCGGGATTCCAGGGTTCGCCGGTCGAGGCGAACGTATGCAGTCGGCTGAGATCGTGCTTGCGAACCGGCTCGAGCCCTAATGGCATCAGGGAGCGGATGAGCGTTGGGGAGAGGCCCAGTACGTTCACACCATGCTGGGCGCAGAGCTCCCAGGTCCGGCCCGGGCCAGGATAATTCGGCGCCCCATCATACAGCAGGAATGTAGCGCCGAGCAGTAGCGCGCCGAATACAAGCCACGGTCCCATCATCCAGCCCATATCGGTCATCCAGTAGATGACATCTCCAGCATGCACATCTGTGCCGAAAGCCATGTCCTGGGCGGCCTTGACCGGAAATCCGCAGTGTGTATGAACCGCGCCCTTCGGCTTGCCGGTCGTGCCGGAAGTGTAGATCAGCAGCAGTGGGTCTTCGGCAGCGGTGTCTTCGATCACCGTTTCTGCCTTTTGATCCAAAATGAGTTCATGCCACCAATGATCACGTCCAGGCTGCATCTCGATTTCCAGATCCTGGTGGCGGAGTACGATCACCGCTTCCACTGCAGGCAGGTGTTCAAGCGCCCGGTCGGCGACGGATTTCATCAAGTTGAGCTTGCCGCGCCGCATGAACGCGTCGGCCGTGAAAAGCGCCTTCGCACCACCGTCCCGCAGACGGGTCAGGACCGCCTCCTCGCCGAATCCAGAGAAAAGCGGCAGGATCACCCCGCCGATGGCGGCAACCGCCAGCATCGCGATCACAATTTCCGGCACCATCGGCATATAGAGCGCGATGACGTCCCCTTTTGCAAGCCCAAGCGAGCGCAGCGCGTTCGCTGCCCGGCTCACAGCGGACTCAAGCTCGGCGTATGTCAGGGTGGCGGAAAGGCCGGATTCGGATTCCCAGCGCAGCGCGACCGCCTCCCCGCGGCCATCCCGCACATGTTTTTCAAGGCAGCTGGTCGTGATATTCAGGCGGCCGTCG
>JARRJK010000022.1:0-41994 GCA_037379555.1 Anaerolineales bacterium | reverse complement strand
GGTCAGGGACAAACGCTCGGATCCAGGGCAAGCCGAGCACCATGTAATAATCGTAGTAGATTTCGACCGAGACGAGGCCCGTGTTTGGTGCCAGATTGTCCAGCTTGGCCTCGATATCATTCACCGTGTCCAAGCCGGAGTTCTTGTTCGAGTAGAGCGACACTTCACCTGTCCCGGATGGGAAACGCTGGGTGACATTCCCGCCGATCACGCCATAGGCCGAGATCACGATGTCATCTGCTGCAGGATTAAGAGTGATCTGTCCACCCGAACCGATGTTCAGCGACTGCAGTGCGACCGTTTGCGCTCGCAGGTAAAATCCCGGATTCGGATCCTGGTAAACGCCGGTGGCGTCGTTGTGAAGCGGGTCGTCATTCGCCGCGAAGCGTGCAGCCTCGCGGGCGGCGTCGATCAGATCCAGGTAGTAGTTCAACATGAATCCGAATTCGACCAGCCCGGAGAGCATCATGATCAGGACCGGGAGCAGGACCATGAATTCGACGATGCTCTGGCCGCGCGATTTTACCCTTCGCCTGCCCTTTCCTCTCATCGGTTTTCCTTTAAAATGGAACATCAGCACCTCGAGCGATGCCTCTCCCTTCCGGTGATGCCTACATTATATGGGCAGCGGGATGACGCTGGCGTAGTACCGGAGGACCAGCAGGGCAAACTGTCAGCCGCCCGACACGCGTCTGTAACAGAAACCGAACAGAGTGTGTGGCAGATTCCCGAAAATCTACATCCCGAGCAGCCGGCCGAGGCTCGTCCAGCCTTGAAAGTAGACCCACAGCGCGCCCACGATCAGGAAGGGTCCGTAGGGGATGGGCATGAAGGCGGAGTATTTTCGCCGCAGGAACATGAATACTAGATACGCAATGCTGAAAATCCCGGCGTAGAGGATGCCGCGCAACAGGGCCTCGATCACACCTGGAAACCCCACTGCCAGGCCGATCAGCGTAGCGAGCGTGACATCGCCAAAGCCCAGCGCGACCTCGTCTCGCGCGGCCGTGTCCTTGCTTGCTACCCAGCGAGAGAAAGCCGTCCCGAGCAGATAGAGCACCAGGAAGAGTAAGAAGCCGAAAGCGCCCCCGATCAAGGTCCGCTTGATGCCGAGATCAGGATCGATAAAGCCGAGTATTGCAAAGAGCAGCGCGCCCGGAACGGTGACCACGTGCAGGATTAGGCGGTGTTCGATGTCGATCACCGCGATCAGCAGGAAGACCGCTGAAATGATCAGTGCCGGCCAGAAAGTTGCCGCCTGCGGCCGGAATACCCACAGTAAGGGTACGCCAGCCGCACCCAGGAGCTCAACCACAAGGTTCCGCAAGTGGATCGGCGTTCCACAGTAATCGCAGCGCCACCTGCCGCCGATACGAGCAAGGATCGCAGACCAGGCTGCCAGTGGCCGTGGTGCTGTGCATGCCAGGCAGCGCGGTCGCTCTACCCGCCGGGTGAATGGCAGACAATCAGCCAGAAGATTGATCACAGCGCCCAGCGCCCATCCAAGCACGATCATGACTGCAGGCATGCCCGCCATTATACCTATCCGATCTCCGAAAGCGAACAACCGCGAAATCGATGGACAGACCAGCAGGCGCGATGCTAGAATGCCACCGTCATGAGCGAGAGACCTGCACCAAATTCCGACCGACTGAGCATGTTGACGGCGTTGGTTCTCCTGACCTATGCGCTGATCCGGATCGTAAGCCTGCCGACGTACGAGGCGGAGTTCGTGGTATTCGGCGTGCTGATTCGGATCGTGCTGAATACACGCTTGATCATGCTCACCGTCGCCGCTCTGCTGACCGCTGCCGGCGCTGACTGGCTCGTCCGATCCCATCCAGCAAACTCACCCGAGCTTTCGACTCTACCGCATTTGATCGTTCCAGGCCTCGCAGCTTTGGGAGCAGGGGCGATCCTGACACGCCTGCCTCAAGGACTTGCGCTCTGGATCGGACTCCCGCTGGGCGCGCTGGTGATCGTTGGCGTGCTCTACGCCGAGTTTCTCGTCATCGACCGAGACGATGAACGTTTCGGCCTGGCTTCCATCGGCCTGCGCACTTTGGCCTACATGCTGCTCGTCGGATCGTTCTTCACGCTGGGTGCCACCGGACAGCGAGCCGTCTACAGCGTTCCGGTGGCGCTGCTGGCGATATCGGCCGTCACCTGGAGGCTGGAACTGCTGGCAGGCCATGCCTTGCGGGCAGCAATCCTTGATGCGCTTGTTGCTGGCGTCATCGGGGGTCAGATCCTTTGGGCGGCTCATTACTGGCCCATTACGCCGGTCCGGCTTGCGCTTTCCATTGGCCTGCTTGTTTATATTGAGAATGGGTTGGTGGATACTTTCCGTAAAGAGGAGTTCAGTCGGGGTCGAGTGTTCGAGTTCGCTGTCCTAGCGTTGATCGGATACGGCGCGATTTTCGCCCTGACCTGATCCCTTCAGGATCCCGTCCCGTCGCTGTTTCCATCGCCGTTTTTCTCGCCGGCTGTCCCGGCGTTTTTATGTTGACGCTGAGCGCGCCACCCAACCAGGCGCTCCTCGCCAGCTATCAGACGCTGGATGTTGGGGCGCAATGCCCAAAGAATGAAGATCTCAGCCAGCAATCCGTAGAGGGCATAGATCCAGGGGCCTTTACCGGATATGGCGCGGATCGCGAACGTCACACCCGAAATGACCGGCACCGACATCGTGGCTACTGAGGCATATCCAATGCCGTAGTACACGGCTGCGCCCACACCGAGGATGATCAGGCCCACCGGCGGCCACAGGCCGATGGCTGCACCGAATGCAGATGCTCCTCCGGCTCCTCCTCGGAAATGGAGTTTGCCGTTCACGCGCTCGATGAGAAACAGAGAGTAATTGTGCCCGATGATGGACACAGTGCCAGCAAGCACTTCGACCCATGCTGATCCACCACTGAACCAGCGCGCGAACCGGACCGCCAGGAAAGCTTTCAATACATCGCCGATCGCGGTCGCCAATCCAGCCCAAAGACCAGCCACCCGCATCACGTTCGTTCCCCCGGTTCTGCCGCTGTACCATTTGCGGATGTCACGCCCGCGCGTAAGGCGTACGACCAGAGCTCCTGAAGGGAACGAACCCAGCAGATAGGCTATGATCAAACTCAGCAAGCTCTGTAAAACGAGTCTCATCGCACTCTCCCTCTGGCAGCACCTGCAAAACGTAACCCTGAATTCACCAGTTCGTTATTTCAACCAATCGACAGCGATCTCTTTTACTTCGCCCGCGGAACCGATCCGGAATGCCCGGGCCGACCATCCACCGTCACCCCGGCAGCAGATCAAATGCGCTACGTCCGGGTAGGAAGCCTGCTGACGGTCGGATTCGGATGGCATCTCAGGCCCCGAAGGATGCGAGTGATAAATGGCGATCAGGTCGAGATTTTCTGCTTCGAACCCGAACAGCGCCCGCACCTGTTCTCCCGCATCCATCCGATAGGTGGTTTCGGATCGCATGACATTCGTTACCGGCTGGACATCGGTTACAAGCTGCCTCTGGCCAGCCAGCAGTCCACAACCCTCAAACGGCAGGCATCGCTCAAGATGATCCTGGATTTCGTCCCAATGAATTTGGCGAAGTCTGATCGAATTCATTCAAAACCGGTGCGATTATACTTCATCCCCAAAGTCATCGATCGCCAATCATGATCAGCATGCTGACAGCGGCACCGGGGTGGTAGTTGTCGGGCTCCGATATCGTAATTGTCAGTTTCGGATCAGGCGGTCACCTTGCTGATTTTGTAGAATACTGCCATATGGCTATCCGCGGCACACGTTGGAGGTTTTGTGATGGCTGACCAACCCGCTATCCTGCTCGAGGGCTTGAAGAAGAATTACGGCGAGGTCAAGGCTTTGCAGGGCGTCAACCTCTCAGTCGACGAAGGGGAGATCTTCGGTTTCCTCGGTCCGAACGGAGCCGGGAAAACGACTACAATCCGCTGCATGCTGGACCTCATCCGCCCTAATGCAGGCAAGATCCGTATGCTCGGTATCGACCCGCAGCAAAACCCCGTCAAGGTCCGGGCAAAGAGCGGATACCTTCCTGGCGAGCTGAACCTTGAAGGAAACCTCACCGGTATCGCCCTCATGAGGTATCTTCAGGACCTGCGCGGCGAGCGTTCAAGATTGGAGCGGGCTCGGGAACTTGCCGAAAGACTGGAAGTGGATCTCAGCCTTCCAATCAAAAACCTTTCGCACGGCAACAAACAGAAAATCGGCCTGATTCAGGCGCTGATGCACGATCCTCAACTGCTGGTGCTCGACGAGCCAACGACCGGGCTTGATCCGCTGATCCAGCGCGAGCTGCTGAAGATCCTCGGCGAAGCCCGAGAATCCGGGGCAACTGTTTTCTTCTCATCGCACATCATCAGCGTCGTCGAACACATCGCCAGCCGTGTCGGCATCATCCGAAGGGGCAAGATCATCGAAGTCGCCGAGACCAGCGATCTGATGAAGCGTGCAGTCCGGCGTGCTCACGTCCGATTCAGGCAGCCGGTCGATGTGCAGACTTTTAATAGGCTTCCGGGCGTATCAGTGATCAGCGAGGACGGCGGACAGTCTGTGCTTCTGCAGGTAACCGGTGATATGGACGGGCTGATCAAAGAACTCGCCCGGCAGGCGGTCATCGAGATCGAGACCGAACGCCCCTCCCTGGAGGAAATCTTCATGACCTACTACGACTCGGCAGACAAGGAGGCTTGAGCCATGCGAGCTGAATTTACCTCCACGCTTCGCCATTTACGGGGACAGATTTTCGGCTGGGGATTGGCTCTATTCCTGCTCAGCTTGCTCCTGATCCCTTTCTACAAAAGCATCGGCGAAAACCAGAGTCAGCTGATGGCCTACATGGAAAGCTTCCCAAAGGAGTTTACAGCCTTCTTCGGGGATATGACGAAGATGGGCACCCCCCAGGGTTATCTGAATATTGAATACTTCAGCTATATGCCGCTGCTGCTCGGCATCTTCGCCGTGCTCGCTGGCAGTGGGCTGATCGTATCCGACGAGGAAGCGGGGCGGCTGGACGTCATCGCTGCCCAGCCCATCAGCCGTACAAGCTTCTTCCTAAGCCGGCTGCTGGCCTTCATCACGGCTGCGTTTGGGATCGTTCTGCTCGGGTGGCTGGGCATGGTCATCCCTCTTGGCGGCAGCGGAATGGATGTAACAGCGGGCGAACTAATCCTGCCGTTCATCCCGGTTCTTGCCCATGTATTCCTCTTTGGAGCTCTGGCTCTTCTGCTGAGCATGCTGCTGCCTTCCCGCAACCTAGCCGCCAGCGTTTCAGGATTGCTGTTGGTCGCAGATTTTTTCATTCAGGGGTTCAGCAATGTGATTAAAGAGTTAGAGCCTGTGTCGAAGATCCTGCCCAGCCACTACTATCAAGGGGGGTACGCGATGGATGGGTTGGATCTGCCGCCGCTGTTGGTGATACTCGCGATCGCAGCCGCACTAGCTTTGGTCGCAATGTGGCGCTACCAGGCGCGCGACCTGCGGGTCGGCGGTGAGGGCGGCTGGGGCCTGGCCTGGTTGAGGCGCCGGGTCCTGAAAGCGGGTTCGTCCACCTGACAGCTTATCTGCACGTCAAAGAATACAACCAGCACCCGCCATGGCCGACCTACGTGTCGGCCCGATCGGCCTTCGCGCCGGGGCATTGCCTTCTGGAACGAGAACCCCCGGAAAACACGGGCGCACACACAGGTGCGACCCTGCAAAACAACAACCCGGGTATGCCCATCGATGCAGCTCTAATCAGGAGACGATGCCGCCTTCTGTAAGCCGGTAGAGGTCGCCCAGAGCGCCTTCAACCTCCTCCGGGGAGACCACTCCGCTGCCGTCCCGGTGAGAGAGCTCGCCGCGTCGGGCATGCTCCATCGCGACTTCCCTCAAAGTCTGCCCCTGGGCCTGAGCTTCCTTCACCAGTGCTGCGCCCGCAGCGTATCCGATGAGCGGATTGAGAGCTGTGACGACGATCGCGTTGCGTTCCAGCAAATGCAGCGCACGTTCCCGATTGGCTTCAACACCACGCACCGCGCGTTCGGTGAAAGCCTGAACGGAGCCGATCATCACCTGCATCATTTCAAATAAGTTGTGGGCAATAATCGGCATCATGACGTTCAGTTCCAGCTGGCCAGCCTGGGCAGCCAGGCTGACGGTCGTGTCACAGCCGATGACGTGAAACATGCTCATGTTGAGCATTTCCGCCAGCACAGGATTGATCTTACCCGGCATGATGCTTGAGCCAGGCTGGACGGCCGGCAGCTGGATTTCGTGCAGACCGGTGGCAGGGCCGGAGGAAAGCAGCCGCAGGTCATTGGCGATGCGCGTCAGCGTCACGGCCAGCGTTCGCAGCGCTGCAGAGAAGTCGACCATGTCCGCCATCGACTGCATGCTCTCAAAAAGGTTGTCAGAAGCCGAGAGCTGCAAGCCTGAAAGTTCAGACAGCGATGCAACCATCCGACTCGCATACTCGGGATGCGCGTTGAGCCCCGTCCCCACGGCAGTACCCCCGATCCCGAGTCGCCGCAGGCCGGCAGCAGAGCGCTCGATGCGTTCGAGATCACGCTCAACAGCCCGGGCGTACGCTCCGAACTCCTGACCGAGACGTACAGGCACTGCGTCCTGGAGATGGGTGCGCCCGGATTTCAAAACGTCGTCGAACGAGGCCGCCTTCTCCTGCAGCGCGCCGGCGAGTTCATTGCCAGCCCTGAGCAATTCCTGCAGGCGCCACAGGCATCCAAGGCGAATAGCCGTCGGCACGGTGTCGTTTGTCGATTGCGCCATATTGACATGATCGTTCGGGTGGACGAGATATTCACCCAGTTTACCTCCCATGAGCTGGGTGGCCCGGTTTGCGATCACTTCGTTAACGTTCATATTATGGCTTGTTCCAGCGCCAGCTTGAAAAGGATCAACGATGAACTCAGCATTCCAACGGCCTTGCATGACCTCTTCCGCTGCCTTCATAATCGCCGCGGCCCGCTCCTCATCGAGGAGTCCCAGCTGCATGTTGACCTCGGCTGCCGAGCGCTTGATGATCGCCATCGACCAGATAAATGCACGCCATGGTCGCAAACCTGAAACCGGAAAGTTCTCTGACGCCCGGACCGTTTGCGCGCCATAGAGGGCATCCTGCGGAACCTGCACCTTGCCCAGCGAATCCCGCTCCACTCGAAAATTCTTACCGCCCATGACCGCCTCCAACAGGCTACCTATTCTCCCCGAGCAGCAGCCTGCCGCTCCGGAAGTAGAAAAAGAGGGAGCCTCGCGGCTCCCTCCGGTGACTTATGCTTCTGTTGCGACTACTCGTCCAGTGCGCTGTAGCCTGGACCGCCCTGGAAGTAGTCGTAGTTTGGCTGGATGTCAGGGGTGAGATCCACAACCTCACCTTCCTCGAGTACGCGAGTGTGGTCGAGATGAACCGGTTCGCCGTGATGATTTTCACCGTCGTACGCGGTGTCGAACCCAGCTGTACCAGCAGGCATGCTCAGATACTCCCCGCCCTTTGCGGTGTAGTCGGCGGGAACTTCATCCTCGGTGAAGATTGCCTCATACGGGCATTCAGGGATGCATGCGCCGCAGTCGATGCAGGTGTCCGGGTCGATGTAGAACCACGGCCACTTGTCGACGGGTTTGCCGGGGATGATGCATTCCACCGGGCAAACATCAACGCAACCGGAGTCGCGCAGGCACAGGCTGGTGATTATGTGTGTCATTTGTAGATCCTCCAGATAGTATGGTAGTTGACGGTTCTACCCCTACGCTCACCCCAGCCTAGTGTACATCAAGATTCGAATCGTTTGGCGACCTCGTCCCAATTGACTACGTTCCACCAGGCTTCGATATACTCGGGACGTCGATTCTGGTACTTAAGGTAATACGCGTGCTCCCAGACGTCGAGCCCAAGAATCGGCTGCAGGCCGTCTGAAAGCGGTGAGTCCTGGTTGGCCGTCGAAACGACCTTGAGCCCGCCGCTCGCATCCTTTACCAGCCAGGCCCATCCGCTACCAAACCTGCTGCCGGCGGCACTTGAGAATTCGGTTTTGAAAGCATCGAAACCGCCGAACTTGGCGCTGATCGCTTCGGCGAGTGCTCCCTGCGGTTCTCCGCCGGCTCCGGGCGCCATGACCTTCCAAAATAAGCTATGGTTGGAATGCCCACCGCCGTTGTTGCGGATTGCGGTGCGGATATCCTCCGGTACAGCCGATAGATCGGAAAGCAATTCGTCAATGCTTTTGCTGGCGAGATCTGGATGCGATTCAAGCGCAGCGTTGGTCTTTTTTACATAACCCCCATGATGCTTGTCATGGTGGATTTCCATCGTGCGCGCATCGATATAGGGTTCGAGTGCGTCGAACGGATAATCGAGTTTCGGAAGTTCGTATGCCATGGTATATACTGCTCCTTTAGCGAAAACATACTGTTAAACGTCGGATCACCGCATGATCTTCACCACGTTGCGGGGATTGTTACCGATAGGAATTCTAGTCTCCGGCAGTCTCATTTGTCAAGGAAGGCGCCTCGATCGACACGGAAAACCTCTCGAACCCAACGATCCGCTATCCATCGGAGCAGCCGGCCATACGCCCTGTCTTGATCCTTCTATTGGGCATCTTGGCGGCTTCAACCTCCTCGATTTTCGTCCGGTACGCCCAGCAGGATGCCCCTTCCCTGGTCATCGCCGCTTACCGGCTTACCTTCGCCACGTTGATCCTGCTGCCTGTCGCCCTCAGTCAGCGGGGTTCCACTCAGGGTGTAACCAGCCGGGTGGAGTTCTTGCTGGTAATAGCCTCCGGCGTGTTCCTCGCAGTTCACTTTGCGACCTGGATTTCGTCGCTTGAGTACACCAGCGTGGCCAGTTCGGTCGTGCTTGTCCAGACCGCTCCACTTTTCGTCTCGATTTTTTCGCCGATTTTCCTGAAGGAAATGCCACGACCTGCCGCGTGGATCGGTTTGCTGATCGCGCTGGCTGGCAGTGCCTTGATTGCCGGAGGAGATGCCTGTGAGGGAACGGCTTTCCAGGCATGTCTCACAGGCCAGCTCTCCGTAAAATCGAGCGTGCTGTTTGGGAATGCGCTCGCCCTTGCCGGGGGAATCAGCGGAGCCGGTTACCTGATCGCGGGCCGTCGACTCCGGAGCCGCATGGATCTTCTTCCTTACATCACCTGGGTGTATGGCAGCGCGGCAATTGTCTTGCTTGGGCTCGTTGCCTTGCTCCAACTACCCCTTACCGGCTACCCACCCCGGGCTTACCTGTGGTTCCTGCTGCTGGCAATCTTCCCGCAGCTGCTCGCACATTCGGGATACAACTGGGCGCTGCGCTATCTTCCGGCAGCGCTTGTTTCCATCAGCCTGCTGGGAGAGCCGATCGCTGCAACACTGCTGGCACTCATTCTGCTGGGAGAGGTGCCGCCTCCATTGAGGATTATCGGCGCAGTACTCGTACTGAGTGGTATCATTCTCGCATTGCGTAAGAAAACCTCCCCGCCTGTCACTGCATCTTGACCGGAGCGAGGGTTGGATGACCAAGGAGAGACACCATGCAAATCCGCTGTTTCCGCTGCGGGTGGAGCTTTGCCCTCAAAAAGGATGAAATCAAATTCGCACTGGAAGCCCTTGAAGAGTCGGAGGGAACCCACTACGACGTCAGCTGTCCACGCTGCCGTCATAAAAACCGGGTCTCACTTGAACAGCTTCGCAAGGCTGCTCCGGCAAGCGAAACGGAGTAACCACTCTCCAGCCCACCACTCAATCTGGATGGCAGCTGCGCTGCTGTTGCTTGCCATTTGCCTTGCTGCCTGTTCTCATCAAACGGACACAGCCTCTGCCCCGGGCCCACGCATTCTCAAGCTCGACCCACTGGACGCCGATTCCCCCAGTTCTGAACTCATAGCCGTCACGCTTCAACAGCTGGATGAAACGACGCTCCTCACAGTTGACTTCCTGGATCTAAGGATTGACGATCCCCCGTACTTGATCCTCGAGATCGATCCCTGGCTGGGAGATACCTCACCCGGGCTACCCAGCAGATACGAGAAGCTGCGTTTGAAATTGACACCAACGGCAATCGAGGCCCTGGGAACCGGTTCAGCTACCGATTCTATGGAGGGATCCATACGGGCAGATTGGGACTTCACCCTTGATCAGGTGAGGATCCTTTTGCCTGTTGATCCTTCAGCCAGCCCACTGCCATGGTCGGTCAAAATCTCTGCATATGATCAGGGATCTTCGATAGCGAGCGATTCCCTTGGCCCGGTGCTTACGGACGCGCACGAGATCCGAAGGGCCAAGCTTCTACTGGTCTTTTGGAACGCATTCCGGGGTGAAACCCCTGCTCTGGCTTTGCGCTCCTGGAACGGCGCCCACAGTGGACCAGCAGGAGAGCGCTTCGGTCTGGTTTATCTCCTGGATGCGGCATCCAGGCATAGCATCCCGATCAACTTGCTAGGCATCAACTCCCCAAGCTCACTCAGCGGTCTTGATTTCCTTGGCAAGCTGGACCGGATCGATGAGCTGCTTAGAGCCGGTCTCATCTCCTTGCCGACGGCACTCCCGGAAGACTACTCCCTCGGCAGCCAGCCGGCTGCAATAACCCAACGGCTGATTCGCGACCGTCAGGAAATCGCCACCGCATACGGCATCTCGAAAACAGATTGGCTTGCACTCGACTCACCCTCGCTGAACGCTGGTGATCTCCAGCAAACCGCTGAGCTTGGTTATCGAGGACTGATCGTGCCCGTCTACAATGCTGCGCCAGGAGAACTGACGGTTTGGTCTGCGCAGGAACGAGGTGTGCTCGTGGTCGCCATGCCACGCACCGATACTGATCTCTCAATTGGAGAGGACGGAGGGCTCTCCATCGCCTGGAGAAGAGCATTGATTGAAGCTGCTCTGTCACCTGGCAACCAGGATCTGGTAGTTCTCGGCGGCTCTCTGCCGAAGACATTCTGGGGTGATCCACAGCGGGTCCAGAACGCATTCGCCTGGATCGCAGCACATCCCTGGATTGATACGCTCAAGCTCGACGAGCTCACCCGGGCTTCACTGCCTGTGCTCCAGCGCCCACAGGATGCCGGCGCACCGTCCGATGTTCCTGAGGCGAATCTGGCCAGCGCCCTGCTCCTTGATGGATCCGGACAGCGGAACTACCTGGATCAAATGGCGCTCAACCTCTATGCCCGCGCCACCAGCCGGAGGGTGTGTATAGATGAATCGGATCCGCGCTGGGATGACGCGTGGGCAGCATGCGCCCGCGAACCCGTCGAAGATCTCAACCAGCTGCGCCGGCTCGCTCTGGCTGACGCCTGGCTGCTTAACTACGCTGCAGAATGGGGACGTGAGACTGCCTGCCAATCCGGCCAAGAAACCGGTCGGTCCGAATGGGCCGATCTCGATCATGACGGCCAGATCGAAGCCATCTTATGGAATAAGACCTACCTCGCTGTTTTCGATCCACTTGGAGGAAGGCTGAGTGCTCTTTTTACCTGCCTACCCGGCCACGGGGTAACAAGCATCATCGCACCGCAGGCGACAAGGGTTATAGGATTGAGTGATCCCTCGCTGTGGGATTTTAAACAGGGCGGCATCGTCGAATGGACCGACCCCTTACTCGCTGGGGCTTATGTCTTTTCCGATGCCGTCGACCAGGTGTACGAGCTTCAACTTATCGGGAGTCGAGTGCAGATCGTCCACCCACAAGATGATTTTCGGATTCTCTTCTCATTATCCGGCAACGCGATCCAGGCTGAATTCATAGCCCCTGCCGGGATCCAGTACCAACTAGAACTCGGACTACTGGTGGCGCCAGAACGGCAGGATCAACCGGGATTCGGGGGCGCATACGACCTGAGGCAGCAAGCTGGCTCTGTGCAGGTGTTCGTGGATAACCAATCAACACTGGAATTCAGCATACCGGGGGCAATGTGGGAGGTGATCAGTGGATTCGATTCACCTGCCCCCGCCCTGGATGCTGAGGATCCAAACCTCGAAATGCCACCCGGTCACTTCGTGCCCCTTCCATTCATCGTCCTGAAAACTACTGTCCAGGACGGTGACCGGCTGTCCATATCCTTTGATCCTGGAAGCGATGGGTGAGAGCCTCGTTTGACTCCCACCCCGCTCCACTTATACTCACGGATCAGCACATGGACTATAGCACCCTGATCGATCCTGAAATCCTGCATGCCAACCTCGATGATCCTGGTTGGGTGGTTGCCGACTGCCGCTTCGATCTCGGACACCCGGATCTCGGAGAGCAACGGTATCTGGAAGCCCATATCCCGGGTGCGTTGTACCTCCATATCGAACGAGATCTTTCCTCTCCCCCGGATGGCGTCAACGGGCGCCATCCGCTGCCTGATCTCAAGCGCCTGGAAGAGGTTTTCTCGAACTGCGGCATCCAACCTGGCGTTCAGGTTGTGGCGTATGATGACAACGGAGGCGGGTTCGCCGCCCGCCTCTGGTGGCTGCTCCGCTATACCGGTCACGCCCCTGTCGCCGTTCTCAATGGAGGCTTTCAAGCCTGGCTCGAGGCGGGCAATCCGACGGAATGCGGACGCGAACGACGCTCGCGAGCTGAGTATCACGCTCAGCCACGATCTGACATGATCGCCAACGCTGAGCAAGCGCGCGAGGTTGGAGCAACCCGCTCACTCGTCCTGATCGATTCGCGAGCGCCAGAGAGATACCGCGGCGAAATCGAGCCGATCGATAAGATCGCTGGGCGTATCCCCGGAGCAGTAAACCATTTCTGGCAGGATAATCTCCTCCCGTCCGGGAAGTTTGCCTCCCCAGAAACACTTGCATCGGAATTCAATACATTGTTGAAAGGCAGATCAGCGGATGAGACCATTGTTTACTGCGGCTTTGGGGTGACAGCCTGCCAGAATATCCTCAGCATGGAGCACGCCGGATTGCATGGCGCGCGCCTGTACCCGGTGTCATGGTCAGGCTGGATAACCGATCCTGCCCGCCCTGTCGCTACGGGAGAAGAGCAGAGCGAATCCCACCCTTCGGCATGAGTTTCCATCAAACGCGAGCGGAATCCCGCATGAGGTCTGGATGACACACCTGCATCTAATCCCCCATACCCACTGGGACCGTGAGTGGTACCTCCCCTTTCAGGAGTTCCGTCTCAAACTTATACACCTGGTCGATCAACTGTTGGCGATCCTTCACGACCAGCCGGAGTTCACTGCATTTATGCTTGATGGCCAGACGATCGTGCTCGAGGATTACCTCGAGGTGCGCCCCGAACGGATCGCTGAAATCAAGCGCCTCGTCCAGGAGGGGAGATTGATCGTTGGTCCTTGGTACGTGCTGCCCGATGAATTCCTTGTCAGTCCGGAATCGCTGATCCGCAACCTGCTGGTAGGAAGGGAAATCTGCACACGGTTCGGAGCCTGCATGCCGGTCGGGTATCTGCCAGACCCGTTCGGCCACATCGGTCAGATGCCGCAGCTGCTGCAGGGATTCGGTATCCGCTTCGCCTCCCTACGCAGAGGGTTGGGTGACGCGTTCGTGGAGCTGGTCTGGAAAGCCCCGGACGGGAGCAGCGTCCTGGTCTCTTACTTGCGGGATGGATACGATAACGCAGCCCGCGCTCCGGTTTTGCCCGAAGCCTTCAAGGATTTCATCCTCCGTTTGCGCGATTCGCTCGCCCCATACGCCGCAAGTTCGCATCTGCTGCTGCTGAATGGGACCGATCATCACGAGGCGCAGCCTGAGATACCTTCGCTGATCGAGCAGTACGATGTGACGGACGATCAGCTCTCGATCTCAACCCTGGAAACGTACTTCGAGAGCGTGGAGCAAGAGATCCAGCAGGGGGCCATCGAGCTGCCTGTCATTTCCGGTGACTTGCGCGACAGCAGCCGTCATCACCTGCTTCCCGGTGTCCTATCAAGCCGCACCTGGATCAAACAGCGCAACCATGCCTGTGAGACTCTGCTTGAACGATGGGCTGAACCCTTCAGCGCACTGGCGCAGCTCCTGCTTGGAGATCCTGATCCCGTCACCCGCTGGACTGGGCACCTCGCAACACCGCGCCTATCTGGAACTGAGGAGGTCTTGAAGACCGCCTGGCGGATGCTCCTGGCTTGCCACCCCCATGATTCAATATGCGGCTGCTCTGTGGACCAGGTCCACCGCGAGATGAGCCCGCGGTTCGATCAGGTGGCGCAAATTGCCAGCGAGGTGACCAGGCAGAGCCTGCAGGATTTGGCAGATGCTGTTGATACCCGGGAGCTCGCCCGGCAAAAAGCCCGCGGAGCCTTGGTGATCTTCAACCCGTGCGAGTTTGAGCGCAGCGATTGGGTTGAGGCGATTTTCGAGCTGTCGGCGGGACTGGATCCATTCGAGCTGCTCGATTTGGATGGCAGCTCCATTCCATACCGGATCACCAGCCGATCCGGCCGCTCACTGACCGACATGGAACTCGATGCGGATGGGCTGCGGGCGATGCTCGGCTTCGTGCAGGGCGGTGAAGTGATGGGCCTTACAGTCCAGGACGTCGCGCTCATCGAGGAGACGGAAATGATCACGGTCGACGTGACCGTGGCCGAGGAGATTCCAGCGAACTTGGAAGCGGTCGAGCGCGGGATGCAGGAAGTGCTTGCTGCACTCGATTCCTTTCCCGATCATCGCTACCGTTTGATCGCCCGCTTCGCAACACAGGTTGAGATCGAGTTCTGCGCACCGCAAGTTCCCGGGCTTGGATACCGGGCGTTAGCCCTTGTCCCCTCCTCGAACGCGGAGAATCAGCGCGCAAATTCCCAGGGGAACACGATTGAGAACGATCGCTTCAAAGTGACGATCGAAGAAGACGGCACGATCACACTCACGGACAAAACCAGCCAGCGACAATTCGCAAACCTGCTTCAATTCTATGACGTGGGCGAGCGGGGAGACTCTTATACACACAGCCCCGTTGGTGTTTCAGATGAAAGACTCAGGCCTGTACATATGAGCCAGCCTCATGTCCAATCGCTCCCGGGCGGTGAGGTCATCGAGTATGAATTGAAGTTCCAGATCCCGGAAAGTTTGATGCCCGACCGCGAGGGCCGCCGAGAGACAACTGTTGAACTCCCTGTTCAGGTCAAAGCACAACTGATAGATGGCGTCCCGCGCGTTGACATCGAGCTTACAGTCATCAACGCTGCCAGAGATCATCGGCTACAAGTCATCTTTCCATCCGGGATAGCGTGCGAGAACGCGCTTTACGGTGGATCGTTCGATCTTGTCGGTCGGCCTACGTCTCTGCCGCCTTTTAATCAGGAGTGGATCGAAGACCCCGTTGTTGAACAACCAATGCGAAATTTCATTCTTACAACCCGGAACGACGGGGGGTTGCTGATCGCCAGCCGGGGTTTGCGTGAGGCCAGCGTGACAGCTGGAGGAGAGATTGCGGTTACGCTGCTGCGCTGCTTCGGCTGGCTATCGCGGGATGACTTGCCCAATCGAAAAGGGGGCGCTGGACCGCAGCTGAAAACCCCACAAGGCCAGGAGCTTGGCGAACACGATTTCTCCCTGAGTCTCGTTCCCTTTGATGGAGACCCGGTGAAGGCGATTCAGCAGGCGCATGCCTTTCAGACCGTGCTGCTTGGGCTTGGCACAGGAATTCATCCCGGAAAACTGCCGCTCCAATCTGCTCTCGTCCGGCCCGATTCAAGCTACTTCCACGTGACGGCTTGCAAATCCACCACCGCTGGACGATTGCTCGTACGGGGGGTGAACCTTTCGCACAAGGATCTGGATCTCAACCTGGAGCTGAGCTTTGATATCCAGGAGGCCTGGACAGCTAATCTCGACGAGGTTCAGCAGGAGCAGCTTCCCGTCAAGGAAGCTCGAGCTGTTCATTTGAAATGTCGTCCAAAGGAAGTGAAGACAATCGTGCTCACGCCAGGATCAGCCTGAGCGCGTTATCCGAAGTTACTGCGGGGGATACAGCTCAGCCAGGACGGCACCCGCAACCGCCTTTGCGTGTTGAAGATCGTCTCGGGGGCTGCCACTTGAAACATCGATATCGAGGTACACATCCCAGACCAGTACGTGCAAACCGTTCCACATCTCAACCCCAGATCCACCCCAAAAAGCCTTATCGCCTACATCCTCGATGGTCTCCGTTTGGCCACCACCGATATTCCTCCCGTCGAAGAGCTGTTCAACCGAATAGCCATTTTCCCGCAGGAAAGGCTGCATGCCCTCGTTGTAAACGATGCTGAGTTGGACAAGCGTGTGATCAGGGTTCTCCGGATCGGGAAAGATGCAGACCGTCTCCCCCAGCGGATTGTCAGCCGTGGCTTGAACCCCATTTCCAACCGGGCGTCCCAGGATGGTCTCGACCTCTGCCTCCGGCAGGAGATCACAAGCCCGAACCGGTTCGGTGGGTGACGAGCGGTCCGTCTCGTAGCGGCGGCCTTCGATCTCCTGTACGCCCTGCAGGCCGGGGCCTTCACGGCGAACAGAATTCAGCACGAACACCCCGGTTAGCACCGCTAAAACCAACACGGTCGCGCCGAGTATGATCCAGGTTGAACGCGGGACAGCTTTTGATTGCATCCTTCTCTCCCCAAAGCTACACCCAGGCTGTTCAGCTCCTCACTCCTGAGATGGATTACTGGTGTCTAGCATTCTAGAGTAGGAGCTCTTTTGACGAAAGTGGTTCTGTAGTCTGGTATCTTTTTCTCGACTAATGCAGCTCCACAGGGGCAGCAACTGGACGTGATTTGAACGTTTCCATATTCAAAGCGAGCGCTCCGGCACACAGCGTAAGTATGGCGAGAGCAAAGAACACGATCTCGAAGCTCGCCAGGTCCGCAATGTATCCGATGATCGCGGCACCGATTGACCCGCTGGCAAAGGAAAATCCCAGTACCAGCCCCGAAGCCACGCCTGTCCTTCCGGGCATCTTATATTGTGCCTGAACGACGATGATGCTATGTGAAGCTCCGATCAACAGCCCCGCAACGAGACTAAGCAAAGCCAGCTTGAGCGAGCTATCCCCTTTAGGAAACAGTGTGAGGGGAACCGACGCGGTAACCAGGCTGCCAGCGATTACCGCTCGGACATTGAACCGATCGGCAAGCCAACCTACGGCGACATTCCCGAAGGCAATGCCGCCCATGAACAATGCAGAGATGGGACCATAGGCGCTTGGCCGGAAACCGATATCGCTCAGGTACTTCGGCAGGAAGGCCAATATTGTCATCTGGACCCATGCCCGCAGGGTTGTCAAGATCATGAATGCCACCGAAGGGCTTGAAGCCAACTCTCCGGAAAGCGTCTCGATACCTGTTTCAAATCCATGCTCGAGGGGCGGATCTTCAACCTGTTCCAGGCGCAGTGCCAGGTAGACACCGGCAGGAAAAAGCAGGATCAGCAGCACAAGCAGACCCGGAGGACCCCAGCGATACAGCAACGGCCCACCGAGAGTGGGCCCGAAAAAGTATCCGCTCTGCCCAAACATAAAGAAGAGCGAGGTGGCTGTATTCTCGAAGTTCGAAAGATACAGTCTCCCCCGGCGGGTAGCTTCTGAAGTGCCTGCAGGGTGGAAGGCGGCGGACCCCAGAGCAGTGCCGATCAGGATGATCACGCCGGCGATACCAGGCACTATAAGAGCCAGAGTGAAGGGTGCCGTCATGAAGAACACACCGCCGCGACGAATCGTGTCCCGGTTCAATCAACGAGCCAGCCAAAGACCGGCTGCGAAAGCGAGCCGCTGAGGCTGTAAACCATGCTCAGGATGCCAATAGCGGCATTGCTCAAACCGAGAGGGACGCTGAGCAGCGCCAGCAGAAGCGGACGCTGGCTGTTGACAAGATCAACGGACAAATGAGCGAGACTGGCCGCGAAGAAGGAGCGGTCGCGGAAGATGCTCATCGATAGAGTTCATGCTTCTCGATGTATGTGTAAACAGGTTCAGGAATAAAGTACCGGAATGCTCCACCTGAGCGCACGCGTTCGCGAATAACCTGCCCGGAGACATCAAATAGAGGAACATCGAGGATCCGGAGCTTGGCTTCCAGTCCCGGAAAACGTCGAAACAAGAGATCGAAATCCACATCGGCGCCCGGCCGCAGCATCACAGCGATACACTCGCTGAGATCGATAAGTCGTTCGGGCTGGTCCCATTCCGGGAGATCAAGAAGCGAGTCGCTGCCAAGGATGTAGCAGAAATTGGTATCCGGGTTCTTATCCTGCAGCCAGCTCAGCGTACCATGGGCAAAATGGGGCGGATCGCGATCGATGTCAGCTCGCGAGATTTCGAACGTAGTATTCAAACCGATGGCCAGCCTGACCATCACCAGCCGCTGCTCAAGCGGCGAAATGGGACGATCTGGTTTGTGCGGTGGCACACCGGTTACCACCCACAGTACGCGCTCCAGATTCAAAGCCGCGCGCGCCTCCTCAGCCAGGATTAAATGCCCCAGGTGAGGTGGGTCAAAGGTACCGCCGAACACTCCAGTCAGTTCAGCCATTCAAGCTCGTATTCACCAATGTGAACGGTCTCACCGGTCTCGATCCCAGCCTCCTTCAGCGCAGCTTCAACCCCAAGCTTTGACAGCAGCCTTTGAAAACGGCGTACCGATTCATCATACTCCCAATACGTCATCTCTGCCGCCCGTTCAAGCGCCTTTCCAGTCACTCGCCAGCTGCCATCGGGCTCCCGACTGACATCGAAAGCCTGATCCTGATCTACCTTGTAAACCGGCAGTTCCCCAGCCTCAATCTCCATCGGGCCGACCTGCTCGAGCTCGCGTTCAGCTGCGTAGAGAAGCTCGCGCAGTCCGTTGCGAGCGAGGGCTGAGACTGAGTAGAGCTCAATCTGGTGATCCCGGAATTGACCCTCGATCTCGGGCAAGCGATCCATCACCTCAGGCAGATCGATTTTATTCAAAGCGACGAGCTGAGGTTTTTCCAGTAGCGCGGGATCGTACAACGCCAGTTCAGCATTGATTTGCGTGTAATCCGCGAGCGGATCGGGAGATAAACCATCCAGTAAATGAATCAGAACCCGCGTGCGCTGAACGTGCCGTAGGAACTGAAAGCCAAGCCCAACGCCGGAATGTGCACCTTCGATCAGGCCTGGAATATCGGCCAGTACAAGCGTCAGCTCATGATCGACTTCTGCCACCCCCAGATTTGGCTGCAGCGTCGTGAAGGGGTAGTCCGCGATCTTCGGACGGGCATTCGTAACAGCCGCCAGCAGAGTGGATTTGCCTGCGTTCGGTAGCCCAATGATACCGACATCGGCGATCAGGCGCAGTTCAAGCCTGACCCACATTTCCTGTCCCGGCTCCCCTTTTTCGGCCATGCGCGGCGCCTGGTTGCGAGCAGTTGCAAAACGGGCATTTCCTCGCCCGCCGCGGCCGCCGCGCAGGAGAACCACCTGCTGCCCAACCTGTGTGAGATCGGCCAGCAATTCTCCGTCGGGATCCGACCTGATCTGTGTGCCTGCCGGCACCTTGATGACCAGGTCCGCTCCGGAAGCCCCTGTCTTATCGGAGCCCCCACCGGATTTTCCGTCCTCGGCTGTGAAATGCCGATTGCGGCGGAATGGAGAAAGGCTGTTCAGGTGTTCGTCCACCTCGAAGACGATATCACCACCTTTACCGCCATTGCCGCCATCGGGGCCGCCACGGGGGACATATTTCTCGCGCCGGAAGTGAACGATGCCATCACCGCCCCTGCCAGAAGCGAGGTGGATGCGTGCCTCGTCATAAAACATTGTTGCTTAACCTATCATGCCTGCGACGGTGCCATTATACCGTCCGCCGGACCTGCACCACAGCTTAATGAGTTGCCACCGAACATCGCTTGTGTTAGATTTGTCACGTCCTCTCGAACTTCGCCTGGAGGTAATGATGCCGTCTCAGAAGGTGCCTGACATCGTCGTCGGCCGTTTACCGCTTTATCTGCGTGCCCTGACTCAAATGGCTGAGCAAGGCAAAGAGATCACGTCTTCTCAGGAGCTTGGAGCGCAGCTGGGAATCTCATCCGCCCAGATCCGCAAGGATCTATCTCAATTTGGTGAGTTTGGTAAGCAGGGCACTGGATACAACATCCCGTTCCTTAAGAAACAGCTGCAAAAAATCCTCAAGCTTGACCGGTTATGGGAGGTTGTTCTGGTTGGTGCTGGTGACCTGGGAACGGCTATAGCCCATTACGCTGGCTTTGTCGACCGCGGCTTTCAAATCAACCATGTGTATGACAACGACCCCGCTAAAATCGGCCTCAAGCTCGGAAATTTCACCGTCAAAGACATCTCAACGATGGCCTCCGATATCCGCAGTGAGAAGATAAAGATCGCCATGCTGGCCGTGCCTGCTGCCGATGCTCAGGCCGTATCTGAGCAGTTGATCGAAGCGGGGATCATGGCCATCCTGTGCTATGCGCCCACTTCACTTACCCTCCCCGAGAGAGTCCAGGTGCAGTACATCGACCCATCGCTCCATCTGCAACACATGACTTATTACATCTAGCTGGCTTTGAGAATCAAGAAAAAGCGGACGTCGTATGGTGTCCGCTTTCTATATGCAAACCAGTTCCGGTATCAGACGGCTGGCAGACTCCGGCGCAGGCGTTCGAGCATTCCCAGGCCTTTATCCGCCCCCTTTGCAATACAAACTACAGGTTCCTCCGCCAGATACGCCGGGACGCCGGTTTCGCGCGTAAGCCATTTGTCGATGCCCCGCAGAAGCGAGGTCCCGCCGCAGATGACCATCCCACGATCGATGATATCTGAGGCGAGTTCCGGTGGGGTTTTCTCGAGCACGTTGCGAACCGCAACGACCATCAACTGCAGCGTCTCCTGCAGAGCTTCGACGATTTCACTGGTGGTGAGCGTAATCGGCCGTGGTAATCCAGTAACCTGATCCTGGCCCTGCAGCTCGATTGTGCGTTCGTCATCCTGCGGGGTTGCCGCGCCGATGCGTATCTTCGCTTCCTCCGCAGTCCGCTGCCCGATGATCAAGCCGTATTTCTTGCGCACATAATGCGCAATGGCTTCATCGAGCTTGATCCCGCCCAGCCTGACTGCATCAGAGGCGACGATGCCGCTCATCGCAATCACGGCGGCCTGGGTCACGCCGCCACCCAGATCGACGACCATATTCCCTGAGGGCGTGGCGATAGGGAGTCCGACGCCTATCGCTGCAGCCAGTGGTTCCTGGATCAAATACACCTCGCGACTGCCGGCTTGCAGCGTCGCCTCGTGTACGGCACGGCTCTCAACACTGGTCACACCGAGCGGCACGGTAATCATCACACGTGGCTTGAAAAGACGGGTCGGACCGGAGACTTTCTCGATGAAGTGACCCAGCATGCGGTGCGTAACTTCAAAATCGGCGATCACACCGTCCCGCAAAGGCCGTGAGACCTCAATGACTTCTGGGACGCGGCCGTCCATCTCGCGAGCGGAGTGGCCGACGTCCACGATCTTTAATTCGTCAACGTCGATCGCAACGACGGTTGGTTCGTGAAGAACGATTTCGCCGTCTTCGCAGATGAGCGTATTCATTGTGCCCAGATCGATCCCCAGATCCTTCCCGAAAAGAGACATGATTAGTTGTCCTCTTCCCCCCTGGCGGGTGCGGGACGGGATGCTTTCCTCCGGTAGCGGCGGATGGCATCCAGGCGCAATGTCGAGCGCCTCAGCGCAGCCTGGATGCGCAGGTACTCATCGGTCTCTGGTGGAAGACCTTCGGCCAGCATGCGTTCTGCTCTGCGCTTGGCTTCTTCAGCCCGGGCCTCATCGATCTGATCGACGTCTTCGCCGACGTCGGCGAGCACCGTAACAACATCCGGCCGGACCTCGAGCACGCCGCCGGCGATCGTAAAAGCCTGCTCCTCGCCCTGATAGCGGACTCGCAGCACGCCAAAGTCCAGGGTCGTCAGCAGCGGCGAGTGGTTCGGCAGGATGCCCATCTCGCCTTCAGAGCCAGGGACAACCACAATGTCCGCCGGCCCCTCAAAAAGCAGCTTGTCCTGGGTGACGATCTCACATCGAATTGACATCTGACAGCGTCCTCGGTCAGGATCCTTTCAGGCTGAAAGCCGCTCGGCTTTTTCTACTGCTTCTTCGATCGGACCTACCATCATGAACGCCTGCTCCGGAAGGTCATCGTGCTTGCCTTCGAGAATCTCCTTGAAACCGCGCACCGTCTCTCGAAGCGGTACGTAGCGCCCCTCCTGGCCGGTGAACTGCTCGGCAACGAACATCGGCTGGGAGAAAAAGCGCTCAATCTTGCGGGCACGAGCGACAACCATTTTGTCTTCTTCGCTCAGCTCCTCGATGCCTAGGATGGCGATGATGTCCTGCAGGTCCTTGTAGCGCTGGAGGACCTGCTGTGCTTCGCGTGCAACCTGGTAGTGTTCATCGCCGACGACCTGCGGGTCGAGGATGCGCGAAGTGGAAGCGAGCGGGTCAACAGCCGGATAGATGCCTTTCTCCGAGATCGACCGCTCGAGGGCGATGGTGGCATCAAGATGGGTGAAGGTCGCGACAGGCGCTGGATCGGAGTAATCATCCGCTGGAACGTAGACGGCTTGCATCGAGGTGATCGAGCCGGTGCGAGTTGACGTGATCCGCTCTTGGAGTTCGCCCATCTCGGTCGCCAGAGTTGGCTGGTAGCCAACGGCGGATGGCATCCTTCCCAGAAGCGCCGACACCTCCGAGCCCGACATGCTGAAGCGGAAGATATTGTCAATGAAAAGCAGCACATCGCGCCCTTGATCGCGGAAGTATTCCGCCATCGTCAGAGCGGTCAGCCCGACGCGCAATCGCACGCCGGGCGGCTCGTTCATCTGTCCGTAGACCAGGACCGTATCTTTGAGCACGCCGGATTCGATCATCTCGCGGTACATCTGCGTGCCCTCCCGCGTCCGTTCACCGACACCAGCGAAGACCGAGTTGCCCTGGTGGACGGTCGCGATCGAGCGTATCAGCTCCTGGATGATGATCGTCTTACCCACACCCGCGCCGCCGAAGATACCGGTTTTCCCGCCGCGAGTGAAGGGAGCGATTAAATCAATGACTTTCAGGCCGGTTTCAAAGACCTCAACTCGTGTGGACTGTTCGTCGAAGGCCGGTGCCGGACGATGGATGGAATATTCGGTCGCAGCATCGACATCACCAAGCTCATCGATCGGATCTCCGAGCACGTTGAACATCCGTCCCCCTCCACGCCGCGCTGCAGGCCATCAGTCGTGTCCATGGCGACGGCGCGCACTGCGTGGTTGCCGAGATGCCGTTGGACTTCGAGGATCAGTGGTGTTGCACTCTCGCGTGGGACTTCAATCGATTCGTACATCTCCGGCATTCCGTCGGGGGGGAATTCGCAGTCCACGACCGCGCCCTGGATCTGAATGACACTACCGGTTGATCGGGGCATGCATACCTCCAAGCGATGGATGTAATGTTCTCAGCCTTGGGCCAGCGCTTCGGCGCCCCCGGCGATATCGAGCATATCGCTCGTGATCGCCTGCTGGCGGGCTTTGTTGTACTCGAGCCGTAGAACGTTAGCGAGCTCGGTTGCGTTCTCGGTCGCATTGCGCATGGAAACCATGCGTGCGGCATGCTCGCTGGCCAGCGATTCGGTGATAGCCTGGTACACCTGAAGCTCCGTCAGGCGCGGCACGATCGAATCGATCAGTTCCTGCTGGCTGGGCTCGTAGATATAAGCCGGTTCAGGTCCGCCGTCGGCAGCCTTGCTTGTTTCCTGGCGTTCCCCGCCGAGCGGAAGCTCCTCAAAACTGATCGGCAGCAACTGTTTATGATGTGGTTCCTGCCGGAGGAGATTGATGAAATCGGTGAACACCAGATACACCCTATCGAAATTACCCGAGAGGTACTCATCGATCGCCAGATGACCTATAGCAGACACGTCGGCAAAAGTGGGCTCTGCAGGCAGGTTGCTGAACTCCGCCACGATTTCCTTCCGCCGCCGATGAAGCATGTCCCGGCCTTTTCTGCCAACGGTGATATACCCGACATCGACCGCGCTGTCATCTAAAATCTCAAGCGTATAGCGGAGCACATTCGTGTTGTACGCACCGGCCAGGCCACGGTCGCTGCTGATCATCACCACCAGCGCACGGTTCACCGTGCTGCGCAGTGTCATCAAGGGGTGGACGAATTCGCGTGCGGGTTGGAGGGCGAGATGACGCAGAACCTGCCAGGCCTTATCTGCGTAAGGCCGGGTCTGCATAACGCGTGCTTCAGCCTTTCGCACCCGGCTCGCGCTGACCGCCTCAAGTGCGCGAGTTACTTGAGAAATATTTTCGACGCTGCGAATCCGCATCCGCATTTCGCGGGCAGAAGCCATCGGCTGTTTCCTAGTCCCTCGTGCCTACGCTGTCCACGTCCGGGTGAAATCCTCAATCGCGGCGGTTAACTTCTCCTGTGTTTCATCGGTGATGATTTTTCGGTCAGCGATATCATCCAGGATCTCCGGGTGGGAAGCTTCGAGATTACGCAGCAATGCCGACTCCCACTCACTCACATGATCCACCGCGACGTCATCGGCATAACCATTCGTTGCAGCGAACAGGACCGCCACCTGATTCGCAAGCGGGACCGGTTTGTACTGCGGCTGCTTCAAGATCTCCTGCAGCCGCTGGCCGCGCCCCAATTGGGCTTGAGTCGCCTTATCCAGATCGGAGCCGAACTGGGCAAACGCCGCCACCTCGCGGTACGCGGCCATGTCAAGCCTCAGGCGGCCAGCGACCTGGCGGATGGCTTTTGTTTGCGCATCGCCTCCGACGCGGGAAACCGACAGACCGGCGTTGATTGCGGGCCGGATCCCGGCGTTGAACAGATCGCTTTCAAGGTAGATCTGCCCATCCGTAATCGAGATGACGTTCGTGGGGACATAAGCCGACACGTCACCCAGCAGCGTTTCGATAATCGGGAGGGCGGTCAGTGAACCACCACTGCCCTTGACCTTCGCCACCCGGTAGTCGGATGATTTGTCCATGGCCTCCAGGGCTGTCTTCGCATCATGCTCGGCCAACGGGCCACCATAGAGTTCATCGTTGACGGCATCGCTCTCACTCGCCAACCCTTCGTGATCCTTCTTAACGATCACGAACCTATCGGCAAGGCGAACCGCGCGCTCAAGCAGGCGACTGTGTAGGTAGAAGACATCACCGGGATAGGCTTCTCGTCCTGGAGGTCGGCGCAAGAGCAAGGATACCTGGCGGTAGGCCCACGCATGCTTGCTCAAGTCGTCATAAACAACGAGCGCATCCTGTCCGCGCTCGGCGAATTCCTCGCCGATGGCACAACCTGAATAAGGCGACAGGTACTGCAACGCCGCCGGGTCATCGGCCGCCGCAACAACGACGATGGTGTGCTCCATCGCTCCAAAGCGCTCAAGCAGCGCTACCGTTCGGGCGACTGCGGCAAGTTTCTGACCGATGGCGACATAAATGCAGACTAGATCCTTGCCCTTCTGGTTGAGGATTGTATCGATCGCAATCGCCGTCTTGCCGGTCTGGCGATCTCCGATGATGAGCTCACGTTGTCCGCGCCCGATCGGGATCATCGCATCGATCGCCTTGATCCCGGTTTGGACAGGAGTATCCACGTCCTTGCGGGCAACGACACCCGGAGCGATCCGCTCTACCGGTCGATAGCCTTCGAATTGAATGGGGCCCTTCCCGTCCAGGGGATCTCCCAGGGCATTGATTACTCTTCCGATCAGTCCCGGTCCAACAGGCACGGAAGCGATGCGTCCGGTCGAGAAGACGCGCATGCCCTCCTCGATCTCGGCATACTCACCCATGATGAGCAAGCCGACATTGTCACGCTCGAGGTTGAAGGCGATGCCCATGCTTCCGTTTTCAAACTGCACGAGCTCCTGGGCGCGAACGGCCGATAGGCCAGAGGCGCGAGCAATGCCATCACCGGCCTCAAGTACTTCACCGACCTCCCGCAGCTGAACTTCCGGTGAGTAAGCCTCAATTTGGCGCTGCAGCTCACTGGAGAGGTTGCCCACAAAATCTGTCATAGGACCTCCGAACAAGGGGATGATCGAGGTTGCAAAGGGCTTTCAACGCGCCACGAGCGCCCCAATTCAACGCTGTGATCGGGGTGCACGTGGAATGATCGAAATCATACCTGAAGGCCTCCATTTTGTCCAGCAATTCACAAAAGCGGTCGGATTCAGGCGGTTAATCCTCACCTACCGGGCCCTGTTTCTTGCCCCGTCCAAGCTGGACAGAGCGCTCGTAAGCAGCCCAGATCGCGCGTGAGAGCGCCGTCCGGAAGCCGGCTTTCTCCAGGAAGTACAATGCCGCAGCTGACGTACCGCCGGGCGAGGTCACCTGGTTGCGTAAACGCGCCAGGTGGCTTGGAGAATACTCGTAGAAGGCTACCGAACCTTTCACCGTTTGCACTACCAGCTGCTCGGCAATCCTGCGCGGAAAGCCAAGGTGAACCCCCGCATCAACCATAGCTTCCATGAACAGGAACGTGTAGGCTGGGCCGGTGCCGGAGAGCGCCGTCGCCATATCCAGGTAATCTTCATCCTCGACGAAGATCTCCTGCCCCAGGGCAGCCAGGATGCGCCTGGTTTCATCCAGATGGTGGTCTGTCACCTCCTGGCTTGCGGTCCAGACCGTAATCCCCGCACCGATCTGGGCGGGCGTATTAGGCATCGCACGGACAACTGCTGGATGCTGTAGACCGGTCGTGATCGTCTCTATGCGCGCACCGGCTACAATCGAAAGCACAAAGGCCTTCTCAGGGATGGCGTCTTCGAGTTCCCTCAGGACAGCGGGAAGCGTCTGTGGCTTGAGCGCAAGCACGACGACGTCCGCTCCTGCTACAGCCTGGCGATTATCGCTCTCCGTCTGAACGCCATAGGTGCCGGCTAAATCCTGAAGACGGGATGTGTTCGGGCCGCTCATGCGCAGCGACGAAGCCTGCCTCCCCGCACGTGAGGTCAAGCCCTTGACCATCGCCTCAGCCATGATGCCCGGGCCGATAAATACGATCAACTGATCTCCAGCCATACTACCTCCACGGCGAGATTAATGAATAAATGTATCCCCCGTTTACCCTGCTTCAGGTTAAAGCGTTAAGGCTGAGCAAAATACTGCAATGCCAGACGCACACGCGCAGCGACATCCTCGGGTGCATCCGCAGGGATCGCCTGCAGTGCGGATTGCGCCTCCACCAGGCTGTAACCCAGTGCGGTTAATGCCGCGAGCACCTCGGTATCGGTCTCGCTTCGGCGGATCGGCGTCGCTGCTGGACCGGAGAATGTGTCCTTCAGGTTGAAGATGATCTTCTCGGCCGTCTTGCGCCCGACTCCCTGCACACCCGTGAAAACTTCCGGCCGTCCCTCTACGACCGCTGTGCGTAGAAGATCGGGCGAGAGAGCCGAGAGGATTCCAATCGCCAGCTTGGGACCCACGCCCGAAATGCCCAGCAGGAGATCGAACAACCCTCTTTCCTCTGGCGTGGCAAACCCATACAGCCTGAATTCATCCTGCCGGAAGAGCATGTATGTATGAACAAATGCCGCCTTACCAACTTCTGGAACCGAGGCAAGCACACTCGAAGATACGGCTATGCGCAAACCGATCCCTCCCACCTCAAGCACGAGATGGTCTTCACCGACATGCTGAACGGTGCCACGCACGTTCCAAATCATTGCGCTTCTCGAATTTTACGCTTCAGCTTCACGCTGTGACAGTGGCAAATTGCGATCGCCAGGGCATCGGCTGCATCATCCGGCTTGGGTATCTCGCTCATCGCGAGCAGCGTCTTCACCATACGCTGCATTTGGACCTTGTCCGCCGCTCCGTAACCGGTGACGGCCTGCTTGATATCCTGCGGTCCATATTCCCCCACTGGCAGTCCGGCCTGTTGCAGCGCCAGCAGGATCACACCCCGCGCTTGCCCGACGGACATCGCGGTCGAGACGTTCTTTTGAAAGAACAGCCTTTCCACCGCGGCCTCAGCCGGGTGATGTTCATCAATCAACGCTTTGAGTTCGGAATGGAGTTTGTGCAGCCGTTCTGCTTGTGGAATGTCTGCCACTGTTTTAATCACGCCATAGGCGACGAGTTGAAGGTCTCCGTTTCCAGCTTCACTGACCAACCCATATCCGGTCCGGGCTGTGCCAGGATCGATGCCAAGCACTAACATCGTCTGCGGCGCTGTACGCCAGACCTCAAGCCGTCTCGAGCATCGATACGGCTTCTTCGGTGACGTCCAGGTTGCTGTACACCTCCTGGACATCGTCCAGATCTTCCAGTTCTTCGATCAGGCGCATGACCTTCACAGTCTGCTCGCCGCTGAGCTGAAGCTCGGCATTGGGCAGCATGCGCAGGCCGGCCTCTTCAAGCTGGATGCCTGCCGCTTCCAGCTGATCATTTATCTCCTTGAAATACTCCACGGGAGCGAAAATCTCGATCTCGTCCTCATCTATGACGACGTCTTCAGCGCCAGCATCGACTGCCACTTCAAAAACCCTGTCCCTGTCTACACCGTTAGCAGGAAGGTAGAAGTACGCCGAACGACGGAATTGCCAGGCGACTGAGCCTGCTTCGGCCATGTTGCCACCTGCTTTGGTCAGCGTGTGCCGGAGCTCAGCCACCGTCCGGTTGCGGTTATCAGTGACGACTTCGATCAGGATCGCAACCCCGTGTGGCCCGTAGGCTTCATACATCACCTGCTCAAACGCGGCGGCGTCTTTATCCTCGCCCGTGCCACGCCGGATCGCCCGCTCGATATTATCCTTCGGCATGTTGTTGGCTTTGGCCTTGTCAACCGCCAATCGCAGCGCAAAGTTCGTCTCGGGATCGCCTCCTCCCTCCCGCGCTGCGATCGCGATCTCGCGCGCCAGGCGGGTGAAGATCGCACCGCGCTTGGCATCATTTGCCGCCTTCTTGCGCTTGATGGTGGACCACTTTGAATGTCCAGACATGGTGACCTCTTGCCCTGAAGGTAACCGAAAATCAGGAGCTTTTATTGCTTCCAACGTGAATGAATCATTATACCATCGCGACCGGACAGCCCAAAGTACCGCGATCGGATGGGGTCATCAAGCGCCTGCTTGTTCGGCAGCGAGCAGCTTCTCCAGCTTGCGGATGGTATCGACGCTTTGGCCTTTGTAGTGGTTGTTTGCATAAACCAGCGTCAGGGGTGAAGCGGCAGCAAGTTCACGGATGCGGGGCACCCAGGGATCGAGTTCCTGCTCTGCGTAGGTATAGTCGTATCGCTCCCATGCGTGTTCGTGGTGCCACCACTTGGCCGAGTTGCGGCCGTGAAAGCGGACGTAGGCTACGGGAGAAGTCGCCACTGCTACCGGAGGCATCAATCCTTTCAACCGCGGTTCGTCAACACAGCAGAAACCCATCTCGAGCTGGCGCAGCAACTCGTACGTCTCATCCGATACCCAGGCCTGGTCACGGAATTCTGCCACAACAGGCACTTCCGAAAGCCCCTCCCGCAGCTGTGCCAGGTAAACACGGTTGGCGTCGGTCGCATGGAAAGAATGCGGAAACTGGGCCAGGACACAGGCCAGCTTGTTGGATTCGACCAGCGGGGCCAGCCCTTCCAGATAGCCAGCATAGTCAGGTTCTTCGCGCTCATGAGTGAGCGATTGATGGGCTTTCACAGCAAAGAGGAAGTCGTCGGGCGTGCGCTTCACCCAGCCGGATACAATCCTATGCTCGGGCAGCCGGTAGTAGGTGACATTCAACTCAACCGTACTAAAACGATCCGCATAATAGCCGAGCCATCCCCAGCGTGGCAAATCCTCCGGATAGAACGGACCGATCCAATCATCGTAAGAAAACCCGGACGTTCCAAGTCGGATCATGGGAGCGGCACTCCTATCGCAGTCTAAGCCAAATCGACCAAGATCTTGTTCACATGCTCCAGCCGGGAAGAGCTGGTTTCAGGCTTGATCGGAAGCCTCGCAGCGAGCTCAGGATTCAACGCCATCGCAGGGGAGGCGTGGTTTCAGCTTCGGGAACCATGGTCCCGGCTCATCCTCTGTCAAAATGGGCGACGGGCGCCCATCCCGAAGCGGGTGCCCGTCGTGTCCACACAAGGAGCTGTGAGGGTTCAGCAAATCACTCGTCGACCCTCGATGGCTGCTCGTCTTTGCCTGCAATAAAAGCCTCGGTCAGTTCACGAGCTTGATCGTCGTGATACTGCACAGGAGGCGTCTTCATGAAATAGGACGAAGGCTCGAGAAGCGGGCCCGAGATTCCGCGGTCAAGGGCCAACTTGGCACAGCGGACGGCGTCGATGACGACGCCTGCCGAGTTTGGCGAATCCCATACCTCGAGCTTGACCTCGAGGTTCAGGGGCAAGTCACCGAAGGAAGTCCCTTCCATGCGGATGTAGCACCACTTGCGATCCGTCAACCAGGGAACATAGTCGCTGGGGCCGATGTGAATATCATTCGGATTCAACTTGTATGGCAGCTGGCTGGTGACTGCGCCGGTCTTGGAGATCTTCTTCGATTCAAGCCGCTCGCGCTCGAGCATGTTGTAAAAATCCATGTTGCCGCCGAAATTGAGCTGATAGGAGTGATCCATGACAACGCCGCGGTCGACGAACAGCGAAGTCAGCACGCGGTGGGTGATCGTAGCTCCGACCTGACTCTTGATATCGTCTCCGATGATGGGCAGCCCGCGCTCTTTGAAGCGGCCAGCCCAGTAGTCTGAACTTGCGATGAAAACCGGTATGCAGTTTACAAGCGCACAACCTGCCTCGAGCACCTGCTCGACATACCATTTCGTCGCCATTTCGGCGCCGACGGGCAAGTAGCTGACAACCACATCCGTTTTGGTCTTCTTGAGGATGCCAACGATATCGTCCGTAGGTCCGGGAGCCTTCTCGACGACTTCGGACAGATACTTTCCGATTCCATCGTGTGTCATGCCCCGGCTGACTTTCACCCCCATCTTGGGCACTTCCGCGAAGCGCGCCGTGTTGTTCGGATGAGCGTAAATTGCCTCGCTTAAATCGACTCCGACCTTGCCCACGACAACATCGAAGGCTGCAGTGAACTCGATATCACGAATGTGGTATCCGCCCAGGTTGACGTGCATTAATCCGGGTACGAAGTCGCCATCTTTGGCGTTCTTGTAGTATTCCACGCCCTGGATCAGGGCTGAGGCGCAGTTCCCCACTCCGATCACGGCGACGCGCACTTTCTTGCTGGCTGGCATATTCAGGCCTCCATCGTTGGTTGTTCGAACTGATGCTCCCATGAATCCGTCCTGGATGGGAGCAAAGACGTCTTGCCTACCGTTCCCCAGACTTGCTATGCTACAATCGAAGCCGTGCTCTCACAGGTGAGTGGTGACTGATGCCAGAACGATCTGATCAAATGAGCAAGATCGAACGCCTTGAACGCTTGCTCGAAATCAGCCGCACTCTTTCGGCAACCCATGATCTACCTCAGCTACTGCAGATGATCATCTCCGAGGCCTGTGAGCTGACAACCAGTGAAGTCGCCTCGATTTTACTTTTCGATACGGCTTCCGGTCGACTGCGATTCGAAGCAGCTGCCGGAAAACATCAGGCCGAACTGCGCGAGATATCGGTTCCATTGGATAAGAGCGTTGCCGGGTGGATCTTCAGCAATACCCGTCCAATGGTCATCCAGGACGCCAAGTCCGACCCACGCATCTTCCGACCGATCGATAAGAAACTCGGGTTCCAAACCCGTTCGATCCTTGGCGTGCCGCTCGTGGTAAAGAGCAAACCGATCGGCGTTCTCGAAGCGGTCAACAAATCAGGCGAAGGCCATTATACCGAAGACGATCTTGAAGTACTAGAGACTCTTGCCGCGCAAGCCGCCAGCGCCATTGAAACCGCGAGGCTGCTTACCAGTATTCAGGACACAAACCAGGAGCTTCAGCGACTGGACAGGATGAAATCTGATTTCATCGCCATCGCCTCCCACGAATTGCGTACGCCCCTCGGTCTGATCCTTGGCCATTCCACTTTCTTGAAGGAATTCGTCCCTCCAAAACACCAGGAGCAGATGGACGTCATCATCCGAAGCGCAATGCGCCTGAAGGCGATCATCGAGGATATGTCAACGATCTCGCACAATGAACAAGGACAATCGCGTGTCCGCAGAGAGCCATTCTCAATGGCGAAACTGGTTGAGGAGACAGTGGATAGGTTTTCCGACCAGGCTAAAGAGAAAATGCTCGAGATCGGCTTCGATATCCCGAAGGGCAACCCGCTTATCGTCGATGGAGACCGCGACAAGCTCGAAGTAGCACTATCCAATCTGGTCAAGAACGCCATCCTTTTTACGGATCCCGGCGGGCAGGTGGGCGTGAAAGCCGAGGGCGATCAGGATCTGGTCAAGGTCTTTGTCGTAGATACTGGTATCGGCATTCCGCCGGCCGATGTCGAGCGGGTATTCGATCGCTTCTATCAGGTGGAATCACACCTGACGCGCAAACACGGCGGGATGGGCTTAGGCCTATCCATCGCAAAAGCCATGGTGGAAATGCATCAGGGCCAGATCTGGTGCGAAAGCAAGGAAGGGACTGGCAGCCTATTCTGCTTTATGATCCCGGCCAGTCGGGAGAAGGCAAAAGGGGCAGCAGGCGTCTTCCGCACGAGTTGATTGGCTCCCTCTCTTTACAAAGCCAGACCCGAGTTAACCGACAGCTGAAAGCGAGTCAGCGGCAGTACCCCAGGCCCATGTAATGCTCAACCCCGAACCACGTTATCAAAGATGGGGCATGCATACTTCCAAACCGAGGGATTCGACATGACGCCATCCTACACACGCATCGAAGAAGCGATCGAGTTCGCCGCCCAGGCCATCGATCGCGGCGACATCAAGAACGGCCGCTCAGCCCTGAGCTGGGTATTGAGACAATCACCTGCTCACCCGGTGGCCTGGATGTGGATGGCGGTCTGTGTGGATGATGAAGCCCAAAAACAAGAGTGCTACCGGCGGATTTCTGGTTGAACCTCACGGGGGGCAGAATTCTTTCACCGCTCAAACCCACGCGCCCCGCCTCCGCGGGGCGAACTGATTCGTTAACGCTGCCTCTGGAGAGGTCACGGCGGGAATCCCAGCTCCGGCTCGCGTTGACCAGAGCCGCAGAAGACGTTATACTCGCTGGAGTCATCGGGGCGTGGCTCAGCCCGGTAGAGCGCACGGTTCGGGTCCGTGAGGTCGCCGGTTCAAATCCGGCCGCCCCGACTGGATGGGAGCAGCATCACTGCTCCTTTTCTTTTTGTCCGTACTACTCCTGGATGGCGACGACAACCCCATCTTCAGCCCAATTGTATAACTCCTCAGCCGCCTCCAGATCGAGAATGATGCAGCCAAAAGAAGCCGGCCGGCCAAGCACGTTCGCCCATAAACGCCGGCCACTGGAGAGCATGGGCAACCCGTGAATCCCGTTAGTAAGGCCGGGCACGGCATCATAAATGCCCATGAAATGCGGCATGTACAGATCCCAGATTGAAGCATAGGCATTCAACTCGTGGGTACTGATCTGAAAGATTCCGGGCATGGTCGGTGAATCGGGAATGCCGGTGCTCACCACGTGCTCGACCCGCAACGCACCGTCCTCATAGACCCACATGCGCTGTTCGCTGAGATCAACGATGATCCGCTTGCCTGGTATGACCGGAAGCGTGAACATGGCATCGCGCGGCGGTATCACGATCTCTTCCCCTGGTATCAGGCCCTGGCGAACCGCGGTGGGGTTGGCATCCTGCAGCTTCCAATACGGCATGCCGATTCTGAAGCTCAGTGAGATCCACTGATCTCCAGCCTGAACCCGATACTTCGTGGGCAGGTATCTGATGATGAGCAGATCGCCTCCCTCCCCGGCTATCTGAGCCAGCAGCGAATCATGCGCCTGCCCGGGATCGAACTCCCTCTCGGGTCCTAACTCGTTCATCGAACGTGCTATGAATTCATCGACTCGCTGACCATCAACGGTATAGGTGATCTCTGGCTCTTCATGATGCATCTGCAGCCAGGAAGCCAGCTCGAGCCGATCGGGTGACCACCGCAGGAACTCATCACTCACTGGATCGTACGCCTCCAGGACTGGTGGAGCGGAGAGAACACGCTCAATCTTGGCGGCGACTTCCGATACATCCGGCCTACCAGCAGCGACGGGCCGCATCACGAATGGAATCATCCGGTGCTCCAGGAGCATGGCGGATGGATCGTCTGCGATCATTTCAATACTCGATGGTATGTCGAGCTGCCAGCCTGTCTCAGCCGGCTCGATGCGTATCTGCCCCGCATCGATCGAGAGCTCTGCGTCATGCGCGGGTCGCCTCAATTTTGATTCCCAGCTGGAGTATGCGTCCTGAGCCTGGGCTGGATCGAAGGATACAACGGGCTGAATGTCAAACCCATCCCGCAGCACCGCCAACATCTGAGAAGCACTTTTAAGAACATCGCCGGCCTGGATCAATTTAACTGCATTCGCGGCGGATGTTCTGGAATCCACCCGCAATCCGAATTCTCCAGGCAGAACGACCCACGTTCGTGTCGGGTCTTGGAGATCCACGGCGGATAGCTGGTACTGTTCGTTCCAGGTTTGGTCGAGATACCGCCGCGCTTGCTCTTGTGTCATGGCCCCCACTGGCACGCCCCCGACGGTGACGTCGGGCATGATCGTTCTGCTTGTGCCAAAGTAGACCAGGGAGCCGGCAGTGAGCACGAACGGGCCGATTCCCAGCGCAAACAAGCCGACGATCATCCAACGAACGATCCCTAAAACCCTCAACATCCTGCCCCCGTTGTGTTCTCATTTACGCTCAAGAGGAATGCAACGTTATCCCCATTTACCGCTTGTGAAACGATACAAGCAGCTTGGAAAGGCGAACGACTATCCGTCTGCTTTCTACGAAGTCTCTCCCTCCCAGGGATTGAGCATGGTCTGGATCAGAATGGGTGTTCCAATCTTGATGTTGTCTCGCCGCGTCACAAGCCATAATGCCAGATCTGCAATATCTTCTGGCTGCAGGCAGCGCTCCTCTTTCAACCCCTTCGATCCAACCGTCATTTCCGACACAACCATGCCAGGACAAATAGTGTCTACACGCACGCCATAGTCCTGGTTCTCACGCTGAATATATTCTCCAAGGGCGTTCAACGCATGCTTCGAAACGCCATATGCACCATCGCCCGCGTAATAATTAAGGGCTGATTCAGAGCTGATGTTCAGAATATGCCCTGACTTCTTCGCACGAAAATAGGGCAGCACAAAACGTGCCATCAGGAAAGGCCCCCGCAGGTTGACGGAGATAATCTCGTCCCAATCATCCAGACGATGCACATGTATCGGCTCTCCGCCCCCTATGCCTGCGTTGTTTACAAGAATGTCCAGGCGGCCGTTAACGTTGATGACCGTATCAACCAACTCCCGGGCTTGATCTTCACGGGAGACATCTGCCTGGTAGGCCGAGAGCTCTGAGCCATGCTGCCCGGCTTCCCGGCGAACCCGATCAAGAGGTTCTTGGCGGCGGCCGCAAATGGCCACGTGCGCACCGGCTTCTGCGAAAGCCAGGGCAATCCCGCGTCCGATGCCCGTTCCTCCACCTGTCACAATCACGACCTTCCCCGAAAGTTCGCCCATTTGCGGCCTCCACTGCTGACCAAAAGGCTCCTGCGAGCGCCATGACCGGAGAAGGGTAGCACTTTTTTTCATTGGGCGTTATTCTATTTGCTGCCTAAAATCAGAAGACACGCAGCAGATCCGGAGGAATATCGGGATGGCACGCAAAAAACTTGGATATGTTGAACTTGAGTGGACCTGCCCGAGCTGCGGCAATGAAAACCCTGGACCACGCAAGTTCTGCAACGGATGCGGCGCCCCGCAACCAGCGGATGTCTCCTTTCATCAAGCGGCGCAGGAGATCCTGTTAACGGACAAAGACGCGATCGCCCGCGCGGCAGCAGGTGCGGATGTGCACTGCGCCTACTGCAATGCACGAAATCCGGCGGGGGCAACTTTCTGCGGCGCATGTGGAGCCGACTTATCCGAAGCGAAGGCTCGATCCAGTGGACAGATTCTGGGCGCGTTCCGCAAAGACCCTGCGCGAAGCATCACCTGCCCAGCATGCGGGACGCTGAATCTCCCGAATGAGAAGGAGTGTGCCGGTTGCGGCTCGAGCCTTGCCGGTGTCGGTGAACCGGTGGAAGAGGCTCAATCCGGGAAAGGAACGGCGGGACCCTCCGCCCCGTCAGCAGCTCGCCCCAAACCTGGAATGCCCCGCTGGTTGCTGATCGGTGTTGGGATCGTTTGCCTGGGAGTTGCTGCGTTCGCGATCGGCCTGCTCACAAAGACGGAGGAGCTGATCGGTTCGGTGAGTCAGGTCCATTGGACCTACAGCCAACCGATTGAAGCCCTGGCTCCAGTGGAGGCCGAAGCGTGGTTGGATGAAGTACCCGATGAAGCCGAAATTGGCTCCTGCCAGGAATCCCAGCGCGATACGGTCAACGAACCCCAGCCGGGCAGTGTCGAGGTGTGCGGAACCCCGTATACCGTTGACACTGGAAGCGGATACGGCGAGGTGGTGCAGGATTGCGTATACGAGATTTATGATGATTGGTGCACCTATACCGAGCTAGCCTGGGGCGTCACAGACATCATCTCACTCAGCGGAGAGGACCTGAATCCACAATGGCCAAGTGCATCACTTGCCAGTGATCAACGGCTTGGCGAACGGGAAGCCGAATATGAGGTCGTTTTTGACGCCGGTGATCGTTCGTATACCTATCAACCAGACGATGAAGCCGCCTTCATCACCTTCCTGCCAGGAAGCAGATGGCTGCTCGAGGTGAATGGCCTGGGAACCGTTGTGGCCGTCGAACCGGCTCAATAGCCGCAGATTGGGATTCGAAAAGAGACTATGATGGAACGAGACGACCACGAGGGAGGCTATGACTGAAGACTACTTCCAGGATCACATGCCTGGCAATGTCTGTTTTGGCTGCGGTGCGGAAAACCCGGATGGATTGCAGATTAAGAGTTACTGGGAGGGTGATGAAGCGGTCTGCATTTTCCACTCGCAACCGAAGTATCACGGTTGGGAAAACGTGATGAATGGGGGGATTCTGGCCACGCTTGTTGACTGCCACTGCATGGGGACTGCGATGGCAGCAGCTTACCGCCAGGAAGGTCGGTCGCTGGACAGCGAGCCGTATTACCGCTATGCAACGGCCGAGATCACGGTCCGCTACTTGAAGCCCACACCGAATGACCGCCCGGTCGAGTTACGCGCCCGGATAACGGAGATCAAAGGCAGGCGGACCTCACTTACATGTGACGTGTTTGCCGATGGGGTTAAGACTGCGGAGTGCCGGGCGGTAGGCGTCCGCGTGCTCGAAGGCGCACCGAAGGAGGAAAGCCCGTTCCGATGAGTTTGATCTTCAACCTTTGGGGAGCGTAAGCTCTTTTACGATACCTCCTGGATTAGGAACCGATCTTCTTGCGATATGTCCGGTATTTCTTGTACACCCTGGCGCCGAAGCGGGCAGCGAGCTGCGGCGTGTACGGATTGTCCTCTGACGTGAGCGAAAGATCGGCCCATTTGTAGCCCTTCCGGACAGCCCGTTGCGCCATCTCGTCGAATAGCAGTACGGCAACGCCTCTCTGCCAGTATTCGGGCAGCACAAGCACGCTTTTGATGGAAAGACATTCCAGCTGCTGGCGCATATGCCACCACAAGCGTACGTAATCGATCGGAGATTGCAATCCATTCGCGTGGATCAACGCTTCGTTCAGATTCGGTATACCCGGGAACCAGCCCACGGGATCGCCGTCGATCTCAGCAAACAAGATCAGTTCCGGATCAGCCAGCTTCCGGAAGGGCGCCAATGTCGCTTCAAGCGTGTCATGCTCCCAGCCAATGTGATCTGGAAGGTGCTGGAGGGCGGGGTTGATCAGGCTGTACACCCTATCAATTTCAGATCTCCAGTTCGAGAAGTCAGCGCCGCGCACCCTCACCCAGCCTCGCCTCCGCATGCGGTCTGCAAGCCGCCTTAACCGCCGGCGTTCATCAGAGTCATCATAAACGTCGATCGCGAATGCGAGATTGTCCCCACGGGCTTTTTCGAACCCAAGATCCTCGATGAGCCTTTGGTAGTAGTCGGGGGAGTGGCCACAGAGCAACGCCGGTGGGCGATCACGACCTTCAATCAATACTCCGTAACTGTCCTCATAATCCAGGTTGAAAGGGCCGAACAGGGTATCCAAGCTGCGTTTTCCAGCCCAGGTCTCCACAGCCTCAAACAATGCGGAAGCGGTTTCGGCATCGTCGATGCAATCGAAGAATCCAAAAACGCATTCGTTTACCCCCCGGCGCTGATTGGCGCTGTGGTCTTCCGCCGCGCAAATCGTGCCGATCGCCTGACCATTCAACCAGGCGATATAGAACTCCGCTTCCCCATGGCTGAAGAACTGGCCCTGTGCCGGATCGATCGACTTTGCCCGTTCGCTCAGGATGGGAGGCACCCACAACGGATCGGAGCGGTAAATCTTCCACGGGAAGCGGAGAAACACCTCTTTCTCTTGTCGGCCATGCACCCGTCGCACCTCCAGCCGGGACATCAATCCTCCTCTCTTGCTCCGAGGCGGCGGGCCTCCAGCTCGGATCTCACCTGCAGATAGCGATCACGATCCAGCGGATAGAGCACGGCGAACGCAATTCCAGCACTGAGCAGAATGGCGGGGATCGGCCCGACGACCAATCGTATGCCCGTAAGGGCGCTTTGCGGCTGCACGGCGGCATTGGGTATGTACCCCGTAAACTGGAGTAGAAGCAGGACCAGCGGCAGGGCGATCGAGGAGGCAACCTTCTGCAGCAGCGTCACCAGGCTGTAGAACATCCCCTCATGCCTCTCACCGGTCCTGAGTTCATCCCATTCAATCGCATCAGGGATGATGGACCAGGGGAGCACGTGTGCGGCGCTGACGCCAACCCCGGCCAACATGCACAAACCGAGCAGCAAGGTCATCCCGGTGCTCGGCTGCAAGCTCATGATTATGATTTGAACAACCGCCCAGAACGCGATCCCGGCGATATAGGCCCGCTTCTTATCCCATTTGCGTGAGGCAAATTCCCAGAATGGCAGAGCGATGATCGCCGTAATGAAAATCGTGGCCATAATCAGGTCATTCTGCGCTTCGCGCTGTACGACATACTTGATGAAGAAGAGCAGCGTGCTTTCGAGAATGGTGATGGAAACCCAGGTCAGCAGGAAGAGCCCGGCGCTGAACACAAACGGCCGGTTTCGGACTGCGGCTTTCAGTGACTCACGTAGATTTGGCTGCTGGAAATTCATGAACCTCTCCTGCTCGCGTGTACCAAAAAACGTCAGCAGGAGCGGCAGCATGCTTACAAAGGCGAAGATTAAACCCATCTCACGTACCCGGCCCGAGTTCGCCGGACGAAACTCACCGATGATGAGAAGAGGCACGGTAAATGCGACCAGGCTTCCGAAGATAGAGAAGAACATGCGGTAGGAAGTGAGTGTGGTGCGTTCATCGTAATCAGGGGTCAACTCCGGGGTGAGTGCAAAGTACGGCATGTAGGCGAAGGTAGCTGCGGTGTCAAACAGCACGTAGCTGGCCGCGTAGTAAACCACCAGAGCAGTTTGACCTTCGAGAGGCGGGCGCCACCAGAGCATCGAGAAAGCAAGCCCGAAAGGCACCGCTCCGAACAGTAAAAATGGCCTCCGCCTTCCCCAGCGGGTGCGGGTGCGGTCCGAGATATGCCCAATAATCGGATCATTTATGTAATCCCAACTGCGACCAAGGAAGATCGCAACCGCGGCAGCCCCGGGAGCGAGACCGACCACGTCGGTGAGGAAGATTGCGAAATAGGCTCCCAGGATAGTGGAGGTCAGGCTGAATCCGATATCACCTGAGCCATAGAATAGCTTGGTGGCACGTGAGAGCCGGGTAGACAAGCCTGCACCTCCAGGGGGATGATGCCATCATTAGATCCACTCACGATCGATAACACCCGATGCGCTTTTATGATACGTTCAATCGTTGCCATCCGATCGAGACCGCCTGGAGTGTCTCCCTCCAAAGTAAAGACTTGGCAAGTTCGGCCGAGTAGGATAGCTTTAACTGTCAGCAGCAGGTACGACCCTGTCAATCGGAGTCAAGCTTGAACGCCGAAATTGGCCTGATCCTGTTAATCATTGCCATAACATTCTTCCTGCTGATTCAGGAACGACTGCGGATTGACTTGATCGCGCTGATGGTGCTGGGCGCCCTCGCTCTGACTGGCCTGGTGACGCCGGCAGAAGCTCTGTCAGGGTTCAGCAGCCCGGCGGTGATCACAGTCTGGGCTGTTTTTATTCTCAGCGGTGGCTTGGCTCGCAGCGGCGTGGCGAACCGTATCGGCTCAGCCTTAATGCAATTCGCAGGAAGATCCGAAGCCCGCATTATCGCTGCCATCATGCTTTCTGCTGGCTTGCTCTCAGCCTTCCTCAACAACGTCGGCGTGGCAGCATTGCTACTCCCGGTCGTGATGGATATATCCCGCAGGCTGCGAAGATCGCCATCCCGGCTGCTCATGCCGCTTGCGTTTGGAGCGATCCTGGGAGGTTTGATCACACTCATCGGCACCCCGCCGAACATCCTCGTAAACAACATCCTGCTGGATCAGAACATCCTGCCATTCCGCTTCTTCGACTTCACGCCCATCGGCCTGTCTCTGCTTCTCGTCGGGACTGCATATATGAGCCTCATAGGACGCCGCTTGCTGCCAGAAGATGACGGCGGGGCAAGCAAACTGCATACAGCTGGAGGTCCACATGAGGAGATGTATGACATCGATGAAAGGCTGTTCGTAGTCCAGGTTCCGGACGGATCACCACTGGCAGGGCGCCAGCTTTCGCAGAGCCGGATTGGAGCAGCGCTTGAGCTGAATGTAGTGGCAATCCTCAGGCGGCATGAACGCATTCTCGCCCCCCTTCCCATCACCGTGCTCCGGGAAGGCGACCACCTGATTGTTGAAGGCCGGGTAGAGCGCATGATCGCGCTGCGGAATAGCCAGTTGCTCGTCTTGCAGGGCAGCCTTGGGATCGGGGACATTCTCAATGACCATGTCCGGATCCGGGAGTTGACTCTAAAAGACACTTCATCGCTCGCAGGATCAACCCTCTTTGATACCGATTTCCGCTCGCGCTTCGGCGTTACTGTGCTGGCGATTGAACACGATGGGCACGCCCAGCGCACGAATCTCCAAACCAAGATCTTGCAGGGCGGCGACCGGATCCTCATCCTTGGAGACCGAACGCAGATCAAAGGGCTGGAAGCATCCGAGGAATGGGAAGTATCACCTGACCTTACTCAAGAGGACGTGCAAGAACGCTACAAGCTCGATGAACGGATCCGGGTATTGTGCATCCCGTCCGATTCCCTGCTTGTGGGAACATCGCTGGTGCAAAATCGGCTGGCCGATGCGTTTGGCATCGCCGTGCTTGGCATCCGGCGGGGAGACAAGACAGATCTGCTGCCAGACCCGGAAACGGTGATCCAGCCAGAAGACCAGCTGCTGGTCGAGGTATGGCCAGAGGACCTTATGATTCTGAAGGGTCTGCAGCAAATCCAGCAGATGCTTGGTCCGCTACCTGATCTCGAGTCACTACAGTCAGAACAAGTCGGGTTGATGGAAGTCGTCCTCTCACCATTTACAACGCTGGAGGGGAAGACCCTGCGCGAGCTCCATTTCAGGGAGAAATTCGGTTTGAGCGTACTGGCAATCTGGCGTGCTGGCCGGGCATTTCGCTCACGCCTGCGGGACATGAAACTAAAACTTGGCGACGCGATGCTTCTTTACGGATCGCGGGCCAAGCTGCAGCTCTTGCGAGACGACCCGGATTTCCTCGTTCTCACGCAAGCTGCGAAGCCCACGACGAGAGCGGAGAAGGCACCCGTTGCGATCTCGATCATGGTGGGAGTTGTCGCATCCGTCATCCTCCATCT
>JARRJK010000021.1:0-41068 GCA_037379555.1 Anaerolineales bacterium | reverse complement strand
CTCTACTCCCGCCTGAAGTTCCTAAAACGTCACTCGGATTGACATGGCTCTTATAGTAAACACTGGATCACTTCTAAACCGAAGGCGCACTAGCACAGCTCATCGCCGCCCTCAACCTGCGATTGAATCTGCTCGATGCGCGCCTGAAGGTCATCGATATTGACTTCAACCTGCTGGAAGGGTCCGCGCCGTATTCGGTGTGGAAGGGCAAGTTCAGCAGCCAGGGCGATATCGCGCTGGTTGATCTGTTGCCGCCCTTCAAATGCGGCGTGGGCGCGAGCGGCTTTGAGAATGACAAGATCGGCGCGATGGCCGTCGACATGCATAGAGGAGGTCAGCGCAGCGATCGCAAGCAGATCGTGCTTGGTGTAGGAAACGTTCTCAAGGATTTTGCGTGCGGCCTCGATCTCTGCTGAAAGACGCTGCTCCTGATCCAGCCACTTCTCACGGAATTGCACCGGGTCCGATTCGAACTCCAGGTTGCGCTCCATGATCGCCACCCGGTCCTGCGGATTGTGCAAGCCGTGGATCTCGACCGAGAGGGCGAACCGGTCCAGCAGCTGCGGGCGCAGGTCGCCTTCCTCCGGATTCATCGTTCCGACCAGGATATAGCGCGCTGGATGGCTGAAGGAGATACCTTCCCGTTCTACGATGTTCATGCCGAGCGCGGCTGAATCCAGCAACAGATCCACAACGTGGTCATCGAGCAGGTTGACTTCATCGATGTAGAGCAGCCCGCGGTTGGCCGCTGCCAGCACGCCAGGTTCAAAGTGGCGTTCGCCCTCTTTAATCGCCCGTTCGATATCCAGCGTCCCGACCACCCTGTCCTCGGTGGCGGAGACCGGCAGGTCGACGAAGGAGGTGTTCCGCAGTTCGACGGGAAGTGTCTCCCCGGCTGCGAGCCTTTCCTTGCATTCGGTGCAGAGTTGTGTGGGGTTGTGCGGATCGCAGCCAAAACGGCAGTCCGCGACGACCTCGACCACTGGCAGCAGAGCCGCCAGTGCCCGCGCAGCAGTTGACTTGGCGGTGCCGCGTTCCCCCCGAATCAGCACGCCGCCGATGCGGGGGTTGACCGCGTTCAGGATCAGCGCCCGCCGCATGCGTTCTTGGCCGACAATTGCGGTAAAGGGATAAACGACTGCCACTTCAGACTCCTGTCGGCCGGGATTATACCCCATCCTCGCACCCGGCCAATCGCTGGGTGTTTACAAGACCGGATAAGGCTCTTATAATGCGGTCCAATCTTATTGACGGAGAGCAGATAGTATATGGACCGAGAAAACGAGACCATTGGGGAAGAGATCCTGCCAGAGGCCGATAGCGAGGTGGCAGAGGAACACCCGATGGATGCCCTGCTTGATGCAGAGGCCTACGAATTGGAGACCCCCCGCCGGGGCGAGATCCGCAAAGGCACGATCGCACGCATCACCGAGAACGACGTCCTGGTTGACATCGGCGCTAAATCGGAAGGCTTGATTCCCAGCCGGGAGTTAGAGCAACTCACCGACGAACAAAAGGCTGAACTGCAGGTCGGTTCCGAGATCAACGTCTACGTCGTGCGGTCCGCGGACCGGGACGGCACGCTGCTGCTCTCTATCTCGCGTGCGGAAGAAGAAGAGGAATGGCAGAAAGCCGAAGAGCTGCTCGAATCCGAGGAGACCTACGAAGGCGTGATTTCAGGCTACAACAAGGGCGGCCTGATCGTTAAGTTCGGCCATCTGCGAGGCTTCATTCCCGCTTCTCAGGTGAGCCTTGCTCGCCGCCGGCGCGCGGAGGGCGAGACCCCCGACCAGCGCTGGGGCAAGATGGCCGGTGAGCCCATCATCGCCAAGGTGATCGAAGTCGACCGGCGGCGAAACCGCCTGATCCTCTCCGAGCGGGCGGCAGCGCGCGAATCCCGCGACGCGCTGAAGGAGCGCCTGATCTCCGAACTCAAACCCGGTGAAATCCGGACCGGGACCGTGATCAGCCTGGCCGATTTCGGCGCCTTCGTCGACATCGGCGGCGCGGATGGTCTGGTGCACATCTCTGAGCTTTCGTGGAAGCGGGTTGATCACCCAAAGGACGTGCTCAAAGTAGGACAGGAAATCGAGGTCAAGGTGCTGAATGTCGATCCAGAACGCAAGCGGATCAGCCTGTCCTTGCGTGAGCTCGAGGCGAACCCGTGGGATGAGATCCTGGCGTCGTTCACCGAGGGGCAGCTGGTGGAAGGCACCATCACCAAGCTGACCAAATTCGGCGCCTTCGCTACGATCAAGGATATCGAAGACTACGAGATTGAAGGCCTGATTCACATTTCTGAATTGTCCGATCAACGTATCGAGCATCCGCGCGAAGTCGTTCAGGAAGGCCAGACGCTCGCACTGCGGCTGATCAAGATCGATCGCGATCGCCGGCGGCTGGGCTTGAGTCTCAAACGGGTCGATTCGGCCGAGTTTGCCGATGTCGATTGGCACACCGCGATGCAGGAAATCGCAAGCGAAGAGGAAGAGGAGCCGCAGGCTGAAGCTGCAGCGGAAGTCGAGGACTTCGACGCCGCGCTGGAGGGTGAGATCTCGGATCTGCCCCCTGGAGAGACGCAGGAAAGCGACGAGCTGGCAGACGCCGAAGGAATGGCTGATTCGGAGGCTCCCCAGGGGGAAGGTGAGGTCGAAGCGGAGGCTGAAATTCCCGAAGCGGAGGCTGGACCGCCCGAGCAGGCCGAACCGCCCGAGGCGGAGGCTGAACTGCCCGAGGCGGAGGCTGAACTGCCCGAGGCGGAGGCTGAACCGCCCAAGGAGGCCGAACTGCCCGAGGCAGAAGCTGAACTGCCCGAGGCAGAAGCTGAACTGCCCGAGGCAGAAGCTGAACTGCCCGAGGCAGAAGCTGAACTGCCCGAGGCGGAAGCTGAACTGCCCGAGGCGGAAGCTGAACTGCCCGAGGCGGAAGCTGAACTGCCCGAGGCGGAGGCCGAATTGCCCGAGGGTGAGGAACCTGAAGGGGATGAAGCGCTCGAAGAGTGAGCAGCTTCCGCCAGCAGCTAGAAGAAAACATCCGGGCGCATCGAACATGCGCCCGGTTGCGTTCTTGCAGGGGGAATTAAATCCCACTTTCCCGTGTTGGCTTGCTTTCTTTGGTAGAATACGAGTCAATCAGGAGGAAATTGGCAAAATGGCACGGAGGTTTGACGGTGGCCGATAAGATGGAGCGCTTTACGCAGCGGGCTCGCCGTGTGCTCAGTCTGGCGCACGAGGAGGCCGAGCGCTTGCACCACAACTACATAGGTACAGAACACCTCCTGCTGGGTCTGATCCGTGAGGAGGGGGGAGTCGCGGGACGTGTATTGCGCGAGCTCGGCCTTGAACCGGCGCGCGTGAAAGAAATGGTTGAGCGGCTGACTGGCGTCGGGCGCCACAGCGGGGGACGGATTGAGCTCGCCCCTGCGACCGAACAGGTGCTGCAGCTGGCAATTGACGAAGCGCGCCGGATGGGGCACCACTACATCGGAACGGAGCATCTGCTGCTCGGCCTCGTCCGCCAGGGAGAGGGCGTGGGGGTCGATGTGCTGCGGCGTCTGGGGATCACACCCGAGCAAGTCCGCCGCCAGACGAGGCGCGTGCTCCAGGAAAGCCCGACCCGGCGCATGGCACAGAAAGCCGCGCCCAGCCCGGCGAAGGAACAGGCCAAGACACCCCTGGTGGATCAGCTTGCAACCGATCTGACCTTGCTGGCTGAGGAAGGCAAGCTCGATCCGGTGATTGGACGCGAGACCGAAATCGAGCGCGTGATCCAGATTCTGGCCCGCAGGACGAAGAACAATCCAGCGCTCATCGGTGAGCCTGGCGTTGGCAAGACCGCCATCGTGGAGGGATTAGCCCAGCGCATCGTCGCGGGCGAAACCCCGGGTCCTTTGATTGGCAAGCGCGTCCTGCAGCTCGATGTCGGCTCGCTTGTCGCCGGAACGATGTACAGGGGTCAGTTCGAGGAGCGTTTGAAGCGCGTCATCGATGAGCTTAAAAGCTCCGAAGCGATCCTCTTCATTGACGAAGTGCATATGCTCGTCGGCGCCGGCTCGGCAGGGTCTTCGGTCGATGCGGCAAACATTCTCAAGCCGGCACTCTCACGCGGAGAACTCCAGGTGATCGGCGCGACCACCCTCGATGAGTACCGCCGGCATATTGAAAATGACGCTGCGCTCGAGCGCCGGTTCCAACCGGTAATGGTTGAGGAACCGACGATCGAGGAGACCATCGATATCCTGCGTGGCGTCCGCCGCCCGTACGAAGAACACCACAAACTGCTGATTACGGACGAGGCGCTCCAGTCGGCAGCATACCTCTCGGCGCGTTATGTGACCGATCGCTTCCTTCCGGATAAAGCCATCGATCTGATCGACGAATCGGCCTCGCGGGTGCGTATGTACAAGAGCCCGGAGGCAGTGTCGCTGCGCCAGATCATTGGGGATCTGCGGAAAATCCGCGAGGAGCACGCGCTGGCGCTGGATGAATCGCGCTTCGATGATGCCGAAGAGCTGGTGCAGCGCGAATCCGAGCTGGAAGAGCAGCTCGAGCAATTGCGCGGTGCGTGGGATCGCAGCGAGAGCGGACCGCGGGTCACCGAAGACGACATCGCTGAGGTCGTGTCGATGTGGACCGGAGTGCCGGTCATGCAGATCGCGGAATCTGAATCCGCCCGCCTGCTCGATATGGAAAGCGCGCTGCACGAACGCATCGTTGGGCAGGACGAAGCGATCAGCGCCATCTCCAAAGCCGTTCGCCGGTCACGCGCCGGGCTGAAGGATCCCAAGCGCCCAATCGGATCCTTCATCTTCCTTGGACCAACTGGCGTTGGCAAGACCGAGCTCACGAAAGCCCTGGCGCACTTCATGTTTGGATCGGAAGACGCCCTGATCCAGATTGACATGTCCGAATTGATGGAACGGCACACGGTCAGCCGACTCGTTGGTGCGCCTCCTGGCTACGTGGGCTATGAAGATGCAGGACAGCTGACGGAAGCAATCCGGCGCCGGCCGTATTCGATTGTCGTTTTTGATGAGGTCGAAAAGGCGCATCCCGAGGCGCACAACATGCTGCTTCAAATCATGGAGGAAGGTCAGCTCTCCGACGCGCGCGGACGGAAAGTCGATTTCCGAAATTCGATCATCGTGATGACCTCCAATGTAGGCGCGGACTTGATCAAGCGTCAATCGCAACTCGGTTTCGATCTTCCGAAAGACACGGCCACCGAAGAGCGGCTCGAATACGACGAGATGCATAAGAAACTCACCGATGCACTCAAGAAAGTCTTCCGGCCTGAGTTTCTCAACCGCGTCGACTCGGTCATGGTGTTCCACGCCCTTACGAAAGCACAGATCGCCGAGATCGTCGATCTGGAGTTGAACAAGGTCTCTGAACGCCTCACCGAACACGAGATCTCTCTCTCCGCTACTGAAGAAGCCCGCATGAAGTTGGCAGAGCTTGGGTATGATCCCGAGATGGGTGCACGCCCGCTGCGGCGCGTGATCCAGAACAAAGTCGAGGACAAGCTTTCGGACGAGCTGCTGGCCGGCACGTTCAAGGCAGGCGATAGCGTGCAGGTTGACGTGGAGGAAGACACGATCATCCTGCACCTGGCGAAACCCGAGCCGGAGGATGAATCTCAGGAAGCCGTTCCGGCTACCTGAACGCAACGACCGACCAACCTGGGCCCGACAGCTGCTGTCGGGCCCTTTCTTTTTCGGTGCACTGTATAATCCGAAGCGGAGGTCACGTGGCCAAAGTCCATACGCAGTATGTATGCCAGCAGTGTGGTCGGACCGCGCCGAAGGCGCTGGGTCGCTGTCCGCAGTGCGGTGCTTGGAACAGCATGGTGCAGGAGGTGATCGCTCCGGCGGCGCGATCGGCGCGGACTGCGCCCCGCAGCGGAGCGCGCGCCATCCGCTTGAGCGAAATCGACGGCGATGCCGCCGCCCGGATGCCGCTTCCGATCGCTGAGTTCGCCCGCGTGCTGGGTGGCGGTGTAGTCCCGGGCTCGGTTACGCTGATCGGCGGTGATCCGGGGATCGGCAAATCCACCTTGCTGCTGCAGATGGCGCTTCAAATGAGCGGGAGCCGGCGCGTGCTCTATGTCTCCGGCGAGGAGTCAGAACCGCAAATCAAGGCGCGCGCCATGCGCTTGATTTCCGAGCACGGGCTACCGGAGGATCTTTTCATCCTGACCGAGACTGACCTTGATACGGTGCTGCTGCAGGCGGATGAGCTTGGCCCTGACATGCTGATCATCGATTCGATCCAGACCATGCACCTGGCCGATTTTGATTCAAGTTCCGGCTCGATCACGCAGGTGCGTGAGTGCACCGCCCGGCTGCAGGCGCTGGCGAAGGGCTCAGGCATCGCCGTCTTCCTGGTCGGGCATGTCACAAAGGAAGGTGCCATCGCCGGTCCACGCGTGATGGAGCACATCGTCGATACTGTGCTTTATTTGGAGGGGGATCCCTATCACGCGTATCGCCTGCTGCGCTCGGTAAAAAACCGCTTCGGGGCGACGACCGAGGTCGGGGTTTTTGAGATGGCGGCTGACGGTATGCGTGAAGTCGCCAATCCTTCGGAGGCCTTCCTCGCCGAACGCGTTATCAATGCGCCGGGTTCCGCCGTGGCGGTGACCATGGAGGGGACGCGGCCGCTGCTGGTCGAGATGCAGGGCCTGACCAGCCGCAGCAGCTTTGGCAACCCGCGCCGGACAGCAAACGGGGTGGATTTCAACCGGCTGCTGCTCATCGCAGCGGTGCTTACGCGGCGTGTTGGGCTGCGCCTGGACGATCAGGATATCTTTATCAATGTCGTTGGGGGCTTACGTATCGGAGAGCCGGCGGCAGACTTAGCGATGGCGATGGCGATCGTGTCATCAATGATCGACCGCCCATTGCCGGCGGATGTTGTTCTCATTGGCGAGGTCGGCCTTTCAGGCGAAATACGGGCTGTAGCCCAGATGGGAGCAAGGCTGGGTGAGGCAGCTAAGCTTGGTTTTGAGCGGGCGCTGGTCCCCAAACGTTTACGCCCCACGAACGCTGATGTCAAAGGTTTGGCGATCGAAAGCGTACGCTCGGTTCACGATGCCCGACGTGTGCTATTCAAGGACGGCGGCTAACCTGCCTGCCGGTTTTGTCCATGGGCGATGAGCGCCTGACGCGTTTTGCCCGCCTCCCGGCGTCTGGGCGACAACTGGCCTCTGGCGAAGCCCTTAAATCCAGGGTTGACTTTATTCTGTTCGAGTGGGCCGAGGCCAGCGATCCATTTAAGATTTAAACATCCGTTGCTGAGCGACTGCAGCCTTGCGAGCAAGCCCCCCAAGATCTGGGGGTGGTGGATCGGCTTTGCATGATATGTACCACCTTCCCGGGCTTAACTGCTACTTGCGCCAGGCAAGCATTTTCACCGAGCCGATTTGTTGATTTAAGATTCACGCGTCTTAAAAGTTTCGATATTTTTAGGTTAACGGCGGGTTAAAGTATTGAAGCAATGACCAGCTTTTGCTAGAATTTCACCACTGCGGGTTGATGAGGGAAAGCGCTTGATGAGGATCACCCGCAGACCCCAACCTAAGCAATCGCAGGGGTGGCCGTCTCCTCGCCGGACAGAAGCTAGTATTCTTATCACGGAAGCCTCGGAGGTTCGAATGAATGCGGAGCGGCACTGGCAGGCAGCACTCGGGCAAATTCAAATGGAGATGCCGCGTGCAGCCTTTGACACCTGGGTCCGCGACGCAGAATTCCTGACTTACGAAGATGGTACGTTCGTGATTGGCGCGAGAAATGCCTACGCTCGTGATTGGCTGCAGGACCGCTTGTTATCGACCGTGAAACGAATCCTGACTGGCATCATGAGCCGCACCGTCGATGTCCGTTTCGTTGTCTGGACCGGCAATCCCGTGGAGGAAAACCCGGGGCCGGCCCCTGCTCCACAGGCGCGCGTTGCGCCGGCAGCGGTCGATGAAGCCCGGCTGAATCGCCGTTACAGCTTTGAAACGTTCGTCGTAGGCACCAGCAACCGCCTGGCTCACGCAGCGGCTCAAGCCGTTGCAGATAGCCCAGCCAAAGCCTACAACCCGCTCTTTCTCTACGGCGGCGTTGGACTGGGGAAGACCCACCTGCTGCACGCTGTCGGACACGCCTGCCTGCAGGCCGGCCTGCGAGTGCGCTACGTTTCGTCCGAGGAGTTTACCAACGACCTGGTGAATTCCATCCGGACGCATAACACGATGGCTTTCCGCGAACGCTACCGACGGATCGACGTGCTTTTGATCGATGATATACAGTTCATCGCTGGCAAGGAGTCGACCCAGGAGGAATTTTTCCACACCTTCAATACGCTGCACGGCGGCGACAAGCAGATCGTGCTCACTTCTGATCGCCCGCCGCGCGCGTTGGTCACGCTGGAAGAACGGCTGCGTTCGCGGTTTGAGTGGGGCCTGACAGCCGATATTCAAGCACCGGATTTCGAGACTCGCCTGGCGATTCTGCGTTCGAAAGCCGAGCGTCATGGGCGGCAGGTCCCAGCGGAAATCCTTGAGAATATCGCCCGGCGCGTGCAGAGCAACATCCGCGAGCTGGAAGGCGCGCTGACTCGGGTGCTCGCCTACGCCGACTTGAGGGGCGAACTCTTGAGCGACGAACTCGTGAACACCGCTTTGGCTGATATGCTTGTGCGCACCGGCAGTTTGAACGGAGAGCAGGTGATCGGGGCGGTCGCCGAACGCTTCGGTCTGGGCGTGGATCAGCTCCTGGGCCGTGATCGTTCGCGTGACGTGGCGCTGCCGCGACAGATCGCGATGTACCTCATCCGGGAAGAAACCGATACGTCGCTACCGAAGATCGGCCAGATGCTTGGCGGCCGGGATCACACGACGATTCTCTATGGAGCAGACAAGATCTCTGAATTAATCGAGACCGACGGGACGCTGCGCCGCGAGGTGATGGCGATCCGGGAGCAGCTCTACCGGGCCGCCGGCGTACCGATGTAGTTGTTTGGCCCGGCCCGATATTCGACGACCGTGCGTATTCGCGCGGTCGTTATGGATTCAGGCTTCAATTGACTTTCTGCAGGCCGTCAGGCCGGATAGGCGAAGATCCCCATGATCCCGGGGCCGCCATGGACGGCGAGTGAGGCGACGAGATCTTCCATCAGCATTTCGTCAATTGTGAAGCGTGCTTCCATCTGGCGTCTGACCTCTTCCGCTTCACCGGCTGCCCGCGCGTGAATGACGGCCGCCCTTAGCGGGACATCGGCGGAGAAAGCCTCGGCCATGATCTCAATCAAACGCTCGAGTGCTTTTGTGCGCGTACGGATGCTTTCACCAGCTTCGAGCACGCCATCCTCGAGGTAGATGATCGGCTTGACGTTCAGGAGCGAGGCGAGCGCGCCCTGCAACCGCCCGACCCGGCCGCTCATCTGGAGATATTTGAGCGTCGCTGGCGTGAGGACGAGCCTGCTCGTCGTGCGAATATATTCCAGCCGCTCCAGGATCGCATCGAGCGGCTGGCCCGCTCCAGCTGCGCGGGCTGCCTCGAGCACCATCCATCCTGTCCCAAGCGAAATGCTCGCCGAATCGAATACCGCCACCTCAGCTTCAGGCACCATCTCCTTCGCCATCACGGCCGAATCATAGGTGCCGCTTAATTTCGCCGTGACCGTGATCACCAGGCCGGAGTTGCCTTCTTTGCGAAGTTCCTGGTAATAGCGGGCAAATGTGGCCGGGGGCGGCTGTGAACTCGTCGGGATGATGCCCATCGCCTCGATCTTCGAATAGAACAAGGACCGATCGATGTCGATGCCCTCTTCGTAGGTCTCCTCCTTGAATTGGATGGCGATGGGGGCGACGCGGATATCGTGTCTGCGTATGAGTTCCTCAGACAGGTTGTTCGTGCTATCGGTAATGATCTTCAACATCGCCGCTTCCTCCTTTGTCGCGTATTTTGCGCGCCCTGCCGCCTCCCTGTTCGTAGAATAAAATCACCGGCGGTGCAGGGATACCCTCATTGTAGATGGACTGACAGGCACTTTACAAACGGTTTGATCGATTTTAAACTCCTGATTCAGGCGGCTGGAAAGGTGCATTCCAGCTGGGAGATTTATGCACATGCACGACTCTCCAGGCTCCTTCGCTTTGGACAAGCACCCGGCTCTCGTTATAGCTGATCACCTTGACCCCGGAGGATGTTCCTCTCGAGATCAGCAGCGTGTACGAGCAGATCGCCGTGTCGCCGTATCGCTGCTCATGATAATCTGCGAGATCGAAGCGCATACGGCCTTTATCCTCGGGGACCCCACCGGTGGCCTGCGGATCGAGCGCAACGCCGGCTGTATCCGGGCGCGCAGCTTCCCGCATCATGAAGTCATGAAACGCCAGACCATCGATGCGGTGCGGGGTAACGTACCATTCGTAGAGCGTCAGTTCCGGCGCGGTGCTGGCATGGTAGTGCTCAATATCCCCGTCAAAGATGCCCTGCAGGTGGCGTTCGAGGAAGGCTCGGATTTCGCTCATCTCAACACTCCTTTGCATCTCGTTTAACAGGCTTAGAGCAAGCTGACCGGGTCGATATCGACTACCCAGCCCTCGGGCAGCGCTTCGGGGATTGAATCGGCGGGGCTTGTGCCGCGTAGGATCAAATGCCAGCGGTACAGGCCACCCACGCGCTCAAAGAAACAAGGCGCAGGTCCAATCAGGTTGATCGACCTGTCAGTTTCGCGTGCTTGCGCTTGAAGGACGGCTTTCATTCGCTGCGCTTCCTTCTCAGCCCGGGTGGCGGAGGTGTGGCGAAAAACCAGGCGCGCCAGGCGCTGGAAAGGAGGGTAAGCCAGCTGCCTGCGCAGGCGGAGTTCCTGCTGGTAAAAGTCCTCGTAGTCGTGTTTTGAGGCAGCCTGGATCGCGTAGTGTTCTGGCTGGTAGGTCTGCAGGATCACCCGTCCTCCGAGCAGCCCGCGTCCGGCACGGCCAGAGACCTGGGTCAGCAGCTGGAACGTGCGCTCTGCCGCGCGGTAATCCGGCAGATTCAGGCCGGTATCGGCCGAGACGACGCCAACCAGAGTCACCAGCGGGACATCCAATCCCTTGGCCAGCATCTGTGTGCCGATCAAGACGTCTGCCCGGTGGGCGGCGAAGTGAGCGAGGATGACATCGTGTGCTCCCTTTGACCGGGTCGCATCACGATCCCAGCGCAACGTGCGCGCGGCGGGAAAGGTTTGTTCGAGCTCGGCTTGAATCCGCTGCGTCCCGGCTCCGAAATGCCGAACACGGCTCCCTCCGCATTGCGGGCATGCTTCAACCGCTGCGGTGCTGTAGCCACAGTGGTGGCAGACAAGACGGTTTGGGTTGCGGTGTGAAGTCAGGCTGCGGTCGCAGCGTGGGCAGCGTGCTACCCATCCACAATCACGGCAAAAGACGTAGGTTTCCGAGCCACGGCGGTTGAGGAAGAGAATCGCCTGTTCTCCGGCGTTGAGGGTTTCTTCGAGTGCTTTTGTAAGGGCGCGGCTGAAGATCGAACGGTTGCCGGCCTTAAGTTCCACGCGCATATCGACCACCCGAACCGGCGGAAGATCGATCGAGCGCGCTTCTCCGCCAGCTTGTTGGTAGCGGTCGCTGACACCAAGCCTCGCTGCCTGGGCTGCCAGCCGGTTTTTGTGGCCCAGGATCCGGCGGGGAAGCTCGAGCAGCGTCAGCTGTCCGCCTGCGGCGCGATAGCGGGTGGTGATATCAGGTGTGGCGCTGCCGAAGATCAGCGTCGCACCCAGTTTCTGCGCATAACTCTGGGCGGCATCACGAGTGTGATAGCGCGGAGCGCGCCCCGCCTCCTTGTAGGATTCATCATGCGATTCGTCGAGCACGATCAAACCGATTGCAGGAAGCGGTGTAAAGAGGGCGCTGCGTGGCCCGACCACAACCTGCAGTTTGCCAAGCCGGCACCGGCGCCAGGTGTCGAAGCGCTCGCCCTGCGAGAGATCGGAGTGGATCAGCCCGACCTGGCCCGGGAAGCGGGCCAGGAAACGGCGTACGGTCTGGGGTGTCAGGGCGATCTCGGGCACAAGTACAATGGCGGTTCTGCCCATGTCGATCGCCTCTTTCACGGCTCGCAGGTAGATCTCTGTTTTCCCTGAACCGGTGACACCCTGCAGCAGGAAAGCCTCGTGCGCATGCGAATGGATAGACCGGCGGATCACATTCCAGACGCGCTCCTGATCGGACGTCAGAGGCGGGGCTTCCAGGGGGACGAAATCGAGTTCTTCCAAGGGGTCCCGCCAGACCTCGGATTCACTCAAAACGATCAGATCGTTCTCTTCGAGGGTGCGCAGATCGCTCAGCGAGCCGCCGGTCTCGGCGTAAAGCCAGGTGACATCAAGCGCTTCGCCCTCCTTGATCAATGTCTCGATAATCGCTTGCCGGCGCTGATCAGCCTGGCTGCCGCTGCGCCCGATCTGGGCGACCAGGCGGCGTGCTTCATCAGGAGCAATGCTCAAACGGGCATTGCGCACGCTCTTCGGGCGAACGCGTGGTGGATCGAGGATGGAGCTACGCTCCACAATCCCGCGCTGGACCAGGGTATCCGCGGCGGCTTTCCAGCGTCTGCGCGGCAGGGCGTGTGCCAGTTGGCGGCCACGCAGATCGCCCCGCTGGGTCAGCAAACCCAGGATGCGCTGCTGGAGGTCGTTCTCGGGCTGGGAATCAGGCTGCGTCAGATGGTACAGCGAATCGGCCTGTTGGCTGAGGCCGGGAGGGATCATCAGCGTCAGGGCATCGATCAATGGGGCGTGATAGGCACCCGACATCCAATAGGCAAGATCGATCTGGATTTCGGTGAGCACGGGCAGCGGATCGACGAGATCTTCAATGGGTTTCGTCTCGGCGACGGCTGGTTTTATGGGCAGGCGGAGGACAAGCCCTTGAACTCGCCGGTTGCCGAATGGGACCGTGACGAGGTGCCCGATCGCGATCGTGTCCCGCAGGCGTGGCGGGACATGGTAATCAAAGGTGCCGCGCACCGGGGGAAGGTTGACAGCAACCTCGGCGAACTCTGACAAGGTTTTACTCAGGTGTGTAGCTCGTCTGCCGGGTGGCGCCGCGCTTCGGCAAGGGTTGAATTGAGACGCGCGCGATGCGGAAGCCGTCCATCGCCTCTACGCGCAGCCGCACGCCATCGGTCGTGATCACATCGCCGACTTTGGCCAGTCTTTCAAGGCGCCCGAGGACAAAGCCGGCGATCGTATCGTAATCAGGGTCCTGCAGATCCAGGTTGAAATGCTCATTCACTTCCTCGATCAGCGTCAGCCCGTCGACAAGCGAAGACCCATCGGGGAGCGGCTGGATGTCCGGCTCCTGATCGAACGGGTCACTGACCTCGCCCACGATCTCCTCCAGCAGGTCAGCCAGGGTGACGATCCCGGCCGTCCCACCGTATTCATCCAGCACAATTGCGATATGCCGGCGGCGTAAACGGAAGAGCCGCAGGAGCGAATTGACGTGCGCCGTTTCGGGGATGAAGATCGCCTCCCGCATGAGATCGCGGGCTTTGAGCGTCTTGGCTTCCCCATTGATTTTGAGCAGCAGGTCTTTCAAATGAACGACGCCCAGAATCTGATCCTGGTTCTCGGCATACACCGGGAACTTACTGTAGGGGTGCTGAGCGGCCAGGTCGAGCATTTCCTTCAGGCCGGTGTCTTCGCGCACTGCGACCATCTCGGTCCGGGGTACCATGACCTGGCGCACCAGCAGTTCGCCGAAATCGAACACGGCGTCGACCATCTCCTGTGCGTCATTTTCAACCATCCCGCCTTCTGCGCTGGCGCGCACGAGCATCTTCAATTCCTCGACGGAATGAACGAGTTCGTGCCCGGAGGCCGGCTCGACACCGGCCAGGCGCAGCAGCGCGTTGCCCGTACCGTTGAGCAGCCAGATCGCGGGCTTGAAGATCCACTCGGTCCAGACTGTAGGCTGGCCGACGAAGAGCGCGGTGCGTTCCGGGTTCTGAAGCGCGATCGATTTCGGTGCCAGTTCGCCGACCACGACATGCAGGAAGGTGATCAGGGCGAACGCCAGTCCGGCCGAGATGCTGTGCGAGATTTCCGACTGCGCTGCTCCCGGGAAGAGGTTAACGACCGGTTCGATCAGAGAACTCAAAGCAGGTTCGCCGATCCAGCCCAAACCGAGACTGGCGAGCGTGATGCCGAGCTGTGTCGCGGCGATGAAGCGGTCCGGGTTGTTGATGGCGGTCTGCACCCAGCGGGCACGGGGGTTGCCCTGGCGGACGAGTTCGCGCACGCGTGTGCGCCGTATGCTGACCAGGGCGAATTCGGCGGCGACGAAAAAGCCGTTTGCACCCACCAGGAGCACGACGAGCAGCAGGCCCAGCGGGGATGATGTGAGGCTGTCTCCCATCAGCCCGGCTCGCTTCTTGCTTCGGATGAGCGATAGATCACGGCCGATCCATAACCAACCACCGAGTCCATATCACCGGTAACATCGCCTGAGGTCGCGTGCTGGAGCAGCTGGACGTGATCAGCCCCGAGTTGGCGAGCGGCCCATAGCGCTGCAGCGACAGCCCCGCGACCGCATGCAAACCCAACACCTTCGGCCTCCGCTGCCAGCACCTGCTCGGGGGCAAAGCTCTCGATTCGGTGCAGCATCTCCTGATCCAAACGCAGCGCGATCTCCTGGGGGTAGAAATGAGAGAGATCGGAACTGGCGACGATCAGGAAGCGTCCGCCGGCAAGGGTGCTGGCCAGTGCCCGCCCCACCGCGCGCGCCACCCGCTTGCTCTGGTCGCGCAGCATCAACGGCAGCAGTTGAAAATCGCCCGGCAATGCCCGCTGTAGAAAGGGCAGTTCGATCTCCAGCGCATGCTCTTGATCCCTGACGACTCGCTGTACTTCGACTTGCGCCTCCTGCTGCAGACGATCCTCGAAACCGGCCAGATGCTCCTGGTCGATCGGGACTGTGCCCAGTGGGGTGGCGTAAGCGCTATGCGCGCTGGTGAGGATCGCTCCGCGCGCCAGGGCATGCATCGGCGAGATGATCGCCACGGTATCCACCTGCAGTTCGCGCACGAGCGCAAACGCGTACGCGGCAACCTGTCCGGAATAGCGGTGCCCGGCGTGCGGCACGATCAAACCCAGGATCTTGCCCGGGACCTGGGCTGGAGCCTCTGCATTCTCGAGGTAGCGGTCAATGGATTCGGCGAGCTTGTGTGGATCGCCCGGGTACCAGGTTCCGGCGATGGGTGAGGGGCGGGCGTTCGCGGGGACAAACTTCTCTGACACAGCACCGGCATTGTAGCACAAAGCTGGGCGTTCGTTCGGCGGGCGGGCAGCGCGCACCCAGCCTCTTGACACCAGAACAGCTGTTCTGGTATGATTAGAACACCCGTTCTATTTGCCGCGGCGGGGCATGGAGGTGTTGTGATGGAAAGGGCGTTCTATCCAGAAGCGATGTTCGACCAGCAGGCTGACCGGATCGAATCGGCGCTGACGCGACTGGCGCTGCCAGCCAGGGTGGACGGCGGCGTGATCAAAGAGAGCCACGTGCGCTATCACCTGACGCCGGCGATCGGCACGCGTCCGCTCGAAGTCGTGGAGCTGGCAGAGGACGTCGCGCAGGAAATCGGGGTACAGGACGTGCGCGTCGTGCGCGAGGCCGGCGAACTGGCGATCGAAGTTCCGCTCGAGCGCGCCGTCGGTCTGCAGCTGCTGCCGCTGATGCAGACGTTGCCTCGCCTGCAGCCGCTTTCGGCCGTGGTCGGCATGAACCACAGCGGCCGGCCGCTGCTGCTCGAATTGGATCGAATCTCCTCCTGGCATGTGCTGATTCGGGCTCCACACGGAACAGGCAAATCGGAACTGCTGCGCACGCTCTGTACTTCACTGGCGCTGACCAGCCGTCCGGCCCATGCCGGTTTCCTGGCGATTGACCTGAGCGGGCGTGAGCTCGGCCATCTCGATTCGCTGCCGCACACGCTCGCCGATGTCGCCAGCGACGCGGCGTACGCACGCGAATTCCTGCTCTGGTTAATCGAAGAGATGGAGCGGCGGTCGCACTCGGGCATCCGCCAGCCTCATCTGATGCTCTTCATCGACGACCTGGATCCGCTGCAGGATCAGCTCGGGGCAGATCTGGACGAACTGCTGGAAGCCATCCTCAGGGACGGCCCGCGTTCCGGGGTCCACCTTGTGGCAGCTTCCTGCAGGCTGACGGTTGGAAACGGTGTCCCCGCTGGCGCGCCACAGATGACGGCGGTCGTCGAAGCCCCGTCGGGAGCAAAGCAGGGCAGCTTCCTTTTTCGAATTGCTTCCGAGTCCGTCCGTGCGGATGCAGCCTGGCTGAGCGCGCACGATCTCGACTCGGCAGTGCGCCTCATCCGGTCCGGGCTGCGTTAGGCATGGATTCCGGTGCAGAGACGGTGCGATAGTGAAGAAAGCCATTCAAACCGAGGAGCGGATTCGTGTGCATCGAATGCAATACAGGGCGGTTCCGCAGGAATTCACCTGGCGCAGCCGCCGGTACAGCGTGCGGCGCATCGAGCGCACAGGATCGCAGGCTCGCGCACGAGCCGGACGTGAGGTGCTGAAGGAGTTCTTCGTACTGCAGACGAAGCAGGGCCTCAGGTGCCGCGTATCGCATGATCGCAGGCACGGTATCTGGCGCCTGGAGCAACTGCTCAGTTCAGGAGGTGGAGTGAGATGAAAGTCGGCATGCTATGGTTCGATGAGGATCAAACGAGTTCACTGCAGGCCCGCATCGATCGCGCAGTTGAGTACTACCAGCGGAAATATGGCGCCCGCCCCAATCTGTGCATGGTGCATCCGCGGACATTGGAACAGGACGGGGCTGCTGCGGCTGGGGGTGTGAAAGTGTGTTCAAGCAACGCGGTGCTGCCGAATCATCTCTGGCTCGGGGTCGACGATCACAGCTTGCAGGCTGCATAGTTGCTGACCGTGAGAGACGCCGAAATTGGATCCATCCGCTATGACCCTGCGGCGGCTGGGTTCTGGATCGTCAAGCGTGAAATTCGGATCGAGGCCTGATTTCGATCAGGTTTGTGCGAGAGCGCCGATCAGGCTGTCCAGAGCGACATCCAGGTCGAGCTGGCTCGTCTTGGTTTCGAGGTCGATGCGCATCAGTTCATGGTAGATGCGATCAAGATCAGCCGCAGAGAAAGTCCGGGCTTGACTGAGTATTCGCTGAACGACAAATGAAGGCAGCGACAGTACTTTTGCGGCATCTCCGCCTTGATCGATCGCTTCACGGGCGAGAATCAGCAAGCGGAATTGGCGAACGATCATAGCGAAGGCATAGCGTGTGTCCGAGTCCTGCAACACACGTGCCAGATGCAATTGGGCGGCCTGTGCATCCCGCTGGCCAAGCGCATCGACGAAGTCGAAGATGTTGCCCTGGCCGCGGAAGGGGGTGAGTTCTTCGACATCGGCTGCTGTTACGGCGCGCTGCCGGTCGACGAAGTCGAGCAGTTTGTGGACCTCTTGATCCGCAAGGTATGGATCCTCCGCTACCCATTCCCCAAGCAGCTGCCCTGCATCCGGTTCAAAGCTGCCCCCCAGAGCTTCAGCCCGATTCTGGATCCAGCGCGTGAAATCGGGACCGCGCGGGCGGGCCAGCAAGCGCACATAGCTGCGCTCCGGGTTCGCATCTGTCCAGGCGCGAAGCCTTGTCCGCTTCCAATCGGCATGTGCGCGCCGCGGGCGCGGCAGGTGTTCCAGGCAAACCAGTGCCGTGCTTTCATGCAGAGAGGATAGTAAGGGCTCGAACCCAGCCTGAAACTCGTTGCTCTGTGGAAGCGATTCGGCATGATCCAGGATGACCAGCCTGCGGTCGGCCAGAAACGGCACCTGTGCGCAGGCCTGCAGGAGCAGATCGAGGTCAAATTTCCGGGCATCGAACCGCTGAGAGTTCATCGACGCGGTGGGAGCGTCGCCAAGCTTGCCATGCAGCGCGTGCAGGAATTCCTCCATGGCGAAGGTATCGTCACCATAAAGCAGATACAGGACTGGCGCGACGTCCGACATCTCAGAGCTGGGTGTGAATGCGGTGTACGGTCATCCCGGAACTTTCGAAACGCTCGATACGCGTCACCTGCAGCGCGCCTGGATCCGCTTCGGTCGTGACATGCTCCTGGGCAGACCTGCCCAGAGGCTGGGCGACGACGAGTGCGAGGATGGTGGAGAGGACAACGAGTGGGAAGCGTTCGATCCGTTTCTTCCAACCTTGGTCTTGACTGCCGGCAAAGGCCAGATAGGCAGCGCTTCCAGCAAGCAAGCCGGAGGTGACCAGGTTTGTGCCGCAATTTGGATGGATAGCCAGCGACCGTTCACCGCGCTTCAGCCGGTGAAGCGCTTGCTGAATGAGTTCGGTCAGAGGTTCGGTGGCCACCTGACCGTAGATCAAGAAGCCGCGCATGTCGGAGCGGCCGATGAACGTGCGGTCGGGAAAGCGCTGGCTGAGCAGGTGTATTGTGGCGTGCTCTAGCGCGTGATTTCTTCGGATATTGAGCAGCGGCGGTCGCGATAGCAGTGAAGCCGGCAACATCCACCTCCAATCTCAAAACGCGATTATACACAGCTTACGGTGGTTACACCGATGACTCTGGCTCGGTTGGGAGAGGGACAGAGCCCGGCGATTGTGACGCCATCACAAATGGACGCGGAAGGCCGAGGTCTCGCAGCTCCTTCCTGAGGACATCAGGGTCCTTGCAGCGGAGAACCCCGGTTAGCGTGGGTTGTGGCAAGTTCATCGGAGCCAGATAGCGTTTGAGATGCTTGCGGAAACGGAGCATGCCCGCAACCTGCCCGTGGAACTTGAGCATACGCGTGAGGTGCAGTTCAATTACGTGGGAGAGTTCTTCCACGCTCACATGATGCCTGGGTTTGCGCTGGAAGATCCAGGGATTGCCCATTGCAGCCCGCCCGATCATCACGGCGTCGCATGAAGTGTGGGCCTTAATGCGATCGATGTCATCGAGTGTGCGAACATCGCCGTTGCCAATTACGGGCAGGCTGATGGCAGATTTGATTTCGGCGATCGCGTCCCAATCCGCTGAGCCCGAGTAGCCCTGAGCGCGCGTCCGTCCATGAACCGCGATCAGTGAAGCGCCGGCAGCCTCGATTGCCCGTGCTACTTCAAGATAATTCCGCTCGCCATCGTCCCAGCCGAGGCGGATCTTGGCTGTAACCGGAATACTCAGTGCGCGCACCAGTGAACGCAGAATGCGCTCGATCTTGATCGGATCACGCAACAGTCCGGCTCCAGCGCCGCGGCCAGCTACCCGTCGGACCGAGCAGCCCATATTGATGTCGATGGCATCGGGTTCCAGACGCATCACGTCCCGGGCGGCCTGCAGCAATCGTTCCGCCTCGCTGTCGAAGAGTTGAAACACGACCGGTCTTTCCTCGGGCAGATAGTTCAGCTCGTGCCACGCAGTCTCGACCCCGTTCAACAACTCAATCGCCCCAACAAACGCCGTATAGCTCACCGCCGATCCGTGCTCCCTGCAGATCGATCGGAAGGGGAGGTCGGAGAAGCCATCCATTGGCGCCAGGACCAGGTCGCCGTAGACCGGGATCTTACCAATCCAGAACTGAGGCTGAAGGTCGGACATGTTGTGATTTATACCGGACGGCGTCGGCTGTGGTCAAGCTGGGACATGGGCATCTGAGACGCCGCAGCCCAATTGGTAAGCCTTGCCCGCGCTGGGTACAATGGACGGCATGAGCTGGGACCTGATCGGCCACACATGGGCCGCCGACCTGCTGAGGGAGCACATACGCCGCAAGCAGATCCGGCATGCTTATCTATTCACCGGATCGGATGGGTTGGGAAAACGAACGCTGGCTTTGTATTTCGCGCAGGCGTTGTGCTGCACGGACCCACCTGCGGTCGGGGAGCGATGCAGCAATTGCCGCGCCTGCCGGCTGATTGAGAGAGGTCAGTATCCGGACCTGCATCTCGTACAGTCTGAGGCGGCCGGAAACCAGCTAAAAGTTGAGCAGGTCCGAGGTCTTTCCCGGCAGCTTGCCCTCGCACCCTATGAAGGCAAACTGAGAGTCGCACTCCTGCTGCGCTTCCATGAAGCAAACGAAAGCGCAGCCAATGCGCTGCTGAAGACGCTCGAAGAGCCCGCCCCACAGGTCGTGCTGATTCTTACAGCACGCTCGAAGGAAGCGCTGCTGCCCACGATCGTTTCGCGCTGCGAGGTGATCCCTCTGCGGCAGGTGCCCGAGCAGGCGATCGAGGCCGCGCTTGTGGAGAGAGATGCGGTGCCCGAGAAGGCCAGGCTAATAGCCAGCCTGGCGGATGGGCGGCCAGGCTGGGCCATCAGCCATCTTGAAGATCAGGCGATGCTTGAGAGAAGAGCACAGCTGCTGGACGACATGATGGAGCTTGTAGCGAACAATCGCGCCGGCCGCTTTCACTATATTGAGGCGATGCTGGAAAAGAAATACGCCGAAGCGCAGCGTCAAACGGCCGTATAATCCCTTGATCAATGGTCCAGCCTGTGGCGGGACGCGCTGCTCCGCAGCTACGAGGGGCAGCGGGCGCCGCTGCGAAACATCGACCGCCCGGAGGATATCGATAGACTGGCGCGGCATCTGGATTCGAGTTTGATCGCCCGGGTGCTGAAGGAAGCGGAGCGAACGCGGGCAGCTGTCGAGCGCAATGTCAATGTCAGATTAGCTCTCGAAGCATGGCTGCTGGATGTCCCCCGGGTGGACGACCATTAAATTCCAAACCGCAAAATCACCTGGTATGTATCGAAACCCACTGGAGAAGATGGTGATTTCCGCAATATTTCAACTGTAACTGAGGATGGCAGAGGCCCGCTATCTCGGTTCAACGACCAGTTTTATTGCTGTGCGCTCCTTGCCGTTGATATCGACAGCGGTGAATTCCGGCAGGCACACGACTTCGATGCCGTCTTCCTGCAGGTAACCCCGGGCAATGGCAACCGCTTTGACAGCTTGATTGACGGCTCCAGCGCCGATGGCCTGGACCTCAGCACGGCCGTGTTCGCGAACGACTCCGGCGATCGCGCCGGCAACGGCCGAAGTGCGCGATTCGGACGAGACCTTGATGACGTTCATCGGGCTCACTCCAATGGCGGCGGGAATGTCGGGCACCGACATTCGACGCGAACACCTCGATTGTACAGGAATGGGTATAGCTGAGCAAATTTCTCTCATCACATCGTTTGATCGGGTTAGGTGTTATAGACATTTGAGGCCACGGGGTGGATATGGGTGCTTTATGTAAAGGAAGACCATGGATCTGCCACCGTAAACTGGCAATAACCAGCTGAAGAAAGATCTCCAGGGAGGTTTATTTCATGGAAGAGCAACCACAGATCAGCAGCGACGATAAACTCTGGGCGGCAATCGGCTATCCAATTCCTCTGCTTCCACTCATTGTTTTGCTCACCGAAGAGAAGAAGGATGTGCCTTTTCTTCGGTACCATGCAGTTCAATCGCTGATGCTGAACGTCGCAATCTGGGTCTTGATCGCGGTAATCGTCCCGCTGACCTTCGGCATCGCGGCGTTCTGTGCTCCACTGCTCTGGTTGGTGACGCTCTGGCCGGCTTATGACGCCTACCAGGGTCACTATACGGAGATCCCCGTCCTGACCAATTTCATGAAGAATCAAGGCTGGGTGTAGGCGATATCTGTCAACCAGCAGGCCCGCCACTGGCGGGCCTGCGTTGCATTTAACCAGCTTTTCGCACTTTCAAGCACGACGAACAGAAGCGGTCAGCCTGTCGTCGTCCTTCCGTTCACGCGTGCGACCTCATCTGCGCCGAATACGACCTCTTCTTTCCCCGCAAGCTTCTCGTTCACCTTGCTGACAATCAAATCAAGGTGGCTCCCATGCGCGACATAGTCGAGATCATCGGCCGGGACAGTAAGGATTGGGCAGAGCTGGAAACTCTCGATCCATGCATCGTAGAGTTCATTCAGACGCTGAAGGTATCCGGTCTGGATCTGGCGTTCATAATCACGGCCGCGTTGCTCGATCCTGTGGTGCAGCGTACCCACCGAGGCGCGTAGATAGATGACTAGATCAGGAGGTGGCAGGAAGCGAGTCAGGACTTGATACAAGTCGCGATAGGTCTGGTAATCGCGGTCAGCCATGTGGCCTTGCAGGTAAAGGTTATGGGCGAAGATCTCGGCGTCCTCATACACGCTGCGGTCCTGGATGGCCGAGGTCGGATGATCGAGCAACTGGCGGTGGGCGAGAAGGCGCCGCGTGAGGAAGAAGATCTGGGATTGGAAGGACCAGGCGGTCATGTCAGCGTAAAAATCGGCCAGATAGGGATTTTCGCCCACGGGCTCATAGAAGGGTGCCCATCCCAAGTGTTTTGCCAGAAGATCGACGAGAGTCGATTTGCCTACACCGATGTTTCCGGCGACGGCGATAAAGTGCTTCACGGGATCACCCTGTGCCATCTCGCTCATGCTCCATGCCTCTCAGCCCACACCTGGATCCAATCATGGTTTTGATCGAGGAAGTTCCCGAGCTGTTCCTGCCGATGAGGATGCCACTCGGGCGAAAGCCGCAGGGCGTCGAGCAGCGAATCCCACGCAGACCTGAACTCGGATTCCATGCCCAGCGATTCAAGCGTATGCATCGATGCTTCCCAGGTCCGCAGCAGTGGCCAGAGCAGCGCCTGTATCTGCCCGCTATCAGCCAGATCCTGGAATGCACTGAGGTAGTATTCGCGACGCGGTGGAGCGAGCAGCACATGATGCGTGTGCTGCGTCGCGGTGTCGAACGCCCGGGCCCAGGCGGAAAGCAGCTCAGGGGCTGACCATGAGCCCAGCGCGCCTGCTCCCATCAAGCTGAGGAAGGCGTCCAGCAGGTGTTCGCATTCCAGCTCGCGAGCGGCGCTCTCCAGCTCAATCGCCACGCGCCGGCCCGCAGCTGGAAAGCCCGTGAGGCAGGCGATGCTGTTGGCGCCTTCAAGCACCGCCTTGAGGTAAACCCGTATCCAACGCCCGGTGACCGGCAGCAGCGAGCTCGCGCCGCGGGCTTGTCGCAGGAAACTTTGCGCCCGGGCGAGCATGTGGTCGGGCCGAAAGAACTGGCCCCGGGCTCCCGCCTGAGCCCATTCGAAGTAGTGTTCCGGATCATAAAGAAAGATCGGTTCGCACATCGCCGGTCCTATCCAGCGGTGAACCCTGAGCTCGCTCGGCCGGGCGTATAGATCGCGTCCGTGGTGGGCTATGTCCAAGTGGACCTGTGGTGAGAGATGGACAACCTCGCGCCGCATGGCGGGTGGTTGTTCGTGGATCAGAACCAGATCGATGTCGGCTGTGCCTCCGAGCTGAGGCTCACCCCTTGCCACGCTGCCAATCAAGTATCCGGAGAGGATGTCCCTCTCCGCTGCGCGGCGTTCGGTTTCCCGTTGTCCAAGATCGATTAGCAACTGACGTTCGATCTTCACAAGCTCATGTCTCCATCCATCGGCAGCGTCGGCTGGTATGGGGGGATGCCAAGCACGGCCCGGATGCGCTGAATGATAAGTGCCAGGTCTTCTGGCCGGCTGACGAAGTCGAGGTGGGTGCTGTCGATTGTGAGCACCGCATCCGAATCTCGCTCACCAAAAAAGCTCTCATAGGCCATATTGACCTGATCAATGTAACTGCGATCCATGTCCCTTTCGTAGGAGCGGTCGCGTGCTGCGATCCGCTGCATGGCGACGTCTGTCTCGACCCGCAGGTACACGATCAAATCCGGGGGGTGAATACGTTCGGCCAGCGCTTCATGAACCTGGTTGTAGGTGTCCAGCTCATCGTTGTACAGGTTGAGCTGGGCGAATAGCGAATCTTTTTCGAAGGTGTAATCGGCGATCAAATTGCCTTTCGCCAGGGCATCGGGGACGCTTCGGCGTTGTTGGTGGTAGCGGCTGAGCAGGAAGAAGATCTGGGTTTGGAAACCGTAGCGTTCACGGTCGGTGTAAAAATTGCTCAGGAAAGGGTTCTCTTCAAAAACCTCGAGCACCAACTGCGCGTCGAACACGGGCGCGAGCAGTCGGGCGAGTGAAGTCTTTCCGACGCCGATCACACCTTCAATCGCGAGATACATAGGGCTTACCTGCCGCTGGATGGATTGCCGTGCTGGAGATCAAGCATACCCAGAGTGGCTGTGGTGCGCAACCTCGCGCTCGCTTCGCTGTCGCTAAGGTTTGTGGCGGAACTGCAAGCAGTAATGGTGGTGAATGTTGCTGACCCAGGCGTTTCCCATGCCGTACGGCGCGAGGCGGATATTGTCTTGGACCCAGATACGCTCATCTTTAAGAGTGTAGATCTCGCCCAACCGCCGGGCGAGATCCCAGGCCAGAGGGTAGATGCGTCCGCCCTTCTTGACATTCTTCACGATGATCGTCAGGTACGCGCTTGGGCGCAGGGTGCGCTGCAGTCCGGTGTAGATCGAAACGAGGCGGTCGAGGAATTCGTCGTAATCACGGACGTTGCCCAGATCAGCGGGATCGTCCGAGTATGTGACATCAAGCTCTGCGTCAGCCCGGCGCTGGCGCTGTGTTTCCGCCCCCCGGGAGTGCAGCATGTCCCAGTACGGAGGCGAAGTGAGGACATAATCGATGGGCGGCAGGTCCATCAATTCGATGGACCTGGCATCTGCCTGATGGACTTCGGCCCGCAGACCCTCTGCCGGTTTCCCGAGTTCGGCCCTTTCCGCCTCGACCAGCTGCTGCGCGATCGCAGCGTACTCAGGATTTAATTCCACTCCGATCCCGTGCCGCCCACAGCGCAAGCATGCAATCAGCGTTGAGCCTGTTCCCACCATGGGATCGAGCACAGTCCCGCCGCGCTTGGTGAAGAATTCGATGAACTCCTGTGCCAACGTTTCCGGGAACTTCGCCGGATGGCGAAGCACGTCTTTTTGGCGTGGAGGCGGGTTGTGCGCGAACCACGATTTCTGGAACTTTATCCATTCCTTCGGGGAAAGATCGTTGAGGCGGTTGCGGAAGGGTCGTTTCTTTTTCTTGGTCATCAGGGGTCAGGACTGGCAGTGAGAGCCGGCAACGGCTTCGGAGGGCGCAGGGTGAAATCGTCAAACAGGGCGGTGGTTTGACCCGATTGACGGGTGCGTACGAAGAGCCCCGTTCCGCCCAGCGGCAGAACCCGGTCACGAGCAGACAGCACCTCGCTGCCGTTGACGAAGAACCGGAAAGTCTCACCCTCGAGCAGGACCCCCAACCGGTTATCGACCAGCAGCCCAGGGAAGACAAAATTGACCGGCGTATTGGGTATGAGCACATGTTCCCCATCAACTGTGATTCGCGATAAGCGAGCTTCGCCCGCACAGTTCAACGAGAAGCGGTAGTACTCACCCTGTCCGTTCGAGCGGAACACCAGTCCGTATTCGTCATCTTGCGAGCAGAGTACGGTTCGAGCCACAACCTCGAGATAGCCATTTTGCATTGGCTCGGCGGGACTGTCGGCGATAACGATCGAGAAGGGTTCGCGCACCGATAAGCTGTAGCGACCGTCGAGCAGGCCTGCTCCGCCAGATCCGAAGATCTTCACCTGCCAGCCGCGATCGGATGAAAAATCATCGTAGAAACTTAGCGGACCCAGGCCTGACATAATGTCGGCGGTCGGCGTTGGTGAGGGCGGAGGCGTGAGCGTGGCGGTGGGAATGAGCGTTGGAAAGTCAAATGTCGCTGTCGGAGCGGGGGGAGTGGACGTGAGGATAGGTGTCGGAATCGCAGCGCGGCTCAAGCAAGAACCAAGCAAGAACGCCAGGAGGAAGGCAGAAGGGATGGCTCGGCTAAAGCTAATCATCGTTCTTCGAGCTCGAGTAATGTGACCTGACATATGCCTGGTGTGCCGCCTGAAGTCGCTGTTGCGGATCGATGCTAACCCGAAGCATACACCGAGGCAAGCGTTGGGGTGAAATCACCTGGAGCGGGCAGGGGGATCAGGGATTAACGTACCAGAGTTTGAAATCGTCGAAGAAGACTGTCAGGCCGGGTGTGCTTGCAGCGTTGGCGTACAGGCCGTAATTGCCGCTGAAGAAACTTGCGTCCTCCACCGTCCCGAGCAGGTCGCCGTTGGCGAAGGCTGAAAGCTTGCTCCCTACGGCAAGGAAGCCCATTACGTTCGCTGCCTCCGAGCCGGAGCGGATCGATCCGGAAGGCGTCCAATCCTGCAGCACGACCAGTGAGCCGGCGATCAATTTCCGCATACGGAACGCGCCGTCGCAGGAGAACTCGAGCAGGTAGCCGCTGTTGCGCTGGTCGGGCTCGACCCGCAGAGCAAGGCCATACGCATCCTTCCCGGCGCAGTCACTGGTTTCCGTACTGACCTCGACGTAGACGTTACCGGCGTCGATATCCGGAATGGTCGTACTCCACCAGAGGAAGGTGTCAGCCAGATAATCGATCGCCTGCAGGCGGCCGTCCACCCAGGTGTTGGATGCTCCTTCAAAATTTGGCCCGACCCAGGTCAGATTCGAATTGAAGGCGTCGAGGTAATTTGGTGCAGCGAGGTTGAGGCCGTAGCGTGGGTCATCCGGATCGAGGTCCGGGGCTGGCGGGGCTTCGGTTGGTCCGGGCGTGCTTGTCTCGGTCGCTGTCGGGCTGGGTGTGATGATCGGCGTGGCGGTCGGTGGGCGGGTCGCGCTGGGCAGCGCTGGAAGAGGAGCCGCCCCCTGGGTGGCGGGCGGCGGCTCCTCGATTGGCGCACGTCGCGTGCAGCCGAGCAGCAGAAGCGGGACAAGTACGAAGACGGCAGTGCGAATCCGCATCACGGAATGAACGGAAGGTGCCAGAACGCGAAGTCGTCAAAACTGGCCGAGAGCGGATAGCTAACCTGGGCACGCACGTAGGCCGCGAAGAAACCATACGAGTAGGGCATTCCGTTGTCGAAGAAGTGATCGATCTGGGTGTTGTTAACAAACAGGTAGAAGTTACCGTCGTAGCCCCAGATGCCGAGCCGGTTGGTGGCGCCCTGCCCTTGTTGAATAGCGCCGGATGGCGTCCAATCGATCAGGGTCGAAGTTGGGCGACCGGCGGCCCGGAAACGGATGAAGCGGTACGAGCCGTCGCAGGCCACCTCCAGAGCGTACCCGCTCGGGGTGACATCCGCCTGCACGCGTACCACCAGGCCGACCGCATCGCGCGCGGCGCAGTCGCCGTTGGTGGCACTGATCTCGGCGTACACCCGGCCAGACTGGGCTGACGTGTATGACCAATACAGGCTGGTATCCTCCGCGTCGAAGTCGGTTCCAATCAGCTGACCGCCTTCAATCCGGTATTCAGCCTGACCGTTCGATTTGTCCGTTCCGTACACGTACCATGTCTTCGGATCGTTGAAGAAGTCGGTGTAATCCGGGTTGCCCAGGTTGAGGATCGTGCGCGGATCGTCGCTGCTGACCATGAAAGGGGTCGGCGTTGGGTCGATCGCCAGGCGCTGCACCCCGGAGGTCGGATTGGCTTCAGGCGCAGCCGCCGCTTCCTCCGTTGGGGCGGCCATTGGGGCTTCCGTGGGAGCCGCTGGGGGTAGCGTTGGGGCGGCAGCCGCAAGCGTGGGTTCTTCGGCCGCGGTTTCCTGCGCTTCCTCCTTCGATCGCCCGGCAAATTGATTAATGACGATGAAAATGATGGCGATGACGAGCAGGACGCTGACGACGATCAGCAGAATGCGTTCGATACTCATTGGCGTCCGTTCTTGCGGTGTGCCCATGGTGCCCTCCTTACGGAGTGAGCATGACCTTTCCAGATTCGCCGGATGACATCGTGGCGAAAGCCTGATCGTACTCCTCGATCTTGAAGTGATGCGTGACCAGCGGGGCCAGATCGACCGCGCCGGAGCGTATCAGGCCGCGCGCCTGGTACCAGGTCTGCCAGAGCCGGCGGCCGCTGATGCCCAGCACGTGCGCAGCTTTGAAAACGATGTGATGATTCCAATCAAATTCGAATGGGCCCGGAGCGACGCCCAGCAGCGCGACCTGCCCTCCCGGTTTGAGCAGCGAAAAACCCTGGTCGATGGCTGACGGCGCGCCAGACATCTCGAGCAGTACGTCGACACCTTCGCCGTCGGTCGCCTCGCGGACGAGGTCAACCACGGGATCATCGACGGCGTGCATCGCCAGGTCGGCTCCCATCCTGCGGGCGAAATCCACGCGGTAGCGGCTGATGTCGGTGGCGTACACCGCGCGGGCGCCGATTGCGCGCGCAACGGCAACTGTCATCAACCCCACCGGGCCGCAGCCGGTGACGAGCACCTTCTTTGCCCGTAAATCAGCCGCGAAGGCAGTGTGCACGGCATTGCCGAAGTTCTCCTGCAGCACGGCGATCTCGACCGGAAGGTCAGGCGGGTTGGGCCAGGCGTTCTGAGCCGCGATGGAGATGTATTCGGCGAATCCGCCGTCACGGTCGACGCCGATAAGGCGCGTGTTTTCGCAGATATGCCCCAGACCAGTACGGCAGTAGGGACAGGTGTTGCAGATCACATGCGATTCGAGCGATACGAAGTCACCGACCTCCGGGGTCCTGACCATCGCACCACGTTCGACAACTTCGCCGCAGACCTCATGCCCTACGACGACGGGTGGGTGCACGCGGCTGGCGGCCCAGGGATCCCATTTGTAGATGTGAAGATCGGTGCCGCAGATAGAAGCGGCACGCACTTTGACGAGGACTTCATCGGGTTGAATGGTGGGGATGGGGACTTCACGCATCTCCAGGCCGGGGCCGGCTGTTCCTTTAACCACGGCCATCATCGAATCGGGCATGAACTCTTCCCTCCGGCAGGTGGTCGGACCGCCAGGAGTATAGCATGACCACGTGTTCAAAGATTAGGCGAGGTTATAATGCGACAGACATAGCGCTATCGTACTAAAGCAGGAGGTTCGCAGTGGAGTATCGCAGGATGGGGCGGAGTGGTCTGAAGCTGAGCGCTGTTGCACTCGGTTCCTGGGTGACCTTCGGCGATCAGATCGACGCCAGGCGTGCCCGCGAGCTGATGCTGGCGGCCTACGAAGCCGGCATCAATTATTTCGACAACGCCGATATTTATGCCGATGGCAAGTCCGAACAGGTGATGGGCAAAGTCTTACAGGAGCTCCCGCGTGAAGCGCTGGTCGTGTCGAGCAAGGTGTTCTGGCAGACGATGCCCGGCCCCAATGGTCGTGGCCTATCCCGCAAACACATCATGGAATCCTGCCACGCGTCCTTGAAACGCATGCAGCTCGAGTACCTCGACCTCTATTTCTGTCACCGTTTCGACTCCGAGACAACACTCGAAGAAGTCGTGCGCGCGATGGAGGATTTGATCCGCCAGGGCAAGATCCTGTACTGGGGGACTTCCGAATGGCGTGCAGCGCAAGTTGGGGAGGCGAACGCGCTTGCCAGGCGTTTCAATGCCTACCCTCCGGCTGTCGAGCAACCGCAGTACAACATGTTCGTTCGCCGCAAGTTGGAAGATGAACTGGCGTCGGCTGCCGATGATCTGGGCTACGGTCTGGTCACATGGAGTCCCTTGAAGTACGGATTGCTGAGCGGAAAGTATAACGAGGGAATGCCGGATGAGAAGACCCGCCTGACGCGCGAGCCTGACTGGGGCGAGAAGGTCGTGACCGAGGAGCGGGTGAAGAAGGTGCGTGCGCTGAGCCGGCTGGCCGAAGAGCTCGGGGTCAGCATGGCGCAGCTGGCGATCGGCTGGCTGCTGCGCATCCCGCAAATCACGAGTGTCATTACCGGCGCCACGAAATTGGCGCACCTGGAAGACAACCTCGGCGCGCTCGAGGTGCCGGAGAAGCTCTCCCCGGAGATCATGCAGAGGATCGAAGACATCCTCCAGAATGCCCCCGATGGCGATTGAGCGGACTTCGTAAGCTTGAATCGAAAGCGGTGCGTTGAGTTCAGCGCTCCGCTTTGCTCATCATCTGGCAGACTTGCCGGACTACCAGCCCAGATCCGTTTCGAGCTCGAGCCCGGCCGGATCGTCAAAATCGATCCGGTCGGCGAACCTGCGGCCGATTGTATCGAGCAAATCAACTGCCCATACTGCATCCATACCGATGCTGCTTACGTCAACTCCAGGTGGGATCTGCACCCCGAGTGCATCCATCACGTCCTGCGCGAGATCGAGCTGGTAGCGGCGCAGGTCGATCTTCCCCGGTAGATCGTACTCGCGGCGCGTGACGTAGTTCTGCCAATCGCCAGCGTCCTCCAGGATCTCATCCAGGCTCCAGCGGGCCCACTGGAGCAGGTTGGCACGTTCGGCATCGATCGCATGCGGATGGCGTCCAGTTCCGAAGGAGAGCATGCGCGTTTCACCCGGCACATAGCGTCCGGCACTGTAGTGAAGCGCCTCGACCGCAGCATGGTAGGAGGGATTTCCGGCCACGCCCACACCGCCGTCAACCCAGGTATAGGTCTTGCCTCCAAGCTCGGCGCTGTGAGCCGGGAAGTAGGTCGGGGCGGCAATGCTGGCCAGGACTGCGTCCCGCAAGCGGAGCGATCCCCACAGGCCCGCATTTCCGGGCCCATCCCGGACAAAGAAATCTGTGCGGCTGGTACGGGTGTTCTTGGCCGTGATCAAGATGTCGATCGGCAGTTCGTTCAGGGTCCGCTCACCACCGATCTGGGTCAGGACACGGGCGATGAAGGTGTTGCTGTAGCGGTGGTTGCCGAGATTTGCGACGACCTTCCACCATGGGAGCCTTTGAAACGCTTGACGAGCAAGATCCTTATACAGTGCCAGCAGGCCGCGCGCGCTCAAGCCCAGCGCAAATCCGGCCGCAATCACCGATCCGGTGGATGTGCCGGCGACCATATCAAAGAGCTCATTCGCCGGACGGCCTTCCCGGCGCTCGAGCTGCCCCGAATTCCGCCACCGTCGAATGAGAGTATCGAATTCATTTCCACACCAATCTGCGCGGCCAGATGCCGCGTCAGGATGTGGAGTTGCCTGAATCGTGCCATTCGAAACCGGAGAAGCCAAACGTGCTGGCGAGTGACCTGGCCACAATACGGGCGACATGCTCCATCTCTGGCGGCGGATCGAGCAGCTCGGCGAGAGAGATCTGGGGGTGGTTGACCAGGCCGCAGGCGATGATGCCGTCCCAATAGCTCATGTCGGGGTTTACGTTCAGGGCGAAACCATGGCGGCTGATCCCCTGGGCGTCGACTTTGACGCCGATGGAAACGATCTTGGAGGGAACCTGCCGGGCTTGCGGTGGGCAGTGCGGACAGCGTGAGGCTACATCAGGCTGAACCCAGACGCCGGTCAGCCCGGCGATCTGTCCTGTGGCCAGGCCGAGTTCGGCCAGCGCGCGTATGAGGCTTTCTTCCAGCTGCCGGATGTATCCGACATAATCAGCCTGGGGCAAATGTCCGTCGTCCTCGAGATGGCCTAGTGGGAAGAGCGGATAGCCTACAAGCTGGCCCGGGCCATGGTAGGTGACATCTCCGCCGCGGTCGATCCAACGTATCTCCAACCCGCGGCGCTTTAGCTCTGCCGGATCCCAGAGCAAGTTGGCCTCCTGCCCGCGGCGGCCGAAGGTGTATACATGCGGATGCTCCAACATCAATACGGTCGGCCCGCGTGCGCCATCCGCAATCTCCTGCGCCAGGTCCTCCTGCAGGCGGCGTGCGTCATCATAGGGAATCAACCCCATCCAATGGACTTCAAGCCCGAGATGTTGGCTATCCATGTGAACTAAACCTCAAGACCAGGCAGCGGATGCAGTTCAGGCTGACGGCGTTCATAGCGGGCGAATTCGCGAAATCCCGCTGTCTGCAGCTGGCGCGAGACCTGCGAGCAGCCATAACCGACGTGCTCGGCGCGATGGGCGTCCGAACCGAACGTGACCAGTCTGCCCCCTTCTTCGTGAAACCAGCGCAGGATGATTGCCGCCGGCGAGGTTTCGTTCACCGGGCGGCGCAGCGTGCCGCTGTTCACCTCAAGTGCCCGGTCGCGGCGGGCGAGCTCCGCAAGCACTGCCCGGATGTGGCTCTGCCAGTCCTGCGGATTGAATTCTCCGTAGGCATCGAACCCATAGCGTTTGGGGATGTCCATGTGCGCCAGGATGTCAAAGTCGCCATTTCTCACAAGCTCAAGCTCATACGTGAAGTAGCGTTCATAGGCTTCACGGGCGGGTTGCTCGAAGTACGAAGGATCGAACACGGTTAAGTCTTCAATCCAATGCTGTGAGCCGAGCACATAATCCCAGGGATGAGCTGTGAGAACAGGTTTCAGTTCCTGGGCATACAGGTGCGGCTCTCCTGTTTCGAGTCCGGCACGGAGGGTGAGCTGCGATCCGAAACTCGCACGGCATAGTTCCAGCGCTTCCCAGAACTGATCGACCTGGAAAAACCCCAGGCATTCATCCAGGGGATGGAAATCCAGATGTTCACTGAAGCCGATTTCCTGCAAGCCGAGGCTTAAAGCCGCGCGGCAGATAACGGCCATGCTGTCGTGAGCATCGCACGAGAAAGTTGAGTGGATGTGGTAATCGGGTAGCATTCAACCTCGCCGATCGAGTCTCCGGGGGCATGCCTCTTGCATGGATTATAGTCCGCGGAAGGAAGGCGGGTTAGAATTCGATCATGCTACGTCTGGCTCAAGTCCTGCGGTTCCGGCGTAAACGGCGCACCCGTGTGGAGGGGCGGCGGCGATGGGGAGTATTCGGGTTGATCGCCGCTGGCGCAATCACGCTGGCTGCCGGTTTCGTTGCCATCGCGCTGGCCCTAACCCTCAGCGATCTGGCGGCATCGCTTCCACCGGTCGATGACCTTGCAAGGATCTTCGGCGCGCCCGGCCGGGAGGCTTTCAGGCCGGCGCGTTTCTACGACCGGACCGGCGAGGCGCTCCTTTTCGAATTCAGCAACCCGGCGGCCGAGACCCGGCGCTGGATTTACCTAGAGCCGGATGGGCCGATTGACCTGCCGGCCCATGCAGTCCAGGCGCTGCTCATAGCGCTGGATGCGGATTTCTGGTCGCACCCCGGCTACCATCGGTCGGATGCGGTAGGCTCAATCGCTGACTACCTCTTCGCACCCAGATCTCAGGATGGCTCTCCGACCCTCACCCAGCGACTGGCCGTGGCGCAGCTGGCGCCTCTGGAGATGAATGACGGTGTTGCAGCGGCACGGGTGCAGGCAATCCTGCTTGCAGCAGAGATCACTCGCCGCTACCCACGCGAGCAGATCCTCGAATGGTATCTGAACAGCGCCGATTTCGGACATCAGGCGTTCGGCATCGACTCGGCGGCGCTGGTCTATTTCGGCAAGCATGCCTCAGATCTGAGCCTCGCGGAGAGCGCCATGCTGGCTTCGATCCCGCTCGATCCCAGCCGCAATCCGCTGGATCAGCCTGCCGAGGCGCTGGCAGCCCAGCGCTCGGCCGGTAGACGGTCAACACCAGCATTGATCACGACTAACAGCTGAAGGCAGACTGCACGAACCAATCGCAGCATGCGCCGCTGCGGGGGTCTCATGCCTGCACGATCTTCTCAGCTGGACATGAGTCCTGTATTGCGGCTGGTTTGCTGACTCCGATGCGACCGGGGGACGCTGGAGCAGATCACGCTGTGCAGGATGGGGCACTGGTGGTGTTAGACGTGGCGACAGGGGAGCTGTTGAGTATGGTCGGCCGGACCGGGTCTTTGAGTCCGGCTGATCCCGTATTTGCGCCTTTCGTTGCATTGACCGCCTTTTCGCAGGGCTATTCACCGGCGAGCATGCTGCTTGACGTGGATCCTTCCTCGAATCTGACGGGGGAGCATGGCCCCGTCAGGCTGCGAATTGCCCTGGCGAACAATTACCGGGCGGCGCTCAACCGCCTGCTCGCGAGGGTCGGCCCGGAGAGTGTGGCACGCACGCTGAGTTCGATCGGCTTAACTCGGCTCGGGGAATCGCTCAGCAACCCGGATGAAACATCTGAGCCGCAGGCGAGCTTGCTTGGGATGAGCTATGCCTACAGCGTCTTCGCTGGAGAGGGCACGCTGCGCGGGACGGAAGCCGCAGGGCAGGAGAACGAAGACCGATTGGAGCCGATTGCCATTCTGCAGATCGAAGATGGTACACACCGCCTGATCTTCCAGGCTCAGCGGCAATCGCGCGCGCTGGTCAGCGCTCAGCTGTCCTATTTGATGGTCGATATCCTGAGCGATGAAGCAGCCCGCTGGCCGAGCCTGGGCCGGGGAAACCCGCTCGAGGTCGGCCGGCCGGCGGCGGGGCTGACCGGCGTAAGCCCCGATGGCGCGATAGCCTGGACTTTGGGTTTCACCCCACAGCATGTGATCGGGGTGCGGATTAATGCAGGCGAAGCGGGAGGCGCTCCCGGCTTGACCGCGGTGAATGCCTCGGCGCCGGTTTGGCACGCCGTCATGCAGTATGCGGCTCGCAGCCAGGCTCCAGCTTCGTGGCGCACCCCCCGCGGCGTGAGTACGCTGGAGGTGTGCGATCCCTCCGGCTTGCTCCCGACGATCTACTGCCCGAGCGTGGTGCGAGAGACTTTCATCAACGGCACCGAACCGACCAATTTCGACAACCTGTTCCAACCGTATCTGGTCAATCGCGAAACCGGGAAGCTGGCCACGTTGGACACACCGCTCGAAATGGTCGAAGAGCGGGTTTACATGATCGTGCCTTCCGAGGCCTCCGATTGGGCGAAGGCAGCCGGGATCCCGCAGCCACCGCAGGAGTACGACACACTGCGCGTGCAGGACAGCGGCGATGAGCAGGTGCGCATCACCTCCCCGCAGGACTTCGCCTTTCTGCGCGGGGAGGTCAGGGTACGCGGGTGGGCCGATCCAGACGAACTGCGCAGCTACCGCTTGCAGTACGGTCGCGGCCTGAATCCGACCCAGTGGGTGCAGATCGGCAGTGATGAAACCCGGCCCGTGCGGGGTGGAACGTTGGGGACCTGGGATACAGACTCGCTGAACGGGCTGTTCACCTTGCAGTTGATCGTCGTCGAGAGCTCCGGCCGGCTGCGGACGACCTCGGTACCGGTCACGATCGACAACCAGCCTCCGGCGGTCGAGATCGAGCTCCCCACCCCGGATCAAGTTGTCGCGGGGCGACCGGGCGGGGAGTTGGTTCTGCAGGTGGGGGTTGAGGATGCCTACGGCATCGCCCGGGTCATCTTCTACGTTGATGGAGAGGTCGCAGCCGAGGTAACCGAAGCGCCATGGTCAACCCGCTGGCGCATTTCGGCTCGTGGCGCGCATACCATGTATGTCGAAGTTACAGATTTGGCGGGTAATAAATCAGCCACCGAGGCGATCGCATTCGAGGTGATCATTCCTTAATTTGCTGAAGATGTATTATTGAAGAATGGGCTTCCACAGATTGGATGTGGAAGCCCATTCTTTCTTCGTACCGGTGGCTAACCTACGATCTCCAAGAATGCAAAGTTCTTGTTCTGGACATCTTCATCAGGTCCAACGGGCACCTGATGATAGGGGTTGGCGCCGGGAGGAGATGGGAATCCTCCGGGGTACATGGTTCCCCAACCATAGCTGGCTGGCGGGAGAGTGCTTTTGTTTACGGTGACACAGTAGGTACCGGAGGGCAGGTTGTTGAAAATGTAGTAGCCGCTGCTGTTTGTACTGGTTGATGCGAGACCGCTCGATGGACAGCTTCCCGATCCAAGCGTCACAGTTACTCCACTCAGACGCTCTGAAGTTGGCGAAGAACTCACGCCTCGGTATACGGAGCCGGAGATAGATCCAGCTGGAACGGGCGTTGCCGTCGGCGGAACGTAGCACGCGCCCGGCTCGGTGCCGGTCGGAGTGAAGCCGTAGCCCCAGCGGCAGGTGTTGTCGAGCAGGGCGACGGCCTTGATGGGATACTCGCTGCTGGTCGAGGCCGGTGAGCCGGCTTCAACTGCAGTGAAGTGATCCTGGTAATCGAACCAGGCCGGCTCGCGCAGGCCCTCATCGGCCCAGGCGCCCCACAGGAATTCGCCGTCGGAGCCGATCAGGCTGAAAAGGAACGCGACCTGAATGTAATTCGCGTGCGAAGGATCGCGCCGGATCCAGGCTTCATCCGGTCCGATGCCGTAGCCGCTGTCGAAGACACAGTCCTCGTAGCCATCGCGAGCGGCGTTGGGGGCGTCGACGCGCATCGCCGTCGGCCCGCCGACGTCGTTGTTGGCATCGCGGCAGGCGCGCACGCCATCCGTGGTCCAGCTGCTGTCAGGCGGCGCCTGGCCCGTGACCAGCCAATCACCGTGACCGTCGAGATCGAGGTCGATCTCGACGCCGTAGTCGACCGTCACGCCCGGAGGCGGGCTGCCCTCGAGCTGGATCGTGACGTAGACAAACGGCGGATTCAGGCTGAGTTCGCCGCGGGTGATGTCGAGATAGTCCTTGTAGTCCATCACCTCCGAGGTGAACGGGCGCTCGAGCAGGTTGATCTCGTAATTGTCGGCGATCGCCCGCCGCTCGGAGGCGAGGGCCGCGCTTGAGCGGTCGGTCATGAAACTGGCCACGCCGGCCGGCCCGCTGGGGATCGTCACGTGCGCGACGGTGGGCGTCGCCGTCGGCGTGTCGGCGGGCGGCACTTCGGTGGCCGCTGCCGCCGCTGTCGGAGCTGCTGCTCCGGTTTCACCTCCGGACGGGTGCAGCGTGGCCTGAGCGATCGTGGCCAGCGCTTGCAGTGTCTGGGTCACCGCCTGATCGACGTCGACCTGTGCTCCAGTCGACCGGTTGCAGGCCGCGCCGGCAAACAGCAGGGCGGCGAGGATGAGGACGGCCAGCATACGGGAATTACGCTTCATGTTGACACCTCCATGTCGGGCGTGCTGCGATCTGCAATCACCCAGTTAACGGGCGTTGCCATCCTTTTGTGACAGATGCGACCTTGCGTCACGATCATGCCAGGCCGGTCGGCGAACCGCACCGGACTTGTCTGGCATGCGAATCGTTGATGTGGATACCAGGCCGTGGTTCGACCGGGCATCGTTCTTTAACAGGTTCTCTTTCACGGTTCACTGCACCGGGGGAAGCGGCTGCCAATCAGGCTGCAGGTCGCGCCCCGGATTCTGCGTCAGGTTCTTCTGCCCCGATCCATTGTTGGTCATGATGTAGATCTCCGGGTTCTGATCCCGGGTGGAGGTGAAGACCACCCACTGGCCGTCCGGCGAAAACGCGGGTTCCTTGTTGCCCAGGCTGTTGGTGAGCGCAATCGGATCCAGCCCGGGATTATCGACCGAGGCGATGTAGATCTCCTGCTTGCCGCGTTTGACGAGCCAGCTGAAGGCGAGGAATTTGCCGTCTGCGGACCAGGCGATCTGTTCCGCCCCGCGAATCCGGTCCTGCAGATCGAACAGCGCCGGGGGGTCACCATTTGCGGGTCGCAGCAGGATGCGGGCCGGGGCCTGATTGATGGAGGCCGCCACCGCCATCTGCCCCCCATCGGGCGACCAGGCCGGAAAGTATTCCACGGCATAGCCGGCGCTCAGGTTGCGCGGTTGGGAGGACGGGCTGCAGCCGCCGGGAGGAGGCCGGCAGTCCTGCTCGACCAGCATCACCTGCCGCAGGTCGCCGATACGCGTGCTGGTGAAGGCCAGCCGGGTGCCGTCAGGAGACCAGGCCGGGTCGATGTCGTCTCCGATCGATTGCGTGAGGTTGACCGGCTCGAGTGACCCATCGAGATTGATCAGGAAGATGTCGAGGCCGAGTTCGTTTCCGTATAAATCGCGGCCACCAGGGGCTGTGTAGAGCAGGCGCAGCCCATCCGGCGACCAGCGCGGCTGGCCCTTATCGCCCGGCCCGAACGTGACCTGGCGCGGGTCGGAACCATCGGCGTTCATCGTCCAGATCTGCAGCGTCCGCCCATCCTCGCGATCGCTGATAAATGCGATCCGGCCTCCGCCACCTAGCAAAACCGGTGTGGCCGTAGACGAGGGCGAGGCCGTCGGTGTGGATGACGGTTCGCCAGTTGCGGTCCCGGTCGGAGGTGGACTGGGCGTATCAGTTGCGGCCGGCAAGGCCGCGCGAGCCGTTGCCGAGGGCACCGGCGTTGGACTTGCGGGGAGGAGTCCGAAGGGAAGCCGGCCGCTCAGGCTGAGCGCCAGTCCAGTGCCCACCAGGAGCAATGCGAAGGCGCCGCCCCCGATCCACAGGCCGCGCCGGCCGCGGCTTGCGGCAGGCACTCCGGTTTTCAGAGGCGTGCGGATGGTCTCGAGCTGCAGGTCCCCGCGCAGCGCCCGCTGGAACTCGTCGATGCCCGGGAAGCGGTCGTCCTTGTCAAGTGCCATCCCGCGCTCGAGCGTCGCGTCCAGATAGGCGGGAATGGCGGGATTGTAGCTGCTCGCCGGGCGCAGGGTTTCCTTGCCCAGCATGCGCTGGATGCTGTCGGCTGGCCGCTGGCCAGTGACCAGGGCGTAGAGCGTGGCGGCAAGCGAGTACTGGTCGCTGCTGGCGTCGGTTCGCTGTTCGCCATACTGCTCCGGGGGCGAGAAACCCGGCGTCAGGCCGCGCGCACCGGTCGTGGTCTGCGCCTGGTCATATACCTTGGCGATTCCGAAATCGACCAGAATCACCCGCCCGTCAGGCTGCAGCTTGAGATTCGCCGGCTTGATATCCCGATGGATAATGGGCGGGTTGAGGTGGTGCAGGTAGCTGAGCGCATCGCAGGCGGCGGATCCCCATGCCACGACTTCGTCCACCGAAGGCGGCTTTTCGACCGAGCGCGTGTGGAGGTCGACTCCGGCGATGTAGTCCATCACCAGATACTGCCGGTCGTCGATGATGAAGTGGTCCGTCACGCGTGGCAGATTTGCATGGCGCAGTTCGGCCAGCAGGCGCGCCTCGCGCCGGAACTGGCGCTCCGATTCCGGATTGAGATTGAGATTCTCTTTAACTGCGACATCGATGTCGAGCGTCAGGTCATGCGCCAGGTATACGGCCCCCATCCCGCCCTTGCCGAGCTGGCCTTCGATGCGGTAACGATCATGGAGCACGTCGCCGGAAGAGAGAGGCATGGCCGCATTGTAAGCTAGTAATCGTCGTGGGAGCAACTTGCCCGGGGTTATAATCCTTGAGAAGCTAAAACAGCCTTGACATAGGCCGGAGCCGTGACAATCGACCCTTGCCCTGATGCCGCGGCGGCGTTAGTTTAAGTCCAGGAGATGACGCATGGAACCCGAATCAGTTGATCTGACACTCATCGAACCGCTCCTGGAACGTTATTCCGGCCAGGACCGCTCGCAGCTGCTTCCGGCTCTGTTCGAGGTGCAGACTGCGTTGGGCCGTTTGCCTGAGCAGGCCGTTGCACTGGTCGGCAAGGCGCTGCACGTTCCGCTGGCTGAGATCTACGGTGTGATCGAGTTCTACACCATGCTCTACCCCCATCCCACGGCAGAAACAATGATCCGCATCTGCACCAGCCCGATGTGTTCGATGCTGGGCGGCGAGCATGCACTGCACGCTGCGGCCGATCAGCTTGGCGTCCGGCCCGGCGGCCGCACCGAGGATGGCCGTTTCATGATCGAGGCATGACTCCCGAGGAAGTGATCCAGAGCATCAAGGATTCCGGCCTGGTTGGACGCGGCGGTGCAGCTTTTCCCACCGGCATGAAGTGGGAATACACGGCCGGCGCAGCCGGTGAGACGCACTTCATAGTATGCAATGCCGATGAATCCGAACCGGGGACTTTCAAAGACCGGGTGCTGATGGAGGGCGACCCGTTCTCGGTCCTGGAGGGGATGGCAATCGCCGGGTATGCGATCGGAGCTGAGCGCGGCTATATCTACGTGCGCGGCGAGTATCCACGCGCCCAGCGGATACTGACCCAGGCGATCGAGGCTGCCCGCGCGGCGGGCTATCTCGGCCAGGAGATACTCGGGTCGGATTTCTCCTTCGAGGTCGAACTGCGTTCAGGCGCTGGAGCCTACATCTGCGGCGAGGAGACCGCGCTTTTCGAGTCGATCGAGGGCAAGCGCGGTTTCCCGCGCATCAAACCGCCCTTTCCGACCACGCATGGCTTGTTCGGCCAACCGACTGCGATCAATAACGTCGAGACGCTGTGCACGGCGGCCTGGATCGTGCGGAACGGCCCCGATGCGTACCGCTCGATCGGGACCGAAGATTCTCCGGGGTCAAAGCTCTTCTGCCTTTCCGGCGATGTGAGGGAAGCGGGAGTCTACGAGGTGCCTTTCGGGACGACGCTTGGGGATTTGATCGAACTGGCGGGAGGCGTGAACGGCGAGCTGCAGGCAGTCCTGCTGGGCGGCGCGGCTGGCGCCTTTGCCGGCCCTGAGCACCTCGGTCTGCGCATGAGCTTCGAAGACCTGCGCGAGGCCGGCCTTCCGCTGGGGTCAGGCGTGGTTACGGTGATCAATCAGGCGCGAGATCTGCGCCGGTTCCTGCTCAGCCTGGGACATTTCTTCGCCCATGAATCTTGCGGCAAGTGCTATCCCTGCCAGCTCGGCACCCAGCGCCAGCTCGAAATCCGCGGCCTGGGGATGACCGCCGCGACCGCCGTCCTCTCTGCGCTGGACCGCTGGCCGGAGCTGGCGACCTGAATCCGGAGTGAATCCCTTGTCCGGTGGTGCGGTGAGGCTCGATTGGCGCGAGATCGGCAGCAAGGCCGGGCGCGCCAGTGGAGAAGTCGTCGAAGAGGCTTTCGTCACACTTTACCTTAATGGGCATGAGCTGGTGACGATCATGGCCACGCCGCTGCAGCTTGATGCGCTTGGCCTGGGTTTTCTGGCAAATGAAGGCCTGATCATGGGAATGGATGCTGTCGATCATGTACATATCAGCCAGGAGTCCTGCTGCGTGGATGTCTGGACCCGACACGCAGTCGTGGTCCCGGAACGGCGCGTGATCACATCCGGCTGCGGAGGCGGAGTCACATTTATCGACCAGCGGCTGGGCATCGATCCGTTGGAGATGGACCTCCAGATCGATTCGGGCCGGCTGCACGAGGTCTTCAATTTGCTGCAGCAGAAGGACAGCCTGTATGCACGCGCGCGCGGAGTCCACACCGCCGGCGTTACGGATGGGGAACAAATTCTGGCGGTGGCTGAAGATGTCGGCCGGCACAACACAGTCGAT
>JARRJK010000020.1:0-23419 GCA_037379555.1 Anaerolineales bacterium | reverse complement strand
CATCCTGCTCGGGTCCTCGCGCGAGATGCGGGAACTTCCTGATCACTGTGTCCATCTCATGGTGACCTCACCTCCCTACAACGCGCAGAAAGAATATGACCAAGACCTCACGCTGGAGGAATACCGCCAGCTTCTGCGGGATGTCTTTCAAGAGACCCGGCGCGTGCTTGCTACCGGGGGAAGAGCTTGCATCAACATCGCCAATCTGGGACGCAAACCTTACCTGCCGCTGCACGCCATGGTTATCTCGGAAATGCTTGACCTGGGTTTTCTCATGCGCGGCGAAGTCATCTGGGATAAAGCCGCCAGCGCCAGCGCCTCAACTGCCTGGGGTTCATGGCTTTCCGCTGCCAATCCGGTCTTACGTGATGTCCACGAGTACATCTTGATCTTCAGCAAGGACGCCTTCCGCCGACCGAGCGATGACCGTGAGAGCACAATTTCCAGAGAGGAGTTCCTTGAGTGGACAAAGAGCGTCTGGTCCTTTCCGGCCGTTTCCGCCCGGCATGTTGGTCACCCGGCGCCCTTTCCTGAGGAGCTTCCAAGGCGCCTCATTCAGCTCTACTCCTTTAAGGGCGACCTCGTGCTCGACCCCTTCGCCGGCTCCGGAACAACCTGCCTGGCGGCGAGAAATCTCGGCCGGAATTACGTCGGCTATGAGATCGATCCAGAGTATCATGAGCTGGCGCTCAAGCGCCTGAGTGAAAAACCGGATTAGATAACCAGGTGCAGATGAGTTACCTGTCCCCCTTCAGTACACGCTACGGCTCGAGAGAGATGCGGGCTTTATGGTCGGAGACGGCCAAGCGCAGAGCCTGGCGGCGAGTATGGGTGAGCGTGGCCGAAGCGCAGGCTGCGGCTGGTCTTGTGACAGCCGGGCAGGTCGACGAACTCCGGGAGCATACCCAGGACATCAATCTTGAGCGCGCAAGTGAGATCGAAGCCGAGATCGGCCACGATCTGATGGCCGAATTACGCACCTTCGCCGAACAGTGTCCGTCCGGAGGCGGAGTCCTGCACTGGGGGCTGACCTCAGCCGATGTTCAGGACAACGCCGAGGTTGTGCGGCAGAAAGCCGGGCTCTCGATCCTGCTCGAGCGGATGCGGCCGATCCTGCTGCTCTTCGCCGACCGGATCGATGAGACGCACAGCGAGCCGTTGATGGGCTTCACCCACCTGCAGCCAGCTGAGCCGACGACGCTCGGATACCGTCTGAGCATCTATGCCCAGGAGCTGCATGAACACTTTGATGCTTTGGCCCGCATGCACGGCCGGCTGCGCGGAAAAGGCGTTCGCGGCGCCGTCGGCACCTCAGCCCCTTTGCTCGAGATGCTGGAGGGGAGCGAGATCACCCCGGAAATGCTCGAGGCGACAGTCATGGATGCGCTGGGGATCGAAGCCCACCCGGTCTCTACTCAGACCTATCCTCGCGTGCAGGACTATACCCTGCTGAGCCTGCTCGCTGGCCTGGGGGCTTCGCTGCACAAGTTCGCCCTCGACCTGCGGTTGATGCAGTCCCCCGGATTCGGCGGGGCGCAGGAACCCTTCGAAAGCTCGCAAGTCGGATCGAGCGCGATGCCTTTCAAACGCAACCCGGTCCTTGCCGAAAAAATATGCTCGCTGGCCAGGCTCGTCAGCGCTCATGCTGCGGTGGCCTGGAGCGATGCGGCGAATAGTGCGCTCGAACGGACACTTGACGACTCGGCCAACCGCCGCACGATCCTGCCGGAATCCTTCCTGGCCGTCGACGAGATGCTCCTGGCTACCGAACACATACTGCACGATCTTCGGCATGAGTCCGTTCCCGCCCAGGATCCGCTGGAATTGTTCGGTCCGTTTTCCGCCATCGAGCGGGTGCTCACTGCAGCCGTAAAAGCTGGCGCCGACCGCCAGGCGATGCACGAGCGGCTGCGCGAGCACAGCATGCGCGCCTGGGAGCAGATTCAGGCTGGACAACCCAATCCGCTCGTTGATGCCCTCTCGCAGGACACCTTCATCCTCGGTTTCCTGCAGCCAGGCCGCATCCAGGAGATGATGCACGCGGAGAGTTACGTCGGGCTTGCACCGCAGCGGGCGCGCGAAACTGCCGCACGCCTGCGAGCGCGCTTCGGCGACAGCGCCGGTGATTCATCCTGATGAGCCGATTCTCCACCCGCGACTACCTGCTCATGGGTCTGATGGTGATCGTGGCTGGCGTGTGTGTCCGCCTCGGGATCTGGCAGCTCGATCGACTCGGCCAGCGCATGGACAGGAACGCGGAGATCAGAGCCCGCCTGGATGAACCCGTGCTCGAATTCCCACCGCCGATCCCGCTCGAGGAACAAGCTTACCGGCGCATCTCGGTCCGCGGAACGTTCCAACCGGAGCAAGCCGTGCTGCTTGAAAATCAATCCTATAACGAACAGCCCGGCTTCCATTTGCTCGTTCCCCTGATACTTGAGAACCTGGACACAGCCCTTGTCATCGATCAAGGCTGGCTGCCCTTCGAGCAGGTTCTGGGTAAAGACCCCCGTGTGCTGGTGGAAGAGACGGCGGGCGAACAGACGATTGAAGGCGTGCTGCTGCCTTCACAGGATGAGCCTGCGCTGGCCTTCCTTGCTGACAAAATCCCCGCGCCAGGCGAACCTCCCCTGCGCGCCTGGCGGGTCGTGAATATCGACGGGCTGCAGAAACAGACTCCCTTCGCGCTCTATCCTCTATATCTTGCCCGGACCGCCCCTCCATCCAGCACCGAGGGCGGACCGCTTCCTGTCTTCGAGCCCGACCTTTCCAACGGACCCCACCTGAGCTACGCGATCCAATGGTTCGCCTTCGCATCGATTGCGCTCTTCGGAGGTGCTGCGTGGCTTCGGTACCGACACCGGGCAGGCCCGCGCGTGAGGAGGGAACAGCCATGACGGTCTTCCTGATACTGGCGGCGGCTTCAGCACTGTCTGATTGGTACGCCGTCTTCTTCACGAAACCGCGTCTCGAGCGAATCGCCAAACCGGCGGCGATGATCTTCCTCATTCTTTGGTACGAGGCGATCCTGCCAGCCCCAGCACCGGCGGCCGGCACCTGGTTCCTGGTGGGCCTGGTGTTCTCGCTCGGCGGCGACATCTTCCTGATGCTCGACCGCCGGCACTTCATCAAGGGCTTGCTCTCGTTCCTCCTGGCCCATCTCGCATACATCATCACTTTTAATCTTTCCGGCGTGTTCTTCAACCCAACTCTGCTGATTCTCGCCTTCGCGATTGGATTGGCCGGCTTTCTGCTCGTCCGTCGGATTGCAGCCGCTCTGCGAGCCAGCGGCAGCCCGTCGCTCATTCCCCCTGTTTCAGTCTATGCAATCGTGCTGGCGCTCACTTTTTGGTCAACGCTGACCACGTTCTGGCGCCCCACCTGGCCCGGTCCAGCAGCCTGGTGCGCGGCTGCTGGCGGTGGTTTGTTCTTCCTCTCCGACAGTCTGCTCGCCTGGGACCGGTTCGTCGAACCGCTTCCCAAGGGGCGCTTCTGGACGATGTTCACCTATCACCTGGCACAGCTGGGACTTACGCTCAGCGTCCTCGGTATGGTGTTCGCCGGGAGCAATTTCCCCCTGCTTTAGTACTCGACAGATGCCGGTCGGAGGGGTTCTGCGCAGCGCGCTTCCATCCTGCAGCAGGCAGCTGGACAGGAAGGTACTGCCTGACTTGGAAGCAGGCTGCAGTCTGATTTCCAGTTTGTGACGAGGCGGGATCATGAACCCGCTGACCAGCGGGTTGCAGTGGGCTGAGGGTGAGTCAGCCCGCAAACTCCAGCTCCTGAGCGGTGGAGCGGCGTTTCGCACAGGACCTCAACCAACCTGAGCCACCTGCCCTCCGCTGCCGGGGGTGGAGTGTTGACCCCTGTCTAACAGCTGACTTCTAGAACGATGCCGGGATATGGGCTAGCGCTACACCTGAGTGAAGTTCTCGCGCTCGATCGCACGCCAGTCTGCATCCTCGGGCAAACGCATGAAGCCGGCAAGCAGTGGATGAACCTCACGGATCTTCTCTGCCATCTGCAGTGCCAGGCGCCGCATCGAGAAATGCGCATTGGGCGCAGACCGCAGTTCGCAAAGGTGGAAAGCCTCCCGCAGGTTGAGTGTCATGAGCAACCGCCGGTTGTATCCGTTCGGCACCAGGTATGCGGCGACCTCGGGATTCCACGCTTCCAGCCGTTGGTAGGCCTCTCCGGCTGTCTCCATCGCCTGCCGGTATTTCGCCTCGAAGCCCGCCTCCGTCATCAGCCGCGGGACGGCATAGCCAAGTTCAGCCGATAGCCGCTGCGGCGTCTGCGTCATCATGCGGTGGCGCTTTAGTTCGAAGTAGGCGCCCTGATCAAGCACCGCCTCGAAGGTATAAGCGCTGTGCTCGAGTTCACGCCGCGGGGCATCAAACGACTCCATGCTGCCCAGAACTGCCCGGGCTAGTTCATCCTGCTGAGCCTGGCTCATTGCCTGGACCGCTTCCCGGATGCTGCTGAAGCTGGATGAGCTGTGGGCGAAAAGCGCTGCAGCCAGAACGCGCGCCTCGGCACCGGGTTCGTATTCAAGCAGGCGTGTGATCCCCGCCTCGGCCTCGGGAGCCAGGTCTCTCCCCAGCCCACCCAGAAGAGCCGTGCTTTGCTCGAGATAGGGCACACGGTCCGCGTATTTCACCAGCGTTGGTGTCTCCAGCTGTGCTGTACGCTTGACCTCCTCCCCGATCTGACGGACCTCTTCCAGTGGGTGGCTCAGCATCTTGCGGATCGCGTGCTCAAGCACGCGCGCATTGGCCGTCATGCCGACGTTCGCCAGAGCAGCCGCCGGGAGCAGAAACCGGCAAACGTCGACATACTTCGAGCGGATGCGGCCTTCGTAGCGCGCAGGATCTTCTTCCTCAGTCCGTGGATATTCCGCTTCCACGACCGCCCGCACCGGTTCCAGCGATTCAGCGTAGGCAGCCAAGAGTGCATCACACGCCTTACGGTAGATCGTTTCATACTTCGTGTTGAGCACCTCGGCTGGAACGTGATAGCTCCCCACGTCCCATTTCTGGTAGCGGGTTGACTTCTCGGTGTAAGATGCCAAACGGTTGGATTCGATACTCTCGATCGCCAACCGCGAAACGTTTTCAAAGGCAATATGCAGGACAGCATGTTCGGCCACTGAGGCGTGCCCATACCCGACGACCCATTTTTCGTGGAAGCGGGCTGAGGCCTCATCGCTCAGCTCCTCGGCGATCTCCCGAAAAGAAAGCGGTGACCTCGATGTTTTGGCAAAGGTCACCGCGATCGTCTCCGGACTCAGGTGGCGTGGTTGGAGCAGATAGATCTCCCGCTCGTAAGTATCAGGCATGATCCTCTTCCCTCCGTTCTGCGATGATCTCACGGGCCTGCTGTATATCGAGCGTGATCTGTTTCATCAAGGCCTGGGGATTCGGAAATCGGCGTTCAGCCCGCAACCGGGCGAGAAATTCAAGATTGATCTTCTTGCCATACAGCTCCCCGGAATAATCCAGCAGGTGGGCTTCAATCGTCGGCGGGCCGCCGTCATCCTCGAAAGTCGGGCGGTGTCCGATGTTTGTCACGGCAGACGCTCGTTCGCCTTCAAGGTCTGCCAGGCAGGCGTAAACACCGGAGCGCGGGTACGCCCGTTCATCCCAGATCGCGAGGTTCGCGGTTGGAAAGCCAAGATCGTGACCGCGCCCGGCGCCACGCACAACTTCGCCGGGCAGCTTAAAGGGTCTTCCAAGATAGGCCTCGACCTGCGAGACCGCACCCGAGCGCAGGGCTTCGCGCACACGGGTTGAGCTCACAATTTCCCCCTGAACTTTGTAGGGAGCCACGACGTGTAGTTCGAAATCACGCTCCCCGGATTGCTCCTCAAGGTAGGCACGGTTCCCCTCACGGTTGTGGCCGAGCGCGAAGTCCTCACCGATCCAGAGGCTGCGCATGCCAAGCGACGCCTGCAAACGACCGAGAAAGTCGGAGGCGCTCACCCGTGAGAGCGCCAGGTCGAACGTCTGCGTGATGACGTAATCGACGCCGAGGTCGCCGAGGAGTTGTGCCTTTTCTTCCGGAGAGCTGATGTAGAAGGATGGCTTCCGCCCCCGGAGCACGACCGAAGGGTGCGGAAAGAACGTCAGTACAACCGCTGGACGCCGGGCTGCGCGCGCATGATCAACCAACTCGCGAACAAGCTGCTGGTGGCCGAGGTGCACGCCGTCGAAGGATCCGATGGTCAGCTCTGAGCCTGGCAGCTGAATTTCAGTAAGGTCGTGAACGTGTTCCATCGACGTCAACGGACGAACACCTTTTTAGGATGCCAGAGATCGCCTTCGGGTGTAGCTTCGAGCAGTGCGATCAGATCGCCGTCCGGACCAATCGCCCGGGCCATTCCGGATGCCGATCCAGTGGCTGCGATTCTACGTCCATTGACGATGTCGTCCAACTCCTGGCCGCGGACCTTGAGCTTCGGCAGGTCGGGGAGCGCATCCGCCGCCGGGCGTCGGTACTCGTGCCAGTTGCCTGCAGCGAGTGCAACTTCGAGGGCCGGGAGCGGCACGCTGTCCTCAAGCGTGAACACGCCGGCTTTCGTGCGCCGCAGGCTGGCCAGATGAGCGCCGGTCGTCAGGCGTTCGCCCAGGTCATTGGCAAGCGATCGGATGTAGGTTCCGGCAGAGCACTCGATCTCAATCACCAGGTCTGGCGGGCGGTATTCGACGAACAACAGCTCGTACACGGTGACCGTACGAGGTTCGAGTTCGACTTCCTCGCCCTGACGGGCAAGTTCATAGGCTTTCTTGCCCTGGATCTTGATCGCGCTGTACGCAGGCGGGACTTGTTCGATCTCGCCTTCGAATTCGACCAGTACCTCACGTATATCTTCCAATTGAGGTGCAGCGCCGGTGATGCGCACCATCTCACCTTCCGAATCGAAGGTCTCAGTGCTCGATCCAAATCGAATCACGGCTTCATAGCGTTTCGAGTCGGTTGAGAGGTACTCGCTCAACCGTGTCGCCGCGCCCAGGCACAGAACAAGCACACCGGAAGCCCGCGGATCAAGCGTCCCGGCATGGCCCACCTTGCGAATGCCTGTCCCCTGCCGCACGATGCTAACCACCCGGTGAGAGGTTGGGCCAACTGGTTTATCAACAATGATCAATCCGAAATCATTCATCGTGACGATTGCAACCTGTCAATCTCCGGCAAGATGCCGGCGTGTAGCTTCCAGCACACGTTGCTGGACCTCATCCAGCGTTCCCTCGACCATCGCCCCTGCCGCCTGGGCGTGGCCGCCGCCGCCGAAATCGGTGGCGATCCCGGACACGTCGACCCCGGGATGCGAACGCCAGCTGATCTTCACTTCTCCAGCGTTTTGTTCAACGAAAATCAACGCGATCTGGAAATCATCGGCGGTCGTGAGAATATTAATGAGATCGGCGTCATCCGGCCCCGGATACCCCACCGCCCGCCGGTCTTCGAGGCTGAGCGTTGTCCAGATCAGGCCGTCCTCCTGCTGCAAATTCGACAGGCCGCGGCCCCAGTAGCGCATGCTGACCAGATCGCGGCGGTTGAGCGCCCGATCGTAAATATCCGACAGATCTGCCCCGGCCTGCATCAACTCCGCCGCCTCACGCATCACAGCGGGCGAGACGCTGCCGGTGCGGAACCCGATCGTATCCGTCACCAGCCCGGTCAGCAGGCAAGTGGCAACATCGTGATCAAGAGGAATCCCCCAGGCGGGGAGATGGACTTTCAAGATCTCCGTGGTCGAAGCCCTCTTCGGTTCAACCAGGTTGATCCGTCCGAAGTCCGTATTGGTCGGGTGGTGGTCTATGTTGAGGTCGACTGCACGCGGAAGCTCGTCCGGTGAGAAGCCACTGCGTTCGGGTTCCGAACAGTCTACGAATATCAGCAGTTCGCTTGCCGCCGGTAGCTTCTTAGACACTTCGCCCGCACCCGGCAGGAACGAGAAACGGCCCGGCACACCATCCCGCAGGACAGGCAAGATATCCTTACCTGCAAGCTGCAGAGCCCGTGTCAGTCCAAGCAGCGAACCGACCGCATCCCCGTCTGGCCGTTCGTGCGTTACGATCGTGATAGCCTGTGCGGTATCCAGTACCCCCTTGATCTGGACCGGATCAGTCTTCCCGTGATCCGCCATCTTCGACGTCGTCCTTTTCCGTGCGGATCTGGTCCAGCAGATCCTCGATGCGGGCGGCGCGCGTTTGCGTGAGGTCCCAGCGAAAGCGCAGCTGGGGAAAAGTCCTCAGCTGGATGCGTGTCGCGAGCTGACTGCGCAGGAAGCCGCGTGCGCTTTCCAATCCAGCGAGCACCTCCTCCGCCCGCTCGTCCCCGTCGACAGCGTGAACATAGATCGTGGCGAAGGCAAGTTCGCGGTCGACATCCACGCCGGTTATGGTAATCGAATCCAGACGCGGATCGGAGACCTCGCGCATGAGAATATCCGCTAACTCCTCCTGAATTCGGTCTCCGACGCGCCGGGCGCGTGCCAGACTGGGCATCCGCTGCTTCCTAGCTTACCGGCACGGTTTCCTCGAGGTAGCATTCGAGGACATCGTTCGGCTCGAAGTCGTTGAAATTCTTCAATCCGACGCCGCATTCAAAGCCCTCACGGACCTCGCGCACATCATCCTTCTCATGCTTCAAAGAGGATACCGGGCCATCGTACAGCACCTGCCCGTCGCGTACGACACGCATGCCGGCGTTGCGGCGCAGTTCGCCTTCGGTAACTTTGCAGCCCGCGATTTTGCCGACCTTCGGGATCTTGAAAACCTCGAGCACGCGCGCGCGACCGAGCAGGACCTTGCGGGTTTCCGGCTCTAACATGCCTTTCAGCGCCTTCTCGACATCCTCCGTCAGCCGGTAGATGATGTCATAGATACGGATGTCAACGCCTTCGGCATCGGCCGCCATCCTGGCAGCCTGATCGGCGGTGACGTTAAAGCCAATAACCACCGCACCCGATGCCGCCGCAAGCATGACATCGGATTCGCTGATGTTCCCCGTTCCGGCATGCAGGATGTTCACGGTGATGTCGCCGGCGCTAAGCTCGCTCAGCGAATTCGTGATCGGTTCGAGCGAACCCTGCACGTCGGCTTTGATTACGAGCCGCAGCTCCTGCGCCTCGCCAGCCTGGAAAGCTTCGAAGACCGATTCGAGTGAAGCAACCGGCCGCGCCTGGCGGCCGCTCTCCTCCATCGCTTCACGACGGTCACTGGCCAGGCTGCGCGCCTCGCGATCGCTTTCGACGACTGTGAACAGTTCGCCGGCCATCGGTACATCCGAAAGGCCGAGCACCGAAACCGGCGTGGATGGGCCAGCTTTATCGATGGGATTACCCTGAAAATCGAACATCGCCCGTACCTTGCCATGCGCGGTGCCGACCAGCACAGCGTCGCCGGTCTCGAGCGTACCGTTCTGGACGAGCAGCGTCGCGACGACGCCCTTCGACTTGTCCAGCTCGGCCTCGATCACCGTGCCCAAGACCTTGCCCTTGGGATTGGCCTTGATTTCGGTCGAATCCGCCACCAGCAGGATCGCCTCCAGCAGATCCTCCAGGCCGGTCTGCTCCTTGGCCGAGACCGGCACAACCATCGTGTCACCTTCCCAATCATCGGGGATCAGGCCAATGTCGGACAGCTCCTGTTTGACTTTATCGGGATTGGCGTTCGGCCGGTCAATTTTGTTCAGCGCCACCAGGACGGGAACCTGGGCGGCCCGCGCGTGAGCCAGCGCTTCACGCGTTTGCGGCATGACGCCATCATCGGCGGCGACGACCAGTACGGCGATATCCGCGCCTTGCGCGCCGCGAGCCCGCATCGAGGTGAAAGCGGCATGCCCGGGCGTATCAAGGAACGTAATTGCCCGCCCGTTGTGAGTTATCTGGTAGGCAGCGATGTGCTGGGTGATACCGCCAGCCTCGCCTCCAGCAACGTTCGTCGAACGAATCGCGTCCAGCAGGGTGGTTTTGCCATGATCGACATGTCCGAGGACGGTGACGACCGGAGCGCGGTCTACCAGCGACTTCGGATCTTCGTCTTCAATCAGCTGCCTCCATTTGGGCAGCGCTTTCTGGTCTTCGGCCTCGTCCGCCTCGGGCTTCTCCATCGGCTTGGCTTCATAGCCAAATTCACCGATGACGATCGCAGCAGTATCGAAGTCAATCATCTGGTTGATATTCGCCATCACGCCGTTGGCCATCAGCTGCTTGATGACATCAATTGGACTGGTTTCGATCATCGAAGCCAGATCACGAACAGTCACGGCGGTTGGAATTTCGATCATTTTATGGCCGTTCTCGCTCATCTTTCACCTCCGGCAAACGAGCCTCCGGCTGCGCCGAGCGAGTCAGCCTTGGGGAAGGTTACGGGGAGCTGCCCATGGCATTCGTGCGCCCGGCGAAAACGGCGAAAGCAACCGCTTCAGCCATTTTGCTCGTCTGGTAGATTATTCATATGTTCTTCAAGCGCCTGGCGCGAACCGGCGTTGATTTCCGTTCGCAGTGCCTTTGCCAGCGATCCTGAAAGCGCCTTCTCCCAGCAGGATCGCTTCTCATGTAAATATGCGCCCCGACCAGGCAGCTTGCCGCTTGGATCGATCTCGACCCCGTCCGGGCCTCGTACGACCCGGACTAACTCTCGTTTGGCGAGTGTCTGCCGGCATCCCACGCAGGTACGCTGTGGTACATGTCGCCGACGCACCGGCTTACGAGCCGACATGATCCATCATCGGATTTGATCCGTTGTATCTCCAAAGGAGACGAGAGGATCAGCCCTCCCAGTCCCCATAGTCATCGCGCTTGCGGCGGCGCTTGACGACCATCTCGCCGAGCTCTGGATCGTACTCCACCACGCGCGACTTGCGTTTCTTCTCTCTCTTCCGGCGTTCGGATTCTTCCTCGTCGACCTCTTCTTCCTCTTCGAACTGGGGCACTTTCTTGGAAAACTCTTCGATCAATTCCTCGAAGGTTTCTTCAATCTCGTCGGGCGCAATGGCTACCTCGCCCTCAGCTTCCTCCGGCTCGCCCGGTTCGCTGACCGCTTCCGCTGCTTCGGCAGCAGCAGACTCCTCCTCTGCGATCTCAGCCTCGACTTCGGCCTCGACTTCCGCCTCGACTTCCGCCTCGACCTCAGCAACTTCAGCCGCGGCCTCGGCTTCGACCTCGGGTTCCACTTCCGGTTCTTCAACCTCAGGGTACTCGTGAGCCGAAAGGGTGTCCTTCAACTCCTGCAGAGATTTAGGACCAAAGCCGGAAATTCCAAGGATCGCATCCTCGTCCAACCCGAGCTGTTCCAGGACTGGCCCTGCCGTTTGATAGCCAGCTTCGGTCAGCAGATTGAGCACACGGGTAGAAAGCCCCACGTCCTCCAGGCTTACATCATAGGCAGTGGTCGGGAAGGAGGCACGGACTTCCGCCAGATGTTCCAGCACCTGCTGCCGGCGTTCATCGCGGCGGGATTCAATCTCCTTCTGTACCCGGTCGACGAAGGAGGTCATCGCGCTGTATTCCTCTGGCGTGATCGGCCGGCCTTCATCCTTCTTGGCCAGGATGCCCTCAACCTGCACCATCGAGTCAGCCTCGGCTTTGGCAATTTCCGCGAATGCCTCGTCGCCGGCCAGGCGGTTGAGCGAATCCACAGCCGCTTCCTGCAGGCTCTTGATGTCGATCCTCCAGCCGGTGAGTTTTGCCGCCAGGCGCGCGTTGACGCCCGCCCTGCCGATCGCCAGGCTCAACTGGTCCTCGGGCACCACCACCATGGCGGTCTTGCCGCGCTCCGGGTGTTCGTCGAGGTAGACGCCGGAGACACGCGCCGGGCTCAGGGCTTTGGCGATGAAGGTCGCTGGATCCGGATTCCATTCGATAACATCGATCTTCTCATCGTTCAGATCGCGTACGATGGATTGGATGCGCACGCCCCGCAGGCCGACGCATGCGCCGACCGGATCGACTCCATCCCGCAATGCCGCCACGGCAACCTTGGCGCGCTTGCCAGCTTCGCGGGCGATCGCTTTGATCTCGACCAGACCCTGATTGATCTCGGGCACCTCCATCTCGAGCAGGCGGCGGAGCATGTGCGGATGGGTGCGGGAGACGACGATCACCGGCCCGCGCGGCGATTTCCTCACTTCGAGCACATAGGTCCGGATGCGGTCCCGCACCCGGAAGTGCTCGCCGGGGATCTGCTGGTTGCGGGGCAGAATCGCTTCCGCCCGGCCCAGCCCAACAGTGACTGCGGAGGGCGTGACCGAATGCACAGTGCCGTGCACCATGTCCCCCTCGCGCTCGATGAATTCCTCGTACTGGGCGTCGCGTTCGGCCTCTCGCAGCCGCTGCAGGATGACCTGCTTCGCAGTCTGCGCCGCCACCCGCCCAAAATCCTCCGGGGTGGCTTCCACCATAACCATGTCGCCCATCTGGGCTTCAGGGTCGAACTGCAGCGCCCGTGCTTCCTCAACTTCGGTCTGCTCGTTCTGTACTTCGTCCACGACCTCTTTCTCGACGTAGACTTCGACCTCGCCCGTGTCGGGGTCGATTTTGACCTCAACGTTCTGCGCATTCGAGGCATTAGCCGCACGCCGGTAGGCGGAGACCATCGCCGCCTCCAGCGCTTCCATCACGGTATCGCGCGGGAGGCCGAAGCGCTCGCTGATTTCATTGAAAGCCAGGGCAAACTCACTCTTCATCTCATTTCTTTCCTTGATCAAATGATACGGCCGTGCCTATATGCAGAAAAGTGGGGGCTGCCCACTTTTCCAGACCAACGATATCACCGGACGATTGCTTGTGGATTCTAGCACATCGCTGAATGCCGAGCAAGGCCAGGAACCACGGATTGGGCAGACCGGGAAACAGTCCAATATGAAACGCCACTCACGTTAATTCTACTCCCTTTATCGGGTGAGTGATTTCCAGCGATCGATGCGGCTCTGCTTCTTCTCAAGCCGCTGCAGGATGACTTTCGCTGACGGCTTCGCCCAATCTGGCGTCGGCACATCGTAATCGAAGCCTTCCAGGCGCGTGCGCTCGATCTCCTCGCCCAGCAAGTACTCGATCGAGTGGATCAGCGGCTCGTCTTCCGGCGTGACCAGCGTCCAGGCAGCTCCCTCGGCATCTACACGCGCCGTCCGTCCAATGCGATGGACGTAGTTCTCAGCTTCATCGGGGGCATCGTAATTGATCACATGCGAAATGCCCTCGATATCCAACCCACGAGCGGCGACGTTCGTAGCGACCAGGATGCGGGCTTTGCCGGAGCGAAATGCCTCCAGCGCCCGATTACGCTGCCTCTGGTGGAAATCGCCATGGATCTCCGCCACGGAGTAACCGTTATCCAGCAGTTTGCGCGTGACGACGTCTGCTTCGATCTTCGTACGCGTGAAGACGAGCGCGCTCTCGACCTTTTCACCCTTGAGGAGTTCGATCAAGAGCGGAAGTTTCAGGTGTTTGGCAACCGGGTACAGCCGCTGATCGATGGTCTCGGGCGGTTTTGCCGTGGCGATCTCCACCCGCACCGGGTTTTTCATGTAGCGGTACGTCAGCGACACAATCGGGCCGGGCATCGTCGCCGAGAATAGCATCGTCTGGCGTTCGGCTGGCATGCGGCCCACGATCTCATCGATATCGGGCAGGAAGCCCATATCGAGCATACGGTCCGCCTCGTCCAGCACCAGGATCTCAAGCGCCTTGAATTTGATGTTTCCACGACGCATGTGATCCATCAGCCGGCCTGGCGTCGCGACAACGATGTCTACGCCGCGCTTCAGCTCTTTGATCTGCTTCTTCATCGAAGCCCCACCGTAGACCGCAGCCGTTCGCAAGCCCGTGAAGCGCGCCAGGCTCTTAGCCTCCTCCGCGATCTGCATCGCGAGCTCGCGAGTTGGTGCGAGCACGACCGCGCGCGGCTTGCCATTCGCCTTTGATGCCTGCAGATGCTCTAGCAGCGGAAGTAGAAAGGCCACCGTCTTTCCAGTGCCGGTTTGTGCAGTGCCGAGCACATCGGCGCGCTCAAGCGCGGCCGGAATGGCGCGCTCCTGCACCGGCGTGGGCGCTTCGAATTCACGGGCGCGTACTGCCCGCAGCAGGGGTTCACTCAGATGAAAATCTTCGAATCTCATAATCCTTCCAAATCAGGCTCATCACCGGCGCTCTCTGTGATTAAAGAAACCCGCTCCTGAACTACGGGAGCGGGAGCCGGTCCGATCCAGTAACTTATGTAAATTTTATCGCAGAGCATAGTCTCCGTCAATGGACCGCATCCCGGCCTGTCAGCCCTGCTATGCACCAAGATGAAGCGCCTGAATCGGGCCAACCATTTGACGCGCTTTCGCCAACCACTTATGATTGCGGCGGTTCAAGCTCATCGGATGAGGTGATTCATGGAAGTAGGCCTGATCAAGCGCATCGACATCGACGCCGAGATGCAGCAATCCTATCTCGATTATGCGATGAGTGTGATTATCGCCAGGGCGCTGCCCGATGCCCGCGACGGGCTCAAGCCCGTTCACCGGCGCATTCTCTACGCGATGCATGCGATGGGGATGCGTGCAGACACACCTTACCGCAAGTCGGCGCGCATCGTGGGTGAGGTGCTCGGCAAATACCACCCGCACGGCGACATGGCCGTGTATGACGCCATGGTGCGCATGGCGCAGCCCTTCGCGATGCGCTATCCAATTATCGAAGGCCAAGGCAACTTCGGCTCAATCGATGGAGACCCGCCGGCCGCCATGCGCTATACCGAAGCACGGCTCTCCCCGCTATCGCTCGAGATCATGCACGACCTCGATAAGCAAACCGTGCCCTTCGTGGATAACTTCGACGGATCCCTGCGCGAGCCCGGCGTGCTGCCTGCCGCCATCCCCAACATGCTCGTCAACGGGGCGACTGGCATCGCCGTCGGCATGTCGACCTCGATCCCGCCGCACAACATGACCGAGGTGTGCGAGGCCTTGATCCATATGCTGGAGAACTGGACTCATCTCGACGAGATCACGATCGATGACCTGATGAGCTACGTCCAGGGACCTGACTTCCCCACCGGCGGAATCATCCTGCGAAAATCGGGCGATGGGGATAACCTGGCGTCAGCCTACGGCACGGGCCGCGGCAAACTCACACTCCAGGCGCGTGCGCATATCGAGGATATGGGCCGCGGGCGCTCGCGCATCATCGTTACGGAGCTACCCTACCAAACCAACAAAGCCAGCCTGATCGAGCGTATCGCTGACCTGGCAAGAGGCGGGAAGTTCGATGGCCTCTCCGACCTGCGCGATGAATCCGATCGCGATGGCATGCGCATCGTACTCGAACTATCCAAGGCTGCCGATCCCGAGAAGATCCTGGCCGAACTCTATCGACGCACACCGATGCAGAACACCTTCAGCGTGATCATGCTGGCGCTGGTGGAGGGAGAGCCGCGTATGCTCAGCCTGAAGCAGGCGCTGCGCGTTTTCCTCGAGCACCGGGTGGAAGTGGTTCGCAGGCGGACAGAGTTCGAACTCAAGCGGGCACGGGAGCGGGAGCATATTCTGATCGGTTTGCGGACAGCGCTCGAGAATCTCGATGACGTGATCAACCTGATCCGCAAAGCTCGCGATGCCGAGCAAGCACATCAGCGGCTGATGACACGCTACAAATTGAGCGAGATCCAGGCGCAGGCGATCCTCGACATGCCCCTGCGCCGGCTGGCAAGCCTGGAACGCAAGAAGATCGACACCGAATTCAAGCAACTCCAAGCCCGCATAAAGGAACTCGAAAGCCTGCTGCGCTCTGGAAAAAAACTGCGCGGGTTGATCGCAGCCGAATTGGAGGAGATCAAAGTTCGCTACGGCGACCGCCGGCGCACCCTCATCGCCGAGACCTCTGGCAGCAAGAAACAGACCGTGCTTACCGCCTCCGATCTGGCTCCCGACAAGGAGACCTGGGTCGTGGTGAGCGCCGATGGCATGGTCTTCAGGACGCCTACAGCACGCCTGCCGGCCATGTCTGGACGCAGCGCACCGCGCCTGATCGTGGGGGCAAATACGCGTGATCTGCTCTACCTGTTCGAGAGAGATGGATCGGCGGCCGTCGTACCGGTTCATACGGTCCCGGAAAGCGATGATGCGCGCGGCGGGAAACAGTTCACAGGGCTGACGCCACTTCGGGCGGAGGGAGAGCTTGCCGCCGGGATCGCCCTACCGCCATCACTCATCGGCGGCGAAGAAGGCCACGCCACGCTCTTTTTCGCAACAACCGGCGGGATGGTCAAGAAAACCGATCTATCCGCCCTGCCCGGCCCTTCCGCCCGTCCTTTTGAAGCGATCAGAGTCGGGGATGGAGACGAGCTGGGCTGGGTGCAGCTTACGCATGGGCAGGATGATGTCATCCTTCTAAGTCGAGCTGGCATGGCGATTCGGTTCATTGAGAGCGATGTGCGCCCAATGGGCCTGGCGGCATCCGGCGTGATGGGGATTCGCCTGGATGAGACCGATGACCGTGTGGTGGGAATGGGGATCGTCACTGCGAAGCAGGAACTACTTATCGTAACCGAGGACGGGCAGGCCAAGCGCAGCCCGCTTAAGGACTTCCCCGGCCAGGGCCGCTATGGCAAGGGTGTTATCGCCTGGAAGAGCGGTGAGGGGGTTAAGCTCGCCGGCGGGGCGGTCGGTGAGACGAAGGATCGGGCCGTCATCCGCTTTGCCCGGACCGCGCCCCGCTCCCTGCGCTTTGGTGATGCGCCCAAACGGGCGCGCGCCTCGGCCGGGAAAGCCCTGTTCGAAATCGGCAAGGGGAACCGTGTCACCGCCGTCGAGCCGGCTCAGCCACGTCCCGCGCTGGATGAAGCGGCCATTGGTGGAAGATCGCAATCCGCGGGAAAGGAAAAGAGCAAGCCAGCTCAGGCTGCGAAGAATGCGGCCAGCAAGCGCAAGAGCAAGCGTTCAGCGGCGAAGAAATCAAGCGGCTCGCAATCGAAGCGTGGGGGATCGAAAAAATCCTCCAGTTCGACGAAGAAGGCGGGGGCCAAGAAGAAATCTGCGACCCGGAAAAGCGGGACCAGTAAGCGCACAAAAAAGAAAAAGAAATCCTGAGGGCGGCGGGTTCAGGGTAAGGTGTAGATGATCTGGTTTTCAGGGCGCGAACACGTGCAGGCCGGAACAACTTTCGAGCCCTTCGTCAGCGTTCCCTGATAAAGCTCGCCATCGTAGGCGGCCACCCAGCCATCCAGCACGAATCCCAGGGGTCCGGTCGCGGGAATCCACTCGCCGTTGTAACGGCGGGCGATATGGACATGTGTGCCGGTTGCCCGCCCGCCCTCGCAGGAAGGATGTCCAAGGGGATCACCGCGCTTCACCTGCGTTCCGGCTGCGATGCGTCCATCTGTCGCAGCATGAAAGAAGAAGACCACCCACCCGGTGCGTTCGTCACCATCCCCATCCAGATCGAGCACAACGACTGCTTCGCCGCTGCGGGCGATCACTCCGTCCGCGGGCGCGGCGAACCACTCACTCGACTCGACGCAGCCGCTTTCTGCGGCTGGGGGGGCAAAATCGAGCGCACCGACGGGCAGGCTCGTCCCCCACGAGTAGTGCGGACCGCCCGAGAAATCCCAGATCCGATTGGGCAGGAAGGGCAGCCCCATTTCCGGCTGCTGCAGGCTGCCGGGGATCAGCGTTTGCTCCAGATCAAATGGATCGCCCCAGAGAGCGACGTATGTCTGGTAGAACCCCTCTGGGCCGACGGCCTGATCGTAAGCCTCGCCCTGGTACATGTCGGCAAGAAGTCGGTGCAGACCAGCCGTGCCCGCGTTCAACCACGGGTCAGGCCGTTCTACGAGCCCTCCGAGCAGCTTGATCTCGTCCAACTCACCGCTCCGCCAGCCATAGTATCCATCATTCAATCGCTCCGCGACCCAGACAAGCTGCCAGAATAACCCCCGGTAGCGGATATCCTGTACGTCCATGGGGTAGGTCAAGGCAGATGGATCCGGTGCGGGATCCGATAACGCCCCGGTGCGGTACTCGAGCAGCGCCAGCAGCAGACGCGGGTTCAGACTGTAGTTCTCAGCGATTACCTGGATCACTTCCCACGACTTGCGCTGTTTCTTGTATGCGAAAGATTCCATCCCCGAGAGAAAGCCGGGAGCTTGCTGGACGTATCCCTGCAGATCGAAATCGAGCACCTCCGGCCCATAGACGATCTCACTGTCCGGCAGGATGTGAAACGGCGAACCCGTTAGCGGGGTGTAGTAGGCGGGCACCTGCAGCGGGTAGCCGGGTGGGAGCGTCGTGACAGCCGAAGGAAGGTCGGGGTTGGCAGTCCGTATTTCAGTTACGGTTGTGTTGAAATGAGCAGCCACAGATTCCAGCGTGTCTCCGCTTTGAGCTGGGTAAACGAAGATTTCCCCCGGCGGATACGGGCTGCGTGTTGGCAGCGGCGTTGGCCCTCCCGGCGGAGTCACTTCAGCCGCCGGTGTTCCGCCCGTCGCAGCCGCAGGCGCAGCTCCACAGGCGCTAACCAGGATGCCGATGGCGATCAACAGGGTTGGAAAACGCCGGAATGCAGGGGTCATCGTTTGATCAACGTCTCTTGCGTGGCGCATGTACACGCCAGGACTTCAACGCCATCCTTAACAAGCGCGCCTTGATACGGTTTCGATCCGGCGTGTGCGATCCATCCGCTCAGGTTGAACGGCAGCGATCCGTCCGCCAGGATCCACTCTCCATTGTACTTTCTCGCCAGGTGAATGTGCGTACCTGTCGCCGTACCCCCTTCGCAGGAAGGATGCCCGAGCCGGTCGCCTGCGACAACAAATGTCCCTTGCTCAACACGCTCATCCTTGGAAACATGCAGGTAGAGCAGGGACCAGCCAGTTTGTTCGCGGCCATCTCCATCGAGATCGATCACCACGGTGCCACTATCGCTCCGCACAACCATGCCCGGTGCCGCGGCGACCACCCAATCCTCCGAGACGGCACAGCCCGTGACACCCGAAGCAGGCGCGAAGTCAAGCGCCGCCCATGCGCTTTCCCGCTCCCACGCGCCATGCGGTCCGCCGGTGAAGGACCACACATGGCCGGGCAGGAACGGCAGGATCATGGTCGGCTGTTCAACCCCAGGCTCAAAGAGCGGATATTCGTAGGCCCACGGATCGCCGAAGAGTGATTGATAGGTTGAGATAAAGCCGTCGGGATTGAGCGCCCGTTCCCATGTGAGCTGGCTGCGGCTCAGTGCCAGGTAGTACTGCAGCGCGACGGTGCCGGCATTCAGATCGGGGGCCAGCCGCTGCCTGCTGGCATCGGGGAAATGCACGTCGGTCAACGAACCATCTCGCCAACCGTAATAACCATTTCCCAGCTCATTTGCCAGCCATGTCAGCTGACGGTACAAGCCCATATGCCCCCGCTCGATGAAATCAAGCGGGTAGGTGAAAGCGTCTCCCTCCGGCGTGGTCGTGCGCGTAAGCCAGCCGCTCTGGTATTCCAGGACGGCCAACAGTATGCGCGGGTTGACCGAGTTGTTGCGGGCGACGAGTTCGACGATCTCGGGCCCGGTTCGCCAGAAACCATTCACAATCTCGCGGTATCGGTTCAGATACCCCCCCTGCTCCGCCGCAAAACCAATGGCGTCGAACTCGGCTGCATTGGGGGAGTAAACCAGCTCGCTGTCCGGGATCAATTTCTCCGCCGGGCCGGTCTCACCCAAACGGCTGGGGATGAGCAGGACCTGTCCCGGATCGATCATCGACTTGACCTCGGGCAGCGGATCGGGTGAGGTGATTTCATCCGGCAGAACTCCAAAGCGGACCGCCAGGCTCAGCCGGTTATCACCCGGCTGGGTTTCGTAGACGATGATTTCAGAGACCTCGGAGGCAACCGTCGTCGGTGTCGGCGGAAATGTCGGCGAGACGACGGGCTCTGGTCGGTCCGGTGTGGAAGTCGGGCTGGGCGGGATGGGAGTCGGCGGGAGCGTCGGATCCGGTGTAGTGATGGATTGCGTCGGTTCGGGGTCAAAAATCGCCTCACCGGTCTCTTCGGGAAGCGAACCCGATCCGATCGCCCCGGGAGGAGGCACATCGGCACGCGTACAGGCCAACCCTGCCAGCAGCAGGGTGAAGAGCGGCAGCAGCATGGCTGCTCGCCGCCGTGTGCGTTTAAGCGGGGCAATGCGTCTAGCGCGCAATCTGGTTTATCTCATCCCGGCAGGCGCAGGCTTCAAGTCGGACATCCCCGCGCTGCAGGTATCCATCGTACGGCCACCCGGCGCCGATCGAAACCCAGCCATCCATGACGAACGGCAGGTCGCCATCAGCTGGAATCCACTCGCCATTATACTTTCGGGCCAGATGGAGGTGCGTGCCGGTCGTTACGCCTCCTTCGCATGATGGATGACCGATGCGATCTCCAGCCCTGACGAACGTTCCCGGCGCAACCCGGTCGCGGCTTTCGACATGCATGTAGAGCAAGACCCAACCTGTTTGCTCGTAGCCGTCGCCATCCAGATCGAGCAGCACCTCGCCGTTCTCAGCGCGGACGACGAGGCCGTCAGCAGCCGCCACAGCCCACTCGTTTGAAAGCACGCAGCCGAAGGCATACCCGGGCGGTGCAAAGTCCAAAGCCGCCCATCCGGCCCAATCTCCCCATGCGCTGTGCGGGCCGCCGGTGAAAGACCAGGTGCTGCCGGATTCAAACGGCAGCTGCAGCTCCGGTTGTTTCAGGTCTCCTGGCAGCAGCGGCTCAACCCGGCGTGTGAAAGGATCGCCGTAAAGCGCCCCGAGGACGGCGGCAAAACCCGATTCGCCCAGCTGCACCCTCCAGGTAGCGATGTCTGAGAGCTGCGCGAAGTAGGTCTGGATCGCTGCCGTACCGGCGTTGATGCCCGGGCCCGGCAGCACCACGGATCCATCGGCAAGCAAGTACGGACCCGACCAACCAGCACGCCAGCGGTAGTAACCGAGATTCAGTTGATCGGCAGCCCAGGAAAGCTGGCTGAAGAGACCCTCCCATGTGTAAGCAGCGTACCCCATTGGATACACGAGTGTGCTTGCCGGTGGGTTGGGCTGGGTCAGCCAGCCGGACTGGTATTCAAGCAGGGCGAGCAGGAGCATGGGATTAACCGAATATCGCTCCGCAATGATTTGGACGATCGCTGCGCCGCTTCGCTCTTCACCGTCAACTTCGCCCACATATTGCGATAGATAGCCTCCACGGCCGTTGATCTCGGCGTAGAGGTCGAAATACACACTCGCAGGACCGTAGACCAATTCGGAATCCGGGATGATCTTCAGCGTCGGGCCTGGATCCTGCGGTTTCGGCGCTGGAATGACCAGCCGCTGCCCGATCGCGAGCAGATCCGGGTTGGTGATCGAATTTGCCCGAGCGATGTAGACTGCGGAGACACCGAACCTTCCCGCCAGCGAATTGAGCGAATCACCTGGCTGGACATAGTAGATCTCTTCCTCGGTCCGCAGGGCTGGAGGTTGCCGGACGGCATCCGGCGTGGGCGTTCCGGCGACGGGCTGCACTGGCATTGTCGCCACCTGTGCTGCAGGTGGGATCACAAGCGTCCCGGTCGGTTGAGCGGCCGGCTCTTGCGGCAGAATGTAGCCCACCCAAGGTTTGATCAGCACCGGTGCCTCCGTTGCCGGGGGAGCCGATTGACAGCTGGCTAGCAGAACAGCCGCTGCAAGCATGACAACACCCCGCGTTGAACTCCGCCGCCTCCGAGCACTAGGCTGTGCGTGGTCCTTCCACAGTTTCATCGCAAATCTGAAGCCGAACTTCCCTGATCGGCTGGATGGCAGCATTTTCATGATGATCAGATATCAGGGGGCAAGAAGCATGCCAGCTCGGGCGTCTTAGAGCTGTTTCTGAAGCACGAAGGCTGGCTCGTGAATATGGCGGAGCACTCCCTCATGATCAAAGTAACTCCAGTTGCCGGCATCTTCACTGAAGATGCGGTAGCCCATCTTCTCGTACAAACGCAGCGCTTGCGGATTATCCTTTGCAACCGATATCACAGCCTGTTCGAAACCATGGGCAGTGATCTCCTCCTCTGCCCGTTGGAGCAAGCTCCGCCCCACACCTTGATTGCGATACGGTTGTTTCACCCGGAAGGAATGCAGGTACGCCGTCGTCTGGCCGCGGAAGTGAGTCTTCCAAAGACTTTCGAACGCGATGAAGATCTGACCGATTAAGCCCTCTTCCGCTTCGGCAACGAGCAGCAGCCTTCTCCCCCGCTCGGCTTCATGCATCGCCTGCCGGTATACTCGACGGAAATGTTTGTACTCCCCCTCCCACTCGAGAGCCGTAAGATCCGACAGCTCTGCGGAGCGGATGCGGTAACGGACCAGGTCAACCATTGTTCCGATTCTCTTCGATCAGGGACTGCAAGCGGGCCTTCTCCTCCGACGCGCTCCTGATCTCCCCATCCAGCCATTCTGCCCGCAGCGACCATAGGATTTCTTTGTAATGCGGACCAGGCGGCAGTCCCATTTCTCGCAATGTTTCGCCAGTCGTCTCAGGCCATGTCTTCCGCCACTCACGCAGATAGGATTCGATCCACTTCCGGCAGCGAGCGCAATCCGCCAGAGCCAGCCAGGCTGCAAACAAAGATCGGCCGTTGCTTTCATCGAGTCGGGCGACGATGCGGCTTGGAGCGGTGTCGCCCTCCAGGTCGAGCAGATATTGGCCAACCCGGCTCGACTCCAGGAGGTGTGAACGATCACTCGCACCGAAATGCAGCCGGCTCGCGATCGAACGAATTTCAGCCTCGGAGAGGCGGAAACACCACATCGCATAGAACAGGAATGGTGTCTCCTGCGGAGGCTCGATCCCCTCCGGGACCGCATCCAGTAACGCAGCTGACTCGAAGCGCGCCGCAAGCCAATCATCCCAGATGAAGGCCGGGTGAATGGCCGCCAGCAAACCCAGCTGCTTCAGGCGGTCCATGATCCTCACCCGTCCGGTCTCCTCGAAGATCAATTCCAGCTCCGTACGAATGCGCTCTCCGCTGACCTGATCGAGGAGCGGCAGGGCTTCGCGCAGCAGGTCCAGCGTGCGCGCTTCGATTTGAAAGCCAAGCCGCTGTTCAAGCCGCACTGCGCGCAGCATGCGGGTGGGGTCGTCCACGAAGCTCAGCGAATGGAGCACCCGGATCAGGCCCTCGTGCAGATCCCGCCCACCACCCCACGGATCGAGCAGTTCGCCATAATGGTTGCCGTCGAGCCGCAGAGCGAGCGTATTGATGGTGAAATCACGCCGGTGCAGATCGAGCTTGATGCTTCCCCGCTGAACGGATGGCAGCGCTGTAGGATGGGTGTAGAACTCGGTCCTCGCTGTCACAAAATCAAGCGTACGGGGCAGGTCGAGCTCCGCATTGGCCGGGAGCTCAAGTGCTTTGATCAGGCGCGGCTCATCGATATCGAGCTCC
>JARRJK010000019.1:0-54815 GCA_037379555.1 Anaerolineales bacterium | reverse complement strand
GCAAGATCAGCTCCCCTGCGGGCGTGTTCGAGAGCGGCGGGCAGCTGGTTCCATTCGAGCAGGGTCATTGCCTTCCGCCCGTGGATGTAGCTCAACGCGGGCAGCCGACGCTGGGCAGCTCGATCGTCACCCTGGAGCTGTGCGAAGGTCTCCTCGCAGCGTTCATTCACGCTGTGCAGTTTCCCCTGCAGCTGCTCAAGGACCGTGAGCTCCCAGACCGCATCCAGCATCAGGTGCGTTGAGCCCAGGCGACGTGACATCTGGACTGCTTCCACCAAGGGTGCAAATGATTCTTCGAGCTGGCCGGTGGAGCGCAGCATGGCCCCGTACACCTGCATCGCCCATGCACGGGTGAAGGATTCCTTTTGAGGGAGCAACTGGAGTGCTTTCTCGCTGTGTTCTTTGGCGGATGAAATATCCGCCTGGAACCAGGCGAGGTAAGCCTGGATGGACTGGATCTGTCCCTCCATTTCGGAGCGTGCCAGCCTTCCGGGTTGGTTTTCCTGGATCAGAGCAGACTGGGCTTGATTGAGGAAACGTTCTGTGGCGTTCATATCCCCATTGAATACAGCCGCCCAGGCTTGAGCAAGGCTCAGCTGTGGCCGTGAGGCGACTTCATCCCGGGGAAGTTCGCCAAGCCACCGACTCAAAGTCTGGTTCGCCCCGCGATAGATCAGGTCCAGCGCGTTGGCTTCAAGCAAGGCGATGATCAACTGCACCTCTCCCGAAGCCTGCGCATGGTGCATCGCCTCGAGCAAGAAGCCATGGGTCTCGTTCCAGCTGCTGGCACGGATATGGCCGTCTTTCACGAGCTCAGGCGCTTCTTTCGACAAGCGGTGAGACAGCAGTCCTGAAAACAAGTGATGGTAGCGATACCATTCCCGCTCGTCATCCAGAGGTATCAGGAAGAGATTGGCATCTTCGAGTCGATGCAGGGTCGCGCGGCCCTGTTTGTCCCCGGTCAGCCAATCGCACAGCTCACCGTTCATCTTGCGCAGGATCGAGGAGCGCATCAGGAATTGCTGCAGCTCGTGGGGTTGTTGCTCAAGCACCTCTTCCACCAGGTAATCGAGAATGTAGCGGTTGCTGCCCTCGAACCCATCGAGAAAGGCTGAGAAATCTCGCTTGCCCTGCATCGAAAGTGCTGCCATCTGCACCCCTGCAACCCAGCCTTCCGTCCGTGCGTCGAGCCGCTCCAGTTCGGTCTTGGTCAACTCCAAACCCATCATGTCACGCAGGAAGGTGCACGTTTCTTCCATGCTGAAGCGCAGATCGCGCGCTCTGAGTTCAGTCATTCTGCCGCCGGCGCGCAGACGGCCTAGCGGAAAGGGCGGGTCAAGGCGGGTGGCGATCACCAGCTGCATGTTTGCTGGCAGGTGCTCGATTGCCTGGTTGACCGCATCGTGAACGGCCTCGGAGGTGATTAGGTGGTAATCATCCAGTACGAGCGTGAGCGTGTTGTCGTACTCTGCAATATCGTTAATGATCAAAGTCAGCAGGATGTCGATCGCAGGCGGTTGGGGCGCGTTGAGTGCTGAGAGCGCGTCGTCGCCGACCTCTGGATGGACTGTCATCAGCGCGGCAGAAAAGTAGGTGAGAAACTGAACCGGATCGTTGTCGCTCTCATCCAGCGAGACCCAGGCGACAGGCCGGGAGGTGGATTCAGACCAGGTGCTGAGCAGAGTCGTCTTGCCAAATCCTGCAGGGGCGGAGACGAGCGTAAAGTTCGGCAGCGCAACATTCTCCAGGCGAGTCTGCAGATCTGGCCGGGTCACTACCTCGGCACGTGAGGTCGGGATGTGCAGTTTTGTCTTCAGGAGCATATCGGCCATCTTGCAGCTCTCGGATTGGGCATGTTTCCCGGATGGTCGTTTCTGGCAGGGAGGTAAGGCTCCATCCAATCGGCGCTAATTTCCTGCCTGTCCAGGGCTTGACTCGTGTTGAGCCCTGGCGTCCGTGGGATGACAGTCGATGCGTTATGGATTCACGCCCAGTAAATCCTCCAGCCAGGGCATGTACGGCAACTGCACCAATTCGTTCTGGAAGAGATACCGGTTATCGACGAGCATCTGGTCCCGGCAGTTGGGGCTTGTGGACCCGGAGGCGGCCACGCAAAGCGCGTCGGTCGAATTGAAGACCTTCACGCCAGCTGGTTTATTGAGGTAAATCAGAGTTGTCCCGTCTGGCAAGTCCGGGCAGGGTTGGGCGATCAGGATCCCGGGCCGCAGGATGATCCACATCGCGCCGAACATGATGATCAGAAGCAGTACAATTCCCTTTGCCATCGTGGGCCTCCAGTGCAGGCTCAGCGGCTGCCTGCATTGTCCATGCAAGAATGCGCTGATGCAAGTGACGGAGAGCGAGCACCGATCATTGAGTCGCCAGTCGGGCCGGGATCAACGATAGTCATCCCGCACAGGGTGAAACACATCAATGAGCCTGCAGGGGGTTAACGCCACCCCGGAGTGAGGGACATCGGGGGGGATCTCGGCCACAAAACCCGGCCGGAGAAGGTGGTCAACGCCGTCAATCTGCATGCGAAACTGGCCCTCGATAACGTTCGTTACCTGTTCGTGCGGATGCGCATGCTCCGGAAGTTCGGCACCGGCTTCCACCTCCCAGTAGGCTATGGTTACATTGATGCCGTGGATGAACCTGGCGAAATAACCGGTGACGATTTCGAGGCCGCTTACCTGATTGATATCAATGACCGCCATTTCCCCTCCTTCTTTCTCTCATTCTGCGGAGATCGACCTGCGAGAGTGCCTCCGGCATGGGTCGCGATGTCCGCAATGACTCCCCCCTGACCGGGCCGGTTTCACCGATCGCCTACGTCTTGAAAGAAAGCCCACATCGCTTCGCTTGCCGAAATGGCTTTACTGGTCCGGCCGACAAAGGGAATCGGCTTACCGCCGGGCCACGTGTGACCGCTGCCGATCACCGTATAAACCTGCAATTGCAAGTGATCAGGACACCCCGCATAGCGCAGGGTGCGGACTTGTGCTGTGTTCATGATGATTGTGGGATCCACATCACAGCCGCTCTTGCGCGCCCACGCTTTGGTCCAGGCCTCAAATCCTAAGAGTTTGCCCTGGCGAATCGGCAGTGAGGTCGTATGGGATGTGTCCGTTTGCAGATCCCAACCATCGATGGCGAGCACCGGATCCGCGCTTCCGTGGAATGCGATCAGCGGAACAGGATTTTTCAGTTCACAGCGCATGATGGATGATGTGACGGGTGCGGCGACTGTTCCGGCGGCGGTGATCAGCTCGCCTGCCTCGCACATCAGCCGCAGGGTCATCGCCGCGCCGTTCGAGAAGCCTGTCACGTACACCTGGTCCGGACCGATCGGAAGAGCATCACGCAGCTCTGCGAGCATGTCCCGGAAGAAGGCAACATCATCCGGCGCATCGGGCGAGGTGCCAGCGAATGAGTTCCACCGCAACGGGAAACCGCTTCCCTGCGGGTACACGACGGCCGCGTTATGGGAGGAAGCGATTTCATCCCACTGGCTGTATCTGCGCTGCCCGCGCGGGTTGGAGGCAAATCCATGCAGACTGAAAATCAAGGCCATCGGCTCTTCAGCGGATGGCGCTGCGGGGAGAGTCAGCCAGTAGCAGCGTGTGACTGCTCCCGAATTGAGGCTGTGCAACGTCAGCCCGGGGTGGAACTCATCCGTCGAGCGCAGGCTGCAGGCGATGGTCGGCCCCATATTGTAGTAAAGGATCGCTGCACATCCACCGAGCAGGATCAGCAGCACTACAAGCAGTCTCTGCAGCATCATGCCCTCGAGTTCAACGGTTGCAGCGTTCACTCAGGCCGCAAAGGATGAAGAGCAGGGCCGGTAGGCCCAGCAGCGGGAGAATCCCGCCGCGTGGCAAGCTCCCATCCTGCCACCCAAGCCAGGCGTAGAACGCAATCAGGCTGAGCAGCGAGATGCCCCCGCCCAGCAGTTCCCAGCGCCAGGCGAGCAGCAAGCCTACGAACAATCCGCCTGGCATCAAAGCCAGGCCAACAAAATCGTGGATACCGCTTGGCGGCGGCGAGTGGGGAGTAAGGATCTCTCCAAGAACCATCAGGATGATGAAGGCGAGGCAAATCAGGCTGGCGATGCGTGCGAGGCGTCTGAGAGCTGGGGCAGGAGGCTGAGTGCCCTCGGGTACTAACATGTCTCCCTCCCGGCAGTAATGCGGGTCAAACCTATTCTCTCACAGGCGAGGAGGCCACACCAAGTGATGAATCTAACGAAATGTGCGCCTCACGCTTCCGGCGACCTCCTGGTAAAGCAGATTTCTACCCTCGACCAGCAGTGTGGGCGGGATGGCCAAGCGGTAATGCCGGGGTTCGTTGCGGGTTGTGTGCACGCCTGGACAGGGGTTTCACATGCGTACTACATCGCGGCTGCCATGAATGAGCCCCCTGCTGCGCCAGCCATGCCAGTGGTCAGGCCTGTTTCAGCCGGTCAGCGAAGCTTTTGCGAAATTTAGTGACCTTGGGTGAGATAACAATCTGGCAGTAGCCCTGGCCGGGGTTCTTTTCGAAGTAGTCCTGGTGGTAGTCCTCGGCCGGGTAGAATGCCTGCAGGGGCTTGACCTCGGTCACAATCGGATTGGGCCAGATCTCTTTTATCGTCAGCTCGTCGATCACGGCGTGGGCGACCTGTTCTTGCTCGAGATTGTGGGTGAGGATGATTGACCGGTACTGGGGGCCGACATCCGCACCCTGCCTGTTCAGTGTCGTCGGATCGTGAACACTGAAGAAGATCTCGAGCAGCGTGCGGTAGTCGATCCGTTCTGGATCAAATGTGACCTGGACGACTTCGGCATGGCCGGTCCGGCCGCTGCAGACCTGTTCGTACGTCGGAGCGGATTTGTCGCCGCCTGCATAGCCCACCGTCACATCCTCCACACCGACCAGGTTGGAGAAGAGGGGATCGAGACACCAGAAACAACCTCCTCCAAAGGTGGCGGTCTGCAGCTGGTCGGCCATAGATTCTCGGTTCACCATCTCAAACACTCCCTTCTACCTTCTGGATTCTATCAGGTCGACAGGCGCTCGGGATTCTATTTACGTAACACAAGGCCGGCCGAGAGGCGATGGATGGATACAGATACCCATATGCTCGCAGCTGAGTCTGGAATTTCTCCCATTGTTGTGTAAGCATTGGATGCAATGCAGGGTGTTGCCTCTTTCGCAGTTTGGATCAAAGAGATCAGGCGGGCGTTTCCAACAGCTCTTTCAAACCTGGTACTTCACCACGTACGATCGAATACAGCAGCACATCTGTGGATTGACCACGATGAAAGACAGCATTGCGCAGTGTCCCCTCGTACGTCATTCCGGCTTGCGTGAGCACATGTTTTGAGGCTTCGTTTCCCGGCAGGTGAGTCGCCTGCAGCCGGTCGACGCGTTTGGTATCAAACAGGAACGCCAGCATCATCGGTAGGGCCTCGCTCATGACACCCTTGCCGCGCTCCTCCGGCTCAAAGATCATGCCTCCCAGCTCGAATGAATCCATATAGGAGACGGGCTTCCAGAAGAAGAGTCGGCCCAACATCTTACCCTTGTGATCGGTGATCAGCAGTGTTCCCCGTTCCGGTTCCCACCAGCCTGTCTCCTTGAACTCATTGCGTGCCTTGACCTCGGCCATCAAGCCCGTCGGCCAGTAGTCTCCACGCGCGAGATAGTCGTTCACGAGGCCGATATACTCATCCAGGTCGGCTTCACGCACCTGGCGCAGAATGATGTTCTTGCCACGGATCATTGTGCTTCCCTCCCTCCAGGCTGCTATCCGGCTCGTTCTCAATCCGGTCGTTCAGGCATTCGCCGCTTTCGGGATTCTGATGGCGGGTTGCCTCTCCGGCAACCCGGTCGATGGCCGAGTCCGGCTTTCTCTGTCGCGCGTGTTCGTGGTTAAGATGGTCTATAAGGATTTCCTGTCGATCCGGTGTCCGAACGCCCGGTTGCAGTACCGGGTTCAAGCCGTATAAGGGTGGGGCTTAGATGCGCAGCTCAACCACATCCCCGTCGTGAAGCTCGTACTCGCGACTGACCATCTGGCCTTCGAAATCACCGCTGCCCCAGACTCGTGCGAGCTTTAAGTTGCGGGAGAAATCCTGGTGGATTTTCGCCGCGAATTCTTCCACCGTCCCGCCGCGTTTCATCACAAAGGGCGAGTTGAAGTCTGGATCCCTGCCGGGCGCTTTGGAGTAGACGCGGATGATGTCGAGGGCGTCAAAGACGGCTTTCTTCATCTCGTCGATCCCGCGGCCGGCCAGGACAGAGATTGGCAGCGTGTGCCACTCCCCGGGGATGAACTCGCGGAAAACGGCGTAGTCCTCATCCATGACTTCGTCGTCGACCTTATTCACAAGGATCAGGAAGGGAGGCGAGGACCAGCGCCGATCCTGCGGGAACTGATCGCGGCGATGTGCCGGGACAATGCGGTTCTCCTCCAGGAAAGAGATAGACTGCTCAAATTGCTCGATCGGGAACGCCTGCAGATCGACCATCAGGACGATCAGGTCGGCGCGCCGGATGAGGTCGATCAGCTCCGGTTCGACGAAATCACGGTCGATGGGGGGCGTGTCGATCAACTGCACCTGAATGTTCTCGATCGGCATCATGCCCGGTGTGGGTTTGCGCGTGGTAAAGGGGTATTCGGCCACTTCGGGTTCGGCATTGGTTAATGCATCCACAAAAGCGGATTTCCCGGTGTTGGCAGGCCCGACAACCGCCACCTGTCCCGCGCCCTCGCGCTCGATGTTGAAGGCAGATGTGAAGCGGCCCACCTTCCCCCTCGCAACAGTCGAATCCTTAAGTTTCGAAAGCTTGCGGCGCAGGTCTGCCCGCAGGTGGTCGGTGCCTTTGTGTTTGGGGATAACGCTGAGCATATCTTCGAGCAGCGCGGCTTTCTCTTCATTCGTTCGCGCTTCTCGAAAGCGTTCTTCGATCTTGTAATACTCGGGAGGCAGGTTGGTCGGCATGCTTAACTGAAAGATCGCCCCGGCTTGTCGGCAAGTTGTCTTCTGGAATATCCTGCCACCATTCTAATGGAAAAACTGCACCTGAGGAGGCACGCGAAGAGCATGTGACTTTTCAATTAGCCAGGAAGTTTTAGGGAGGCGATCAGCGGTCGCGTGGCGGTATGTCCAGCTCGTTACGGGACTCAGGCGTGTCATACGCCAACTGCCAGAGAGAGAGCTGCTCTCGCTCCACCTCGGCGATCCAGATCAGCGTGCCGCTTTCGAATTCAACCAGGCGCTCCTGCCTGAGGTGTGAGCCCGTTGTCCGCCCCACAAGCATCACTCGATCCCCGCGCGGATGGATTTCCGAGATGTGGATCATGTACTCCGGGCACATCGTGAGGTAGCTTTTCCAGGAGGCCTGCATCGCCTTGCGCCCGATATGTTTTTCGCCGGAGAGGTCGATGAACACATGATCTGGCGTCATGAGTTCAGCCAGGCCGCTCACATCCCCGCGGTTGATGCATTCGACGAATTTCAGGGCTGTATCAGTCTGGCGACTCATCTGTCGCCTTCATGGAGCTGGATAACAGGTCTCATACCGCGTTGGTTGGAGCTAGCGGGGCATCGTTTGCCGGATGATCCGGGAGCAAGACTTCGATCTCGCGTATGGGGCGGATCAGGAAGCAGCTCAAGCCAACCAGGGCGGTGAGCATCCCTCCAAAAAGGATGACGAGTCCGATCCCGGCCCCGGCGCCGGTTCCGACCAACCGGCCGAACGTCCCAGCCAGGTTGCCGGAGGGCTGCAGCGCCGGTTCGAACCAGCGGTCGGCCGAAAATCCGGCCATCAGCTGGCCGATCGGGAAGGAGGCAGTGGTGACCAGATATTCGAGTCCGAAGATGCGCCCTTGCAGATCAGGGGCAACCTTCGCCTGCAGGATGGCGATGTAGAGTGTATTGATGATCGTGATCGATAGCCCGGTCAGAAAATATCCCACCATCCAGGCCGGGACAGCTTGTCCGAGAGCCAGCACAACGGCTCCGAGCAATCCCTCAGCGATGAAACCCAAGCCAACCCCGGTCATCCGGTGGCGGGGTCCCTTCCAGGCGGTCATGAGGAGACCGCCGATGAGATAGCCTGCCGATCCAGCCGACCGGACGAGTCCGAGGACCGTTGCGTCGTTTCCGCTCCGGGCGAGAACGAGTGGATTGACCATGGGTTCGACGAAGCCAGCCGCAATGTTCGAAAACATGAATACGACGAAAAGCGCCACCATACTGGTGCGAGCCAGGATGTAACGCAGGCCGTTCATGGTCTCCTGCCAGAAGGAGCCGCGGCCGGCCTGGCCTTCCTCGGTGGCTGCGGGTTGCGGGATGTGTATGATGAGCAAAGTGGCAATGGCGACAAAAAAGGTAGCCAGGTCAAGCAACAATATGCCGTTGATACCGATCAGTGCGATCAGGCCGCCTGCGAGCAGGGGCGCGCCGATGCCAGAAGCAGAGGCGATCAGGGAGCGCAGGCTGTTTGCGCGCGTGAACTGATCCTTTGGCACCATGGTCGAGATGACGGACGAAACCGCCGGATACTGCAGGGCTCCGAAACCGCCTATGAAGAATCCCGCCACGTAGAGGTGCCATAGTTGGGCTTGATTGGTGAGGAAAACGGATAACAGGAATCCGGTGGCAAGCGCCGCGCCGGCGTCGGAGAGCGCCATCACGAGCTTTCGGTTCCAGCGGTCGACAAGAGTGCCGGCAAACGGGCTGAGGAGCATGCGCGGCAGGAACGAAGCCAGACCGACGAGTACGAGTGTTGTGGCCGACCCGGAGATATCCCACGCCCACAGCGTGATGGCGAAAAAGGTCATCTGGGTGGCGAAAATCGATACGAACTGACCACCCCATAAGGCGTAGAAGGCACGCATTCCGTGAAGCTGATACTGCCTCGGCGCAGGGTCCTGGCTCATCGAAGGCCGTCACCGTGCAGATTCGATCGGAAGTCCGGAGTCATTTGGGAACAAACCCCCTGTCTGAATCGTTCGCCGGAGTGTAAATCAGGACGGTGATCGACGCAAACCAACGGGTTTGCCGCCTGTGGATCGCAATTAAATGCCTCTCGGGTTCCGGTAGGCGGATCCCATCTAACAGCTCTCTGCATAGATAGCAGTGCGTGCAGCATCTGCCAGCCGAGCCAGGCAGTTTTCTCGGCGTTCACCACATGAAAGCCTGAATTGGTTTTGCAGAGCGTCTGAATCGACTGCACGTGCAATCCCAGTTCACGCATCGGCAGGATCAAGGATTATGCATTCCCCACAGGCTACTCCAGATCGTTGTGGTTAACCGCTGCGCAAGCTTGATGATAGGCTTCTCCGGCTTTTCGCATCAATTCGGTGAGGCGCGTGAGTCTGAAATTCGGTGCTGAAATTGTCTTCAGATATCCTGCTCTTCCCAGGGTTCGATATCAGCACTCATTTCCCCGATTGCATGCCAGACACACCTGCGGAGGGGGCCACTCTCGCTGATATCCGGATCGTGATGATTAACGCAGCGAAGGCTGACAAGCAGCCTCCGTCGGCAGGTAGATCGGCTTTTCCGGAGATCTGGCGTCAATCGCCAAGCCGGCCAGCGGGAGGGAAGGCATCTTACTCTCCGAGATCGATGCCATAGACGATCTCTCCGCCACAGCAGGGTGAGACGTTGACGGCGTGCACGCCTGGCGCCAGATACACTTCGAATGGAGCTGTGATCAGGTACTCCTGGCCGGGTGCGAGTTCGGCGTGGTACGGTCCGAGGCCAACCTCGATCGTGCCTTCGGTGCGGTTCGTGATACTCAGCTGTTGGTCGCCTCTTACTTGCACGCAGCGCGGGTCGGGAATGCCGGGCAGGATCTGAACGGCGATGACCAGGCCGTCGAAATTGGCGCAGATCCCTGCGGCAGGAGAGCTGGCGATCGGCGTAGCTAGCAAGGGATTCACGGCGGTTACGGCCGGGGATGCGGTCTGAACCTCACCGACCTCGGTCGATGGCGTGTTCGTTGCAGTGGTTGCCATCGGAGTCGGGGTAGTGCTTTGCGAGCATGCTGCTAGCAGCAGGGTGCAAGTAATCACGATGTACGGCTTCAATCTCATGCGCATGGTCAATTCATTAAATCCTGGATGTGTGTCGGTGCATCCTGATCTGAGCCAGGGGCCGGTGCCTCAAATTCTCCCGAAATCACAGGCTTTTCAGAGTTCGCGGACGGCAGGGATGATCTGCTGGCCGAAAATCTCGAGTGGTGTGATCTCGTGCACATTGGGCATGTTGAAGATCGCGTGCGAAAAGCCGAGTGCAGCAAGGTCCTCGCAGGACTTGATCACATCTGCTGCGTCCATCTCGCCTGGTGCGAGGTGGACCGTGCCGAGTGTGGTCTTTTCGATTTCATCGGAGTCGCGGCCGAGATCATCGCAGTGGCCGTGCAGCACGTTCAGTTTATGGCGCAGCGTGTCCAGGCCAGCGCGCAAGAAGAGGTTGCAGGCATCGCCATACCGGGCCACGAAGCGCAGCGTCTTTTGCTCGCCCATGCCGCCGATCATGATCGGGGGATGAGGCCGGGTGAGTGGTTGCGGGCTGTTGATGGGCCGGGCCAGCCGGTAGTGCGCTCCCATGAAAGGAGAGCGGTCATCAGCCCACATCTGATGCGCAATCTGGAGCGTTTCCTCCAGCCGTTCGAAGCGTTCTTTGACCGCCGGGAAGGGAAACCCCATGCCGCGCGCCTCCTGCTCGTACCAGGCTGCGCCCACGCCGAAGTACGCCCGCCCGCCAGAGAGCACATCCAGTGCCGTGACGGACTTAACCAGATAAGCCGGCTCGCGGTAGATGACGCCGGCAACCAACGTGCCCAGCTTCACGTGTTCGGTGAGGGCGGCCAGATAATTCAGGACGCTGTATCCTTCCAGCATCGGATCATCCGCCTGGCCGAGGCCGGGCGCGATCTGATAGTAGTGGTCCATAACCCAAATACTGGAGAAGCCAGCCGTTTCGGCTGTCCGGGCGATCTCCGCCAAGGTCGGGGGGATCGTCTGCGGGTAGCCGGGGAAGTTGAACCGTGGGATCTGCAATCCGATCTTCATCGCTAAGCTCCTGCCCTTGAAGGTTTACACTGCAGAGTATATCGAATCTGCGGCTCCTCGGGCCCACTTACGTGGGCGGAAAGCCATCCGCTGGGGAAGAAAGCATCGGCGCCCGTAAAAAGCAAACTTCACGGGCGCCGGTGAATGTCTGTTTGGCCGTGAGGGAGGCTCAGGTCGTGCTGAGCTTCATCTTCTTCGCACCGATGGCGCGCGGGATGCTCCAGGCGGCGGCGAAAGCCAGGACGATCCAGAGCAAATCGTAGGGTGAGAGCAGCTCGCCTACCGATTCAAAGAACAGGGCGACGACATCGCCGTCGAAGATCCCCACCTGACTCGCGGCCGCCTGACCGTATTCAGTGGAGACGAACTCCTTCAGGATCGCGAAGAACGTGAAGTACTTGCCGACCAGGATGCCTGCCAGGGAGGAGAGGACGGCGATGATCTGCAGCGGCCGGCCTTTCTTCTCGGTGAAGAAAGTGACGGCAAAGCCGCAGAGCAGGCCGACGCCGGTGGCCATGAAGCCGATTTCGTAATCGGTCAGGATCACAATTCCACCCCAGACCGCACCGCCGATGATCGATGCGACGAGCGCAGCAACAAGTGCGATGATGAGCGTGCTGGTCGAGAACTGTTCTTTCTCGACCTCCTGGACGAGCTGGCCATGGATCGATTCGACGAAGTTGCGCGCGGTCTCTGCCTCGACCCCATTCTGGGTCAGGCGGGCGATGATCGTCTCTTTCGGTATGCCTTCTTTGAACTGATTGATGACATACTCCACGGCTTTCTTGCGTGCTTCCTCGCGCTGCTTCTCTTCTTTATTCGCCATGATAACTGCCCTCCGGAAATAAATAAACGCGTGGAATGATCATCCTTAACCAGCTATGATCCTCCCGCGCGCCCTCAAGCGCAAACTAGGTGGAAGCACTATAGAGGTAGGTCAGGAGGGAACTCAATGGGGCGTTGGTAATAGCGGCTGGTTTGAGCGGTCTGCAGCGCCGGCGGAAGATAGGCGCCTCGAATCCTCGCCACCGGCGCTTATTCCTGGCTTTCGTCCCGCAGCTGGATGGATGATTCCAGATGCGCGTAGCGCCCGCGCTTGTCGGCATAGAAAGCCCGGATGCGATCCATATCAGCCCTCATTTCCCCGGTTGGGGTGAAAACCAGCCCAATCCCGGCCCGGCGTCCGGCGTAATCCAGGTAACCGCAGGCGATCGGCACATGAGCCTCGGTGGCGATGCGGTAGAAGCCAGACTTCCAGTAATCGACGTGCTTGCGTGTGCCGGAGGGTGCGACAGCGAGCAGGAGTTCACCGGAATGGTCGAAGCGCTCAACCATTTGCGCCACGGCTCCATGCGGACCTGCGCGATTAATCGGTATGCCGCCCAGCTTGCGGAACAGCGCCCCGAAAGGCCAGCGGAAGAGCGTATGCTTGCCCATCCAGGATATCCTGACGCGCATGATGTTCGCTGCGGCCAGCATGAACAAGAAATCCCAGTTGCTCGTATGCGGGGCGCCAATGAGCACGAATTTCCTGCCGGCTGGCAGGCGATTCTCCACCTCCCAACCGAAGATGCGCATCCAGAGCCGGCTGATCCAGTATCCTAACTTGCCTTGCGGTGAATGGTGAACCAGGGTGTGTTCGAGTTGGTGGTCAGTCAAGTCTTTCGCCTCAAGCGCAGTGCAATGCCGCCGGCGCTAAAGCATAAGTCTACCCGATTCCCGGGTGTTTTGTAGTTTATCGACCAGCCAAGGCGTACGCGTGACCTGTCTGTGACCCAGAAAGCCGAATGGGATCACCCTGCCAGCGTGCGGTCTCTGACCGATCTGGACCGAACGCCCATAGGCTGCGCTCCCTTCCCGCGGCTCATGCCAGGCTTGAGATCAATGTGGACCCGTGTGAGGGGAGATTCCGAGTCACGGTTCGGAAGTTTTCTTTCCAGGATCGGCTGTACGCTGGAAGGCCGATACGTCGCGCTGGATGCGAGCCAGCTTCTCCAGCACATCTTTCTCAAATGCGCGCCGGTCGGCGTTCAAGGACCGCCTCAGGAAGGATAGTCCAAGCAGGGCGAGCAGGAGAGGGAAAGTAACAACGAAGGCGACAAGCGAACCGTTCAGCAGCATGGTCAGGAATTGCGGTTGTGCGGAGACCATCGTCGTTTCTCCATTCCGACCCGGCGTGCTTACGCAGGCAGGACGCTGGCTGCGTACATCGGGGTCGAACTGCTGATGAAACTATCTCCCAATCTGATCGACAAGCTTGTTTCAATGTGCTGTAAAAACGATGCCAATCACCTGATGTTGGAGTCGGCATGACGGCACATGAAAGCATGCTGTGATGTGCCTCTCGAAGCTCGCGTGAACGGTAAGGCCAGCTGCAGCGCCTGCTGGCTTACGGCTCGAGTCGCAGGGTTTCCAGTACGTTGTTGAGTGTCTCCAGCGTTTGTGGGTCGTGAATGGAGAGTCCGACCAGCCGGCCGTTGTGATCCAGGGTCACCCATTCGACTTCGAAAGGCACTCCACCGCCGCCGATCACCGCTCGCTGCACAGAAATTCCGTTCAGCGTAGCTGGGGTGACCTCCGCCGAAGGGCAGGTTGAGCACTGCGATTCGAGCAATCCTGTCAGGGTCAACGTGTCGTCTGCAGCGGCGATCAACCGGCTGGCCCCGGGTCCGGCGTTGGGCGAGGGGTCGGGCCCCAGGAGGTAGAGGTTGTACGATGAATCTCCGGCTGAGGCCGGGTACGGGCCGGCGGCGCTCCAGCCCTCAGGCAGGACGAGGCTGATCCCGGCGTCAAGATTCACGTAGCGATCTGCCCCGCTGGCCGCCGTCGGGCTGGCCGGTAGCGATGGAGCCGGTTCAGGCGTGCTCGTAGAAATGACAGGCTCAGCCCCTGCGGTGCAGGCGCTAAGGATAAGCGCCACGGCAATTGCGGTGAAGCGGCTGACTATTGGTTTCATCATCCCTCCGGTGAAATAAATCGGAGCGATTTTACCTGAAATCGACCTGCGGGCACAGTTTTCTCCCGCTAGTCACCCTGGTATCTCCATCGATGCCGCAGCATCCGTAAGAAGAGCAGCAGCATAGTCACCCCGATAAACGAGACGTTGATGTCGTTAGCACGCCGCCGACGAGGAGACTCACAGAAATCCGAAGAGCTAACCGCCGTTGAAGGCACCCAGAATACGGGCGAGGAAAGCTTGATCGGGTTGGCGCGAGGGTCGGCGATAGAAAACCAAGAACCCGCCTGATGGATGTTGATGTCGGCGTGATTACGGTTGAGCGGCTGCTCGCAAGCAAGCCTTGCCCGGACAAAGCCTCTATGTCAGGGTTCGTTCGCAGTACAGCTCGATCGCGGCGCGCATGAATTCGGCCAGACCCTCCGCACGCGACTCATAGAAAGCTCGGAATTCTGGATGTTCTACGTACATCCGCCCCAGGCCGCGGTAAACGTCGGCTGGCACCGGGTAGAAATTCTCAATCCACGCGTGATGCAAAGCGATCGCTGCCTGTACTTCTTCGTCGTCTGCTGGCCGTCCGACCAGAGCGGCCATGGCCTGTGTGGCGTCTTCGCCCTGCTGGCGGATGCGCTTCCATTCCTGCTTGGAGAGTTTGCGCAGCGTGTTCTCGGTTTCAGATACCCGCTCCTCGCCCCACAGCTGGCGCGCTTCACGCGGGTAGCGTTCCGCCTGTTCAGGCGTTAAGCCGGCATAAAGCTCTTCATCGGAAAAGCTCATTGGTTCCTCCGTGGTCAATGCACTTATCGTGTGGTCGACGGTCGTGATGATGCGCTCCAGCCGCCCTCTGCGCTGCTCGAGGGAAGCCCTGTGCTGGCGCAGCGCTTGCAGCGGGTCAAAATCGTGCCGATCGAGCATGGCGGCGATCTCTGCGAGCGGCAGCTCGAGCTCCCGGTAGAGCAGGATCTGCTGCAGGCGAAGGAGTTCCGCCCGGCCGTAGCGGCGGTACCCTCCAGAGGTGCGCCGTGCGGGGCGCAGCAGTCCGATCTGATCGTAGTAGCGCAGCGTGCGCACGCTAACTCCGGCCAGTTCTGCCAGCTGGCTGACGCTGTACTCGGCCATCGACCTCTCCATGGAGCTAGCATAAACCCTTACGTTGCGTAACAGTCAAGGCCGATTTATCGCGCGTTCGGCTGTAGCAAGGGAATTTCGCTGCAGATACACATGACGCGTAAGATCAAGTTCAGTTTGAGGATCAAAACGGATAAGGCGCCGGATGAGCCGTCGGGGCTTGACAAGCATGAGAGACTGCCGCTTTTTACGCGGCTGATCACATCGCCTTCAGCGCCTCACTCTCGCCTTCGATGAACTGCTGGTAAAGCTGTTCGTAGGCCTGGAAGGTGCGCTCGTCCGCATGCTCCTGGCCGATCTGCAAGCTAGCCCGGCCGAATCGCTCCGCCAGTTCGTGATCCTCGAGGATCCGGCTCAGGGCGGCGGCGAAGGTCGGGGCGTCCCCCGACGGAACCAGGTAACCATTTTGATCGTCATGGACGATTTCCGGCAGTGCGGCGGCATCCGCGGCGACGATTGGCAGGCCGGTTGCGGCGGCTTGCAGGGTCGGGATGCTCTGAACTTCAACGTCGGAGGCGATGGCGAATACGTCTGCCGCCCGGTAGATGCCGGGCAGATCCCGTTCGGGCACGAAGCCCAGAAGATGAACCCGTTCAGCGAGGCCTAACTCACGCGCCAGCTCCCAGAGCCGTTCCTGATCGTCACCGCGCCCGACAATCAGCAGGTGGGCATCCTCGATGGCCGCCAGGGCACGGATGAGCACATCGATCTTCTTATCGCGCGCCAGCCGTCCGACGAACAGGATGCGCGGCTTTTGAGGTAGTGCATACCTCTCGGCGATATCGCCGTCATCACCCTGTGGCGAATAGCGGCGGACATCGAGGCCATTTGAGATTACGCTGGATGGAACTTGGAGACCCTCCTCCTGGAATAGTGAGCGCTGGGTGCCGGTCGGGAAAATGATGTGGTCAAAACCGCTCATCATGCGCAGAGTCACATCCCATGTGATCTCCTCAACCATCTGCTCGATGGCATCACCCACCCGAACATAGTACGTCACAAAGCGCGGCAGGAAATGGCAGGTGAGCACCTCCGGCACATGCCCCTTCTGGTGCTCAAGTCGGTACAACTGCCAGCTCAGCAGCGCGCTGTCGTGCGTGTTGATCACATCCGGTTTGACCTCAGCGACGATTTCCTTCAGTCGGTCATAAGTCAGCAGTGGCAGGCGGCCTTCAGACCAGAACGGGTTGGGTGCCGAGCGCACGCGCCATAACCGGACCCCGTTGTCTTCTGTCTGGTACGGCGTGCCATGATCGCTGGCCGTGACAACGGTCACTTCATGCCCGCGTGCAGCCATGGAGCGGGCGACTTTCTGGACAACGAGCGTGACACCGCTGATCGTTGGGGGATATCCATGACTAAGCATCAGTATGTGCATGTTCGACCTCCAGCGATTCATGGTTTTGTTCAGGACGACCGCGCAGCAGGCTCCGATAGAGGGTCAGGCTGATGAGATATGGGATGAAGAAGTAGAGAACACGGAAGAAGATCGAGGCCAGCACTGCGCGATCGAAGCTCACGCCGAGCAGTGCGAAGATACCTGCCATCGATCCCTCCTGCACGCCCAGGCCGCCCGGGATCATCGAAGCGACGCCGGCAACAATGCCGATCACGAAGCCTGTGACCACCTGGCCAAGCTGAAGTGTCACGCCCAGGGAGCGGAAGGAAAGCCAGAGCGTCAGGGCACTTGCACCCCAGTCGACGACCACCAGCGTCATGATGATCAAAATCGAAGCGGGCTGCTGGCGCATCGCCCATACGCCTTCCGCAAGCGTCTCATCGAACCTCATCAGGGAGGATTCGATGTCGCGATCCGTGATCCTGCGCAGCAGTTTCACGAGCATGACGATGAATCGCTGGCGCAACTGGACCGAAAAGAGCAGCAGCGTTGCCAGGATGGCAGCAAGCATGACGAGCCCTGCCAGTACGGCGAGCAAGGCGGCTGTTCCGGAACCGAGGGCGACATGCCTCACGAGGTAGAGCAGGCCGACCGGCAGCATGGCGATCATCGCCAGGCTTGTAAGGTAGAAGTGCAAGAAGGAAGTTGCCAGCACGTCGCGAACGCCGACGCCATAGCGATTCATCAGCGCAAAGCGGACCGAGTAACCGGCGGCCCCACCGCTGGAGATGACGTGGTTGAGAACGGTCGAAAGAAAGCCCACCAGCGTGAGCTCACGAATGTCCATCTTGATCCCGAGCAGCCGGCTCACCCGTGCGAAGCTCAAGCTGATACATAGGTAGGAGAGCGACGTTGCTGCTAGCGCATACGGGACGGGCTTCCAGCTAGCCTGGGCAATGGCCGACCGGATTTGGTTCCAGTCGATGATGATGAACACCAGGCCGAGCAGGGCGATGAGCACGATCAGACCCGGCAGCAGCCGGCGAAAGCTCTCTCGAAATGAACTCAAAATCGGTTCCTTTTTCCCCTTCCAGCCAAACGCTGTTCAGCGACGGGCGCCGACGACCCCGATCATATCAAATTCAACGGCGGGAACCTTTAACCAGACATAAAGGGAGCGTTAAACTCCGCGGAGCGGGGTGATGCGGTAAATTGACAGGGCAGCAGAGATCAGACCTGCACGCGTAGCGTAGTGATCGTGCCTGGGAGCTTGAGCTCCACACCCTCTCTGCTTACGGGGAGCGGTTCGAGATCGCGTTCGCGGGCATCGCAGAGCGTTGCGGTTCGGATCGGCTCCGACTGCAAGCGCAGTTTGATCGTCTCGCCAACCGCGCTCAGTGTATACAGGCGCAGGATGCGGCCCGGGCCGCGGGAAGCCATCTTGTAGGCCAGCAGGAAAACATCAGGCCGGCTCAGGATTACCTTCGCGAGACGCAGTTCCTGCAGCGACTCCGAGGAGCTGTCAGCCTCGGGCGTGTGGAAGCGGCGGTACGCTTTCTCAGCAAGAGCGTTCGACTGCCAATCTCCATCCTTCGTGAACTCGATGGCGTAATCGAAGGTATAGGATTCCTTCTCATAGCCTCTGGCCGGATTGCCTGAAAGCGGGAGCAGCGCGTACGCGCGTTCGATCGCCGCGTTGCGCAGCGCGACGGTGCTCAATTCTCCATCGTGGGAGAAGGACACCGCGCCCGGCCAGCGTTGGTAGAGTGCCAGGCCGCGTCCGCTGTGGCGGTCGCGCACGTGCACGAAATGCTGGAATGGCCAAAAGGTAGGTGAGTAGACTTTCTCGAGCGGCCGCTTCACAACCCCGCCCGGCTGGTCCATCACCAGTTCGTCTGCTTCAAGGCCTGAGGCAAAGCTCACGGTCATCGTCCGCCGCCGGCCAGCCCGGCCAACGATGCGGAAGTACAGGCGCGGGTCATCGTCGTAGATCCACATTTCCCGGTCGAAGAGCTCGCCATCGAACCCGGTCACCCAACTTACCTCCAGCCGGTGGTCGCCCTCGTACACGGCGAGGCGGGAGGTATGTTCACTGCTCCGGCCGGCTTCCCTCCACCGCCCGCCGCGAAACTCATAACCCATGCGCCATAACCCGCCGGAGACCCGGTAGCGGACAATATCGTTTCCCGGTCCAGCCAGGAGCGGTTCACCGGTCTGCAAGTCCTCGGCGCGCATGACCGCGCCACCAGCGGTCTCATCGAGCTCGAGGTTGAAATTGGAGGTCCGGATCTCAATCCGGCTGCCAGTGCGTGACCAAGCGGGCAGGGCCAGGTTGGGCTTGTCTGCCGCAGGGAGTTCGACCTCCGCCGACAGGCTTTCAATTGCCTGATCCACCTGAAGATCTGCATTATTTAGCCACGGAATCTGCTCCTGATAGACGACGCGATCAGGGGAGGTCCCGGTGATGAAATCGTGGTGGTTGGAGACGGCAGCTGTCCACCACACCTGCCGCAGCTTGTCCCGAGCACTGCGGGCAGCATCGGTCTCGTTTCCTTGCAGGGCGAGCGATTCGGCCAGGGTAAGTTTTTCGACGAGCTCATGGCAGCGTGCCTTCAGCGCTGGACGGGCGGTGTAGAAACCGGTCCAGTACGGGTTGGGATCGAGTTCGACCTTGGGCAGCTCATCCCGGTGGCAATCGACCAGATCGAGGTAGTCATCCAGGCCGGCGTTTACCGCCCACAAACCGGTCTCCTGGAAATGCGTGCGGTTGTAACGGTCCAGCAACTCGACCAGGTTCTTGATCGGCGCGACGAAATCGAAACCGATAGGACAGAGTAGATAGGGTGTGCGGCTCACCGGAGCCAGCTGATGCGCGAAGCGCCTGATACGGCGGGCGATGTGCCGGTCGGAGCGGGCCGGGGTCGCGAACGGGAAGAGGTAAATACGGCTCAGACCGCGATGAGCAAGCAGGTCTCCCTGGCCGTAAGTGAAGGCGTTCCAATGCGCGAGCAGCTCGGCGCCTGTCCGGTCACGCCAGATGAAATCGAGGCTGCCTTCTCGCTTGAGGAGCAATTCGGCACTCGATCCCGGGCGGGGATAGCGCCGCGGGCTGTTTGGCTCGAGCCCAAGGAAGTACATGCCATCGATGCGAGTGATGGCCGTCTGGGAAAACCCTGCCGCCCTCAGCAGCGAGGGCAGGGCGGGGGAGCTGCCGAAGCTGTCGGAAAAGTACGCCAGCTTGGGTTCCTGCAGCATACCCTGATGGCGCAGCCACTCCTGGCCGAGCAGGAAGTCGCGCAGGATCGCTTCCGGTGAGGGAATGAGCGTGTCGGCGGTCGTCACGCCCGAGCTTGTCAGACGCAGGCGGCGTTCATTGACGAAGCGGCGTACCTGTTCACGCTGTTCCGGTTCCCGGTCCCAGTACATGCGCAGGAAAAACATGCACTCAACCGAGTAGATCCGGCGCGGCTCGCGCTCCAGTTCCACCAGCGCCTGGTCCAGGTTCGAACGCACGAAGCGTTCGTAATACTCATCGGATGTGAAGAGCCAGTCCGGATCCCAGTGGCTGGATTCGGCGAAGATCAGCACGCGCTCGGCATCCTCGGGTATGCCGAGCGCGGTACGCAGTTCGTTTTCATGTGCCGTCACGATACCAATCATACCGCGAGCGAAGGTCAATGGTACGGCTTGATGATCGTTTCAGCAGTCAGGCCTGGCGTATCAGGTCGGCGATTGCGGGCACGACCTGTGGCCACACTCCAGGTGGGAATTCGTGCCCAAGCCCCTCTACGAGCAGCAGCTTCGCGTCGGGCATGATCCGGGCCAGGCGGCGGCCGTGGGTGGCTGGCAGCAGCGGATCGTCGGAACCATGCACTACGAGCGTGGGGATCTCGAGCCTCGCCAGCGCGCTTGGCGCGATGCGGGAAGCGGCGATCGCGGCGAGCTGACGGCGGGTTCCGGGTGGCTCAGGTGACCGTTCATATAAGCGCTTTGCGTGCTCCCGCAGGGCTGCCGGGTCCAATTCGAAGCGCGGCCCTTTCAATGCAGAAGCGATAAGCAGGTGGCGCTCGAGATGCGCTTCCAAACCTTCAGCCGGGCGTCTGAAGAGGATCAACGATTTCGGGCGTGGCGGCGGCCATCGGCTCCCGCTGTACGTAGTCAGCATCAGGGTGAGAGAGCGGATGCGCGATGGGTGGTTGATGGCCAGCGTCTGGGCGATCATGCCGCCAAGCGAGCCGCCGACGACATGTGCCCGCATAATGCCGAGGTGATCCAGCAACGCCAGCGCGTCGTATGCCATGTCGTCGAGTGTGTAAGGAGAGATCAGGCGAGAGCCAAAGAGATACGCGCACGCGATGGCGGACATCGATGGCGTATCCGCTCTGTTGAAACGGGTGGAGAGTCCGGCATCGCGGTTGTCGAAACGAATGACAAAGAACCCGTTTGCTGCAAGCTGGCGGCAGAAATCCTCCCGCCAGCTGATGAGCTGGTTGCCAAGCCCAGCTATCAACAGCACCGGTGGATCGTTCGGACGACCGAAGGAATCAAAGGCTAGCTCGACGTTGTGCAGCCGGATGCGTTTCTCGTGAAGATGCTCAATCCCGGCCATGCGGTGTCATCCTGCATCCCGAGTGAAGTGAGTCACCTGGCCTGTACTGTTAAAAGACCTACAGCTCACGGCGATAGATACGGTGGGTCTTGTAGAAATCGACTCCCAGGTTGCGCAGCTCGCGCTGCATGTTCGAATTCTCCAAACCGATCTGGACCAGGTCGGCATGTTCGAACCCACCTTCGCGCACGCTCTTATACATCTCGCTGAAGAGGATCGCGGTCCCGCCCAGGCCGCGGTAGCCCTCGATCATACCGGCGCCGTTGACGTTGACCCAGCGCGTCCGCCGCAGTTCAAGCAGCAGGCGCAGCCAGCCGAAGGGAAGCAAGCGGCCGCCGGTCGCCTGCAGCGCTTCTGACACATCGGGGTAGGCGAAGAGGAATCCCACCGGCTCGTCATCCTTCATGACGACCTTGATCAGGCGCGGGTCAGCGAACCACAGCATCTGATCGGCGATGGCGCCTGCTTCCTCGTCTGTGAGCGGGACGTTGCCGGAAGTCCCGCCGAGAGCCGAGTTGTACATTGCCTTCAGCTTCGGCGTGAGTTTGCGCAGATCGCGCCGGCTGCGGTAGCGGGCGATGTGCAGGCCGCGCCTCTCTCTCACACGCCGGGCAATCTGGTGAATCCGTTCCGGGAACTCGAGATGTGAATCCAGGTAGCCCGAGACCACGTCCGCGTGCGGTTCGAAGCCTGCTGCTTCGATCAATTCCGGGTAGTACGCAGGATTGTAGGGCAGGCCGAAAGCCGGGCGGTGCTCAAAACCATCCACGAGCAGCCCCATGCCATCCAGTGCTGTAAAGCCTTTCGGGCCGACCATCGCATTGAGGCCACGCGCGCGGGCCCAGGCAAATCCTGCGTCGAAGAGACCGCGTGCAAGCTCATCGTCATCCACGCACTCAAATAAGTAAAAGAATGCCGTTCGCTCCTGGTTGTACTCGTTGTAGCGGCGGTTATCGAGCACCGCCAGCCTGCCCTGAACCTCTCCAGTTGGAGACCGCGCCAGCAGGAACGCGGCTTGAGAATGTCCGAAGAATGGATTCTTCCGGGTGTCGAGCATGCGCCGGGCTTCAATTTTCAGCGGAGGCACCCACTGGGGGAGGTCTCGATAGAGCTTGAACGGCAGCTGGAGGAAAGCCGCCGCTTGGCGGCGGTCAGCCGGATCGATCTGTATGACGGGCATGCTGCGCGCTACCTTCCAGGGCTGAAGATCTAAACGAAAGCATTATCGCATCCTACCAGATCGGGAACAATGGGGCCGTTCCAGCCGGCGACTCCCTCACGGATGCCTTGAGCGGCTGAATACTCTTGGAGCTGTGAATCTGGTTTCGTCAGGAGGGCGCGCTGCCGGTCAAGTAGACGCGCCTGTCAGGGTTTGAAGCCAGTTAGCCAGTGGTTCGCCGACCGGGAGTCCGTTCAGGGTATCAGGATATTTGAACGGCTCTTCGTACACTGGACAGACAAGTCGCTCAAGGTTCTCCACCTGGCGGTCTGGCGGGATCTCTGGATGGAGATGGAGCGGGTAGCTGTACTCGGGCGGCAGGATGCGGATGCTGTCCCAGTCAAGCCGCAGGGTGAGCAAGGCGCTGAAGAGGGCCTGATGCAGGAAGATCTGGTGCAGCTCGTCCCGGCAGTGTTCCGCCAGGAAGCGGTCATCGCAGGCCAGCGTCGTGAAATGCTCGAGCCATGTCTGGAGCAGGCCGAGCGAAGGGTCGATGGCGAACAGGTGGGTGTTGAAGTAAGGGCGGATGGAATGGGAGTCGACGTAGGATTCCACAACCTGGGTCGGTGCCCTGATACCCAGATAACGGTAGATGGCTTCCCAGAAGTCATCCGGCGGCTTGTCGATCGGGGATCCGATATTTCTGATGTGGACCGGGCGCAGGGCGGCGCCGTGGACGCGGTCGAGAAGAAATGCGAGTGGGGGTCGGATCATCAGCGCCCGCGGGTTAATCCAGACCAGCGACTCCAGCTCTCCGGATAGCATTTGCTCGGCCGTGGCACAGGCACTGACCTTCGCGCCGAAAGGTACGCCCTGCAAACCGTGTCCAATCTCAAAACGCGTCGGGTAAGTATCTCCGCTGTTGAAATCCGCCTCGATAGGTTTGGTCGATCCTGGATGAAGAATCCAGACGGGAGCGTCCTGAAATTCGCCGCCGAATGCACGCAGGCTTCGCACCAGCAATAGGGCATCCGCGGCGGTGCTTTCAGAGCCAACGAGCGTAACGAATCCAATCTGCCACATTAGGGATACCTCGCGCTATGCCTGCGTTGTTCTGGTTGATTTCTGCCGTTATGTTCACCGGCGGAGAATCCCGCCAGGCCGGATTTGTGTTCCACGGCTCGCCCGCTCAAGGAAGGATGAATTCTCCGATCCCTGACTCATTCCAAATCCAAAGCGAATGCCCTGGTACAGCCCAACCGAGCACTTGATGGAAGCGTCCAATGGTCTCAGGTTCAATCAGCGTGTAGTCCGTGCGCTCGAGCCGGTAGCGAACGAGGGGCGAGGGCCCGCCCATCTCTCCCTCGCCGCCGAATTCGCCCGGAACAGCATAGAGGTGCTCGCCATCTGGATCCCAAAGCACAAAGGGCAGGGCAAGGTCACGCCGCACTTCGCCAGCGTCGGTGGGCAAGCCCAGATCATGGGTTTCAGTCCCGTCGCTGCGCGCCCATACAAGGCGCGCTTCCCCTGGCCCGCCGTAATGTGACAGGATCACCTGTGTTCCGTCGGACGACCAGGAAGGGAAGTCCGCCGTGCTGCCTGTGCCGGACTTATCGATGTCGGAAAGCCTGACCTCGGCGCCTGAGCCGACCTGCACTGCGTAGAAACCGGGGACGATCGTGAGCTCGTAGCCGCTCTCGCGGGTGAATGCGATCGTCTCACCGGTTGGAGATATGCTCCAGGTGAAGGTGACATTTCTGGCGAGTGTGCGATCGGATCCGTCTCCGCCGCGCCAATGAAGCTCATACGTATCGGGTGTGGCCAGGATGTAGGCGATCGCCTCCCCGTCCGGCGACCATAAGGCTTCGACGACGTTGTCGCTGATCAGTGTCTTCACCTGGCCTGTGTTCAGATCGTTGGCGGGTTCTATGGCTACGCACCGTCCACCAACGCTGACCGGAAGTGTCCGCTGGTAGGGCAATCCATCGCCGAGCACCCAGATCTGGTCTCCCCCACCATCGTAGCTCATCCACAGCGTGGGTTCCGGCGCCGGGATGGTCGCCGTGGTGGTCGGGGAGGCGGGTGTCGGAGTGAACGAAGATCCCAGCGTCGCTGAGACAGCCGTTGCGAGTTGGTCCGATTCGGGAGTGGCGTTCATTTGCGTGCATGAACTGAGTCCAAGTAGGCTGAGCAACAGTATGGCCAAGAGTAGCTTGTGTTGGATCATCGATGGGCTCCGGGAGGGGCAGGGCTCTATGAGCACGCGCCTGAGTTTCGCAGCATGTAGCCAGGCGCCAATCATACAACGACTCGAACTGTTGTACCGAGCGAACGGTGGTCCTGGAAAACAGTGGCAAGTTCAACGGGTTTGAAGCGTAAGGCTCAGTTCGAATCGTTTGCTCCAGGCATAGCCGAAGCCGCGATGAGGGAATCTACGCCGTAAGAAGCGGGCGATTTCCTTCTGCCGCAGATTTACGCTCAGTCGATCTCCGCAGCCGCCGCTCATAGCTTCAATCCAGGCGTAGCCGAAGCCGAAGAATGGAAATCCCCACCTCCGCTTGTGGCCGACCTGTTCAGCCCGAAGGGTCACTGGGTTTCCGCAGAGTTCCCCTTCCATTGCGGAAGCCCAGGCGAAACCGTAGCCACGCCAGGGATAGCGGTAGGCGCGGTCTCTCCCAGCCTGGATGCCGTGTAGATCAATCCAGAGATCATCCGACCTGCCCTCGATGCGCTGTTCGTACGCTTCTCCGAAACCGAAGTACGGGAAGATTGCGGGCGATTTCATCTGAACCACGCTGGTTTGCGCGTGGAAGCAGATCTCTCCGCCGGCCTGCCTCACCCGCTCGATGAGCACGTCTTCGGCGAGTGACGGGAGCCGCCTGGATTCCTCAGGCGGTGGAAGCAGCTGCTCACCACATATCGGGCATGTATTATGCCAATTCAGGAATGTGCAGTCGCAGTTCTGGCAGTACATTGGCACTCCTTCCAGCCAGGCAGGCGGTTCCCTGCCGAAGGGTGTCCTTTGAGGACCAACAGCATAGGACAGGCTTTTTCGGAAGACATGAAGGCCAGATGACAATAAACCGACCGAAGCTGACGCCACATACTGGTTGCGACGGATGGACTGTCAGTTTGAATCCCCGGATTGAATGAGCAGTGAGCGCAGACGTTGATCGAGATTGGCCGAAATGAGCATCAGCTGGATCGTGTCAATGAATCCGTGCACCAGAATGACGAGCCACAGGTTGGCATCTGACTGCAGGTAGATCAGCCCGATCAGCACTCCTATCGCTCCGGTGCTGATCACACCGCTCGGTCCCTGGTAGGCGTGGGCAAAGCCGAAAATCACCGAACTGATGAGCAGGCCGCCAATCCATGCGACGGCAGAACGGCCGAGTAAATCGCTGGTGGCTCTCATCAGGTAGCCTCGAAAGATAGCCTCCTCCAGCACGGCGGCGAAGATCCAAACGGCGAGTAGCCACAGGACAAGCGATTTCCAGTTGCCCCGAACGGTATCAGCAATGCTCAGATCATGGGCGCGCCCGGTCGCGCGCTCGACCATCGGCTCAAGCAATGTGGTCGCGAACAGCGCGATCAGCGCTCCCAGCAGAAGCGCCACGCCTACCGTTATCAACCAGTTCGGTTGCTTCCTGAAGCCCAGCCAGGCGAGACCGGCTGGATGGGACCAGACTCTGTGGGTAATGACTACCAGGCTGATGAGGATGCCGATACCAGGCTGGCGCCTGATACCGGTATACACCAGCAGGATGGCGACGGTTGGCAGCGCTAGCAGGTTAAGGAGCCCGGTGTCCACCTTAGGATCAGTCCCTTAATCCGTCGCCCCGGCCTGATCGTCAGAGGGGCTGTTTCCGAGAAAACGCAGGCGCTCGCACTTCACCCATCCGGTTGGGAAGCGGCTGGAGCTGTCGGTCAGCAGCGGGATGGCTTTGCGAACTCGAGTGCGGACAGCGATGCTCTCATCATTTCTCAGTGCCCCGATTCGCGCCAGGATGCCGGGGCGCAGTCCGGGTTCGAGCCGCCCAAGAATGCAGAGCGAAGTGACCGCCCAGCTGCGTGAGAAGGCACCCGGATGGTCTAGCAGCTGCAGGAGCGCGTCCAGCAACTGTGGACGCAGCTCGGGGTGGACCGCCAGATGTCCATAGATCATTCCCAGATGCAGACGAACCGCTGGCGGCTGCTCCTGGCCGGCGGCGTCTCTGATGCGATCGAAAAAGGGCAGCAGCAGGTCGGGCCTGACACGGGCGACCTTCTCGAGCGCGTCTGTTGCGTGCGCCCGAACGACCGTGTCGGAATGATCGAGCGCAGCGCTAAGGTCGCTGGCGAACTGTGGATTTTCGAGGATGAACTCCGCGGCTTTGTTTGCGAACCCGTCCGAACGGATGTCACCTTCTGAGAGCCAGCTTGCGAGCGTGCTCATGAACGTCTTCTGCGGCGAAGGAGCATGCCAAGCAGCAGGAGGGTGGCCAGCGGCCAGACCCAAGCCAGATCACCCGGCCCGCCTGGTCCGGTCACCGGGGCAGTCTTACGGATGCGGATCAGGCGGTACGTATCAAGCAGGGAATCGATCTGTGCGTCGCTCATCCGGCGTGGGTTGAGGCCAAAGAGCGGCCCGGCGAAGCCGGAAGCGATCAGCACCTTGCGCAGCAGCGCTGCCCGCCGGGGATCATCGCTGGCATCTTCGGCCACCCCGCTCCAGCGGCCGTTGGGCAGCCACAGCTCAACCTGCGGGTATGCCTGCAGGTTGCGGTACCAGTGAGTGGCAGTTCCGAACCCGGCGGTGCAGTAGACCTCATCGCCCATCTCGGCGTAGTTCACCGGTGCATAGCGCGTCAAGCCGGTTTTGTGACCGCGGTGCTTGATAACCATGATCGCTCCGCCATACTTGCTTGGGTTTCCGTAGCTGGCGAGCCCCAGCCGCCAAAGCATGAGCATAAAGCGGTTGAACAACTTGAAGATGCGGCGCAGACGGATTTCGGTCGTTGGCGTGAGTTCCATCATCTCCTCGCTCTGCGGTCCATATCTATTCTAAGGAAGAACGGGGCCAAAATGAAAGCAATCCATCCGAGTCTGGTTCCTATCGTACAAGCACCTGCTCGGATCTCGTACGGACTGGATCCGACGGCTTGAAACACAAGATGTACCTGTTCATCTGCGCCTCAGTACATTTGAATCTGCCAGCGGTTATCCGCCACCGGACGGCAGATTGGATTTGCGTGATCATCAGGGAATCAGAAATGGCGTCTGCGCAGCATGATCCGGTGCGCGGTTTCAGGGGGTTAAGGTGCCGATAAGGCAATTTGAACCTGCTGTTAAAGCCTGAAATACACTGGAGAGTGTAGATTGGAGTCAGCCGGGTTTTATCGCGGCTTGATTTGCGCGTGCAGCACTCAGGGATTGAGATTCACATGGCAGGGCAGACAAAGCAGGACCAGGGCCTCGTCCTTGCGATAAACAGCGGCTCGTCCAGCGTCAAAGCCTCGCTCTATTCGTTTGTGCCCGAAGAGCAGCTGGTGCAGACAATCGTTCTCGAGCGCATCGGGCTTCCCGACGGTGAACTGCTGGTACAGGATGATCACGGCAGCCAGATTCATGAAGAGCAGCTTGAACTGCCGGACCATGAGGCTGCCTTCGAGCGTTTGTTTTCCTGGCTAGAACGAGAGGCCCCTGCAGGACAACTCCAAGCTCTTGGACACCGTGTTGTGCATGGAGGGCAGGATTTCGATTCGCCACATCGGATTGATGAACATCTCCTGCGCGTTTTGAAGGAGTTGATCCCGCTTGCTCCAGATCATCTGCCGAACGAGATATCCGGGATCGAAGCCACAACCGGGAAATACCCCCACTTGCTCCAGGCGGCATGCTTTGACACTGCGTTCCACCGCCGCATGCCGCGTGTTGCCCAGATCTACGCGCTGCCGCGTTGGGCCTGGGAAGCAGGAATCCGCCGCTACGGTTTTCACGGACTTTCCTACGAATTCATCCTGCAGGAGCTCCACAAGCGTGTTGGAGAATCGGCTGCCGCCGGAAGGGTGGTGATCGCCCATCTGGGCAACGGAGCCAGTATGGCTGCCGTTCGTTCCGGCCGGTGCGTGGACACGACGATGGGGTACACGCCGGCCGGGGGGCTTGTCATGGGAACTCGCCCGGGAGACCTTGATCCTGGTGCCGTGCTGGCCTTGATGCGCAGGCCGGGGGCTGAGCCCTCCACCCTGAATACGCTGATCAACAAACAATCCGGTTTGCTGGGTCTCTCCGGCAGCACCCCCGATATGCAGGATTTACTCCAGCGCAAAGCGGATGATCAGCATGCGGCCGAAGCGGTCGAGGTGTTCTGCTATCAGGCCCGTAAATACCTGGGCGCCATGATCGCCGCTCTCGGCGGACTCGACACGCTGGTTTTCACCGCAGGGATCGGCGAGAACGCGGTTTATGTGAGGGCACGCATCTGTGAGGCTATGGAGTTTGCGGGGATCAGCTTGGACCCGGAGCGCAATCAGAAGAACGCTGCCATCATTTCGCCACCGGAATCCCCGGTGACCGTGCGCGTCATGCACACGGATGAGGATCTGATGATCGCCCGCCATACATTTGATCTGCTGCGCACTTCGTGAACGGGGGCGAGGTTGATGTGAACGCAAAGTCCCTGCCCCGGGAGACCAGAGAGTCGGTGACGATAGCGAGCGTGACAGGGCGTGATAAGGAAGGGAGATTGCAATGGCTGAACTGAAGAAGGACCGTCTCGGGCGGCTGGACGCGTACTGGCGGGCGGCGAACTACCTGGCCGTGGGCCAGATTTATCTACGAGACAACCCACTGCTGCGTGAGCCGCTTGCACCGGAGCATATCAAACCGCGTTTATTGGGCCATTGGGGTACTTCGCCGGGCCTCAACCTGATCTACGTTCATCTGAACCGGCTCATCCGTGACCAGGATGCGAATGTGATGTACATCATTGGTCCAGGCCACGGCGCGCCAGCGATCCTGGCCAATACCTACCTCGAGGGGACCTATAGCGAGATCTATCCCGAAGTGTCGCGTGATGCTTCCGGAATGCTGAAGCTGTTCCGCCAGTTTTCCACTCCCGGAGGGGTCCCAAGCCATGTCGCACCGGAGACACCGGGTTCTATTCACGAAGGTGGCGAACTGGGATACTCGCTGGTGCACGCATTTGGGGCGGCCTTCGATAACCCTGATCTGCTCGTCGCATGCATCGTGGGTGATGGGGAAGCGGAAACCGGTCCGCTATCCGGGAGCTGGAAATCGATCGCCTTTCTCAATCCCGTGCGGGATGGGGCGGTCTTGCCGATCCTGCACCTCAACGGCTACAAGATTTCGGGCCCGACTGTCATGGGGCGCATGGATGACGCCAGTCTGGAAAACCTCTTCACCGGCTATGGGTACAAGGTCCATTTCGTCGAGGGCGACGACCCGCTCAAGGTCCACCAGCTTATGGCCAGGACGCTCGACACGGTCTATGGCGAGATCAAGGAAATTCAGAAGCAGGCGCGAACTCACGGGTTCAAAACGAAACCACACTGGCCCGTGATCATCCTGCGCACCCCGAAAGGCTGGACGGGACCGAAATCCTGGAATGGGGTACCGATTGAGGGGACCTTCAGGGCCCACCAGGTTCCACTGACGGAGGTCCGGACGAATTCGGAGCAGCTCAAGATGCTCGAAGAGTGGATGCGCAGCTACCAGCCGCAGAAAGTCTTTGACCAGGACGGTCGGCTGGTTGCCGAACTGCAGCAAGAGGCGCCGAACGGGGTGCGCAGGATGGGAGCCAATCCCCACAGCAACGGCGGCAGGCTGCTCATTGACCTCGACCTGCCGGCATTCACCGACTATGCCATCGCGGTTGAACACCCGGGCACCGAGCGAGCCGAGGCCACCCGCAATCTGGGGCGGTTCCTGCGCGATGTGTTTATCCGCAACGAATCGACCAGCAATTTTCGCCTTTTCTGCCCGGATGAGACCAATTCGAACCGGCTGAACGCAGTATTCGAGGCGACCGACCGCTGTTCCGTGGAGGAGATCCGCCCCGAGGATGATCATGTATCCCCCGATGGACGCGTGATGGAAGTGCTGAGCGAACATCTTTGTCAGGGCTGGCTGGAAGGCTACCTGCTGACCGGCCGGCACGGTTTTTTCCCCTGCTACGAAGCTTTTGCGACGATTGTTGACTCAATGGTCAACCAGCATGCCAAGTGGCTCAAGACCAGCCGGGAACTGGACTGGCGGCACTCGATCGCTTCTCTGAACTATCTGTTGACATCGCATGCGTGGCGTCAGGATCACAATGGGTACAGCCATCAGGGGCCGGGTTTCATGGATACCGTGATCAACAAGAAGGGGGCCGTGGTCCGGATCTACCTGCCGCCGGATGCGAACTGTCTGCTCTCCGTGGCCGATCACTGCCTGCGCAGCCGGAACTATGTCAACCTCATCGTTGCCGGCAAGCAGCCCGAACTGCAATGGCTCGATATGGAGACCGCGCGCAGGCACTGCGCTCGTGGCGCTTCGACCTGGGAATGGGCCAGCAACGATCAAGGACAGGAGCCAGATGTGGTGATGGCCTCGGCCGGGGATGTACCGACACAGGAAGCGGTAGCAGCGGCGTGGCTGCTGCGCAAACACATCCCGGATCTGAAGGTGCGCGTGGTTAATGTTGTTGATCTCATGGTGCTCTCGCCGCCGGCCTACCATCCGCACGGTCTCGATCCGGAGGCTTTCCGCGACCTGTTCACGGAAGACAGACCGGTGATCTTTGCCTTTCATGGCTACATGCGCATGATCCATGATCTGGTTCATGGCCGGCCGAATCCAGCCCGGTTCCACGTGCGCGGGTATATTGAAGAAGGGACGACAACCACACCCTTCGACATGGTGGTCCAGAATCGAATCAGCCGCTATCACCTGGCGATCGAGGCGCTGCGCAGAACGCGGGGTGATTCGGAGCGCGCCGGGGAGGTCATCGAGCTGTTCGAATCAAAATTGAACAAGCATGAGCTTTACATCCGGGAGCACCTGGAGGATATGCCCGAGGTCCGGCTGTGGACCTGGGATGAAAGCGAATTCGGGGCTGCGTAAATCGGGGTTGAGCAAGCAGCCGCAGGTTGGGCCAGATCCGCTTTGATACAACCCGGGTTGCTACGTTGGTGTAGCCTTGGGCAGCACGGACAAGTTACATCGTGAGCGGGGTGGTGCTTACGCTGCGCGCGCAGCGTAAGCGTTACATTTCTAAGATTTCCGCCACATCCGGGCGTGATTTGAAGGCAGTCGCCAGGCGCTCATCGCCAGCGTGTTCGGTAATGAAATCCACCAGTTCCAGAGCGGCTTGCAAATCCTCGTCGGCGCCCTCAACCTGACCGAGTTCGCGCTGCAGCCGGGCACGCTGCCCGAGAAGCTGCCAGGCGCTCCAGCGTGCCTCGCTTGCTCTTGCCAGCTCGATTCCATGGTTCAATTTTTCGAGAGCTTCCTGCAACCGGCCCAGCCGCTGGAAGGCCCGGGCCTGGTATAGGTCGGCCATAGGTTCCAGCACGCTGATGCTATGATCGGCTTGCATCCGGTGGAGCTCTTGCGCGAATGTAAGAGCTTGTTTTGAGTCACCGCGAGCATCGGCCAGCACCAGGCGTGTCAGGTCAAGTGGCAGGATCAAATATACCGTGCCAATGCTATGCGGTTTGTTGGCTTCACGCTCCAGGATTTCCTGCGCTTGCTGGAGCTCTCCAGCGAGAGCGAGAATTTGGGCTTTTGTCTGGTACACGAATGGCTTGGTGAGATCGGAAAACTGTTCAGATAATGCTTCATCGACCAATTCCAGGGCACGTTCGTACCACCCCATTTCTGCGCAGGTGAGCGCCTCGATCGATGGCAGGACAATGCCGGGGACAACGAAGCCGGCCCGGTGCCCAAGCTCGCGTGAGACTTGCATGGCCTGGAGTGCAAGTTCCATTTCACCCCGCTGGATGTACACCAAGCCGACGTAGAGTCGGCTGTAGGATTCGCCCCACAGATTGTCGATCCGCTCGCTGGCGCTCCAGGCCTGGTCTGATACTTCGATTGCCTGGTCAAACTCACTGCACAGGAAATGCAGGAAGGCTCGGCCGGAGAGACAATCGGTCATCATGGGCAGGTTTTCAAGCCGCTGCCAGATGTCATAAGCCTGAGTTATTGCTTCGCGCGCCTTGGTCGAGCTTTCTTTGGCAAGATATGACCAGAAAAGATCCGTCAGGGTAAAGCCAATTTGCTCATCGAGATGGTGGGCTCTCGCGATCGCCAGCGATTGCTCCCCGTACGTAATGGCTTCTTCGTCACGGGCGGTGAAACGTCCGAGCAGGCACAGATTCCAAAGCATCTTCGCTTCCGACTCCGGGTCGTTGAGTTCGCGTGCCAACTGCAGTGCCTGTTCAGCCTCAGCCTTGCCGCCTTCGGGATCGAAGAGCGGTGTTGGGGTCACGCGCAGCGTGGTTTGCGCCAGGCGGGCTTGTAGTGCGAGCTGCTGGTCGTCATGTTCCTCGGCCAGAGAGCGCAGCCTGTCATAGGTCTGTATGGCCTGTTTGTAGTCAGCGCTCAGCTCATAGGCGCGCCCAAGCGAGGTATAGAGGTGGCGCAGAATGTCCGGTTTGAAGGAATCGGGCGAATCCAGTTCGATCGCCCTGGAATAGTGTTCAATTGCTTCTCGATTTGCATTCACATGGAAAGCCTGGTCGCCGGCCAGGCGATGGAATTCCTGCGCTTTTTCATTCTCGCCGGCCAGCTCATAATGGCTGGCGATCATGGCTGCATTTTCTTCCAGTCGACCTGCGAAGTTCTTTTCCAGGGCATGCGCTATTCGACTATGGAGCTCACGGCGTTGATCTCCCAGCAGCTGACGATAGATGACCTCCTGTACGAGAGACTGGTGGAAACCATAGGTGGGTTCGGGCAGGCGGGTGCGCTCGCGGATCAGATCCGCCCGTTGGAGGGCCAGTAGTCGAGCTGACAGATCGCCATTCTGCGGGGCGATCGCCTTCAGCAGGGTGGCGCTAAATCGACGGCCGATGACGGCCGCCGCCTGCAGCGTCTGGCGCTCAGCCACGGGCAGGCGGTCCACGCGAGCCTGAACGACCTCCTGGAGGGTCTCCGGCACCTGAACTTGCTGGATGTCGCAGACGAGCTGCCAGGTGTCGCCCTGCTGGGCGAGGGCGTCTGTTTCGATCAATTCCTGGACAAGCTCCTCAATGAAGAATGGAATCCCCTCCGATTTTTCGCGTACGAAGTCAAGCAGTTGGGATGGCAGTTCGGGATTGGCGAGGATCCGTGAAACCATCTCTCGTGTTTGATCCTCACTGAGGGGGGAGATGTCGAGTTCGCTATAGCGGTGGCCGAAATCACGTTCAGCATAAGCCTTCAAATCCCAGACTGGAGATTCCCAATCCGGGCGAAACAACAGCACGATCAAGAGCGGCGATCGCTCGGTGGATAGGAATAACGAGCGGAGCAGATCGAGCGAGCTTGGATCCGCCCAGTGCAGGTCATCCAGTGCCAGCACCACTGGCTGGCGGCTTGCCATGGCTTCGGCCAATTCACAAAAAGCGGCGGTCATACCTCGCTTGAGCGCGTCAGGCTCAAGTCCTTCCAGCCGGTCGGTGTGAGCAGGCGGGACAGGTGCCCCGATTAATAAAGCCAGCATGGGCCAGATCTCTCCCAGCCGTTCGCCGAACAGCGGAGTCAACTCACGTTCGAGCTTGAGGTCGAGGATGGCCGGCGAGTCCTGTGCGTTCAGCTCGAGTAGCTCAGAGAGCAGGTCGCGTATCACGCTGAAAGGCTGGTCGGAAGTGTAGGATGAGGCGTGCCCTTCAGCCCATATCAGCGGCAACTCCTGAGCGCTGCTGCGCACCTCATGCAGCAGGCGGCTCTTTCCGACACCCGGTTCGCCGATCAGCGCCGTTATGGCGCCCCTTCCAGCCTGCAGTTCTGCGAGCAACGTAGTCAGAGTCTGCCGTTCGGCTTCACGGTCGATCAACGGTGAATCGATGCCGGGGATGCCGCGGCCGGATTCTGTCCGTTCCCGCACCTTCAGCAGGCGGTGCGCATGAACAGGTTTGTCAAAGCCCTTTAACTGCAGTGGAGCGACGGCTTCTGTCTCACACAGATGGTTAACCAGGCGGTAAGTCGTCTCCCCGATCAGCGTTGTGCCGGGTTCGGCGCTGGATTGGAGCCGGGCGGCGAGATTGATCGGCGGCCCCATGGCCGTATACTCCGACAGGTCTTCTCCGCCGACATCACCCATCACAACACGCCCGGTGTTCAACCCGATGCGCACCTTGAGCGGCATATTCAATTCCGTACCATAGCGCTGGATTGCACGATGAATCTGTAGTGCAGCAAGAGCGGCTCGCTCCGGATCGTCCTCATGAGCGGTGGGCGCGCCGAAGAAAGCGAGCAATCCATCGCCCATGAGCCGGGCAACGGTTCCGCCAAACTCATTGATGACCTGACTCATGGTACGCAGACAGCGGTCGAAAACCAGGCGCGTGGTTTCTGCCTCCATCTGCCGTGTGAGTTCGGTTGAGCCGACGACATCCGCAAACAGGATCGTCACCAGGCGGTACTCGGCTCCAGGTTGATTGCTGGCTGCATGATCTGACTGGGTCATAAGCACGACTCTCGCTGACACAGGTCCGGCAAGGGGTTGAGGAGGTGAATGCCACTCGGCATAGGATGAAGCCAAGGATTAAGTGTACACCTGAAATGGCAAAACCAAACTCTTTGTGTCCGAATTATAAAGCGAATCTCGGGTTCTGATTACGTGGATGACACGAACGCAAAGCGAGACTGGAGTTGACTCTCACCTTTTGCGACCTGCGGGTCAGCGTTGTTCGTGCGGCTTATAGGCAACCCACGTGCGCCCGTATGCCTGAAATGTCTCAAGCCTGACAAGGTCATTCGCTTCCCAGAAGGCCTGCTGCCGTTCATCGAGAAGGCTGGTGAGAAAAATGACGCAATCCAGCCGCCATTCCTGTGCGAACCACTTTCGCAGGGCTTGCAGAAGCTCCAACTCCAGATCCGAGTCGAGCAGCGAGCTTCGCACCCAGAAACGGATGCTCGCGGCGGTGACGGGTCCGGGAGCTGCGTGTTTGTTGCAGATCCCGCTCTCGATCAGCTCCGTTGTGAGCGGGTTCACATAGATACAGCCCAGGCACCGGTCACCGGCGGGGTTGACGATGGTGTAGGTGAAGGCCTCACCGGCTTCATGCTCGCGCTGATGCCGATCGAGATCGGCAAGGTTGCCTTCAAGTGTGAAATCATCCGCTGGCCACGAAGTCTGGCTCCACCTGCGCAGCATCTCGCGGCTGTCCATCACCGCGTCGTAATCGAGTTCGACATCGGAGGTGCGTAAGGGCCGGAGGGCAAAATGCCCGCTGCTCAGACTTTCCGGGACTGAGAGTGAGGTCGTGAATGATATTTTGGCTATCGCTGTACGGCTCCGTGGGTCAGCAGGCCTGGATGAAGACCGGAAGGTTGGCCTGCTTCCTCTCAATTTGCGGCTTCACTCCAGGAGCGGCTCTGGATTGGACATGTACGTCGCAACCCGCTCGAAATAACGACCAACATGCAGCCCGTCCATCAGCGCATGATGGACCTGCACTGAAAGCGGCATGAGCCGCCTGTCCCGGTCCTGATAGGTTTTTCCCCATGCGATGCGCGGGACTGAATCCGCCGGGTGCAGATTCATCGGGTGCTGCATAGAAGTAAACGACACCCACGGGATGGAGGTCATGAAAAGCAGATCATCCTGTCCGGGCTCATCCTGCAGCGTGGGGTGAAGGCGGATGTGCTGAATGCGTTGTGCTGCTTCGGCTGCAAACTCAATGTAGCTGCTTGTGTACGGCACCATGCAGAAGCTGAAGCTTTCATCCTCAAGGAGTATGGTAAATGAAGGGTGGACCTGCTCGTACTCGACCACCTGCTCGCCGTGGATGCGCAGCCGGAAGGGCTCTATCTCGTTTGCGGCGCGCGCCAACGTGTAAGCGACCGCAACCGTGAATGAAGACGAGCGGTTCTTGACCGTTGTCGAAAATGAGGACACATCGACGCTGGCGGTCAAGTTAAAATGGGGCATCTCAAAGCGGTGGAATTTCTCGAAGGCCGCGTGGCGGGGCCAGTTTGCGAGGTCGATCACACGCATGCGGTTCTCACTTCCCTTTGCGAGCGGTGAAACACAGGCCGGTCCAGGTATTGTCAACCGAGCATACTTTGAAATCAACCCAATTCGCGTCCAGACCTGCCTGGCGCACGGCAGGCTGAGTCAGGTCGCTCTCAAGTGTGGACCCGCGCTTGGGCCAGATGATCCAGATTTTGCCGGGGCTGGCAAGCTGGAGCCTATGGGCCAGCCCGGTTTCGAGTTCCAAAATGCTGGTGGTGAACCAGAGCGTCAGGTCGGGAGATTCGACATCTGATCTGGATAGCCGGGTCCGTTCGGGCAGGGGGTCAAGTACCGTCTCGAAATCATCCGGGGCATTGACCAGCACGACGGCCATGTTTTCCTTCACGCCAAGCTTCGCTCCCAGCGGTCGGCCGCTGTAACCGGCGAAGACCGATTCGGGTACGATTGGATTTTCGGGCTTACTGCGCAGACCTTGCTCAAGATCAGCCTCCAGCGAGGCGGTTTCAGCGAAGCACGCATCGGGGAGCAGGGCTTGAATCTCCTTCACTTTCTCCGGTTTGCCGTCGAGGAAGACGAGCAGGCAGCCCCGGGTGGCGGTTTGCACGCGCAGGAACAGCCCCAGATCCCGGCAGGTCGCAGGAGCCCGGTCGAGGTCGAGAATGACGGCATCGGGCGGGGTGTTGAGCAGCTGCCGGCGCAGGTCTTCCGACATGGGTCCTGCGGTTGAACGGTAGCCCGCTGCATCCAGTTGCGCAGTCAGGATGCCGCACTTCTTTTTGTCGCTGCTGATGATCTGGATTGTTACCATCTATTGACTGCCGCTGGCTTTCAAGCTTGCCGAGGAATTCGGCCAGCCGGTCGAGGCGATATTCTTTCCAGGGGCCATAGGTGGCTGGCGGGTCAGACCGGACTCCAGATCGCGGAATCCGACGTCACTCGCTGAATTGAATCGATTCTGCCACCCGTTCCGCGAGCGCGAGGCTCGTCACGCCAGCGCTTTCCGGCGCCGAAGACAGAACCCGGACGACGGTTTCCCCGTTATGGACGATCGCGGCAAGGTAGCGCAGGGTGGATTCGGCTTCCTCGTCCTCCGCCACGCGAGTGCGCAGCGCTGCGCTTGCCCCTGGCTCCCCACCCAGCGTCACCTCCGTTACAGGGCGGATGACGTTCAGAATGGTCGACGCCGACTCCGTCTCGCGCAGCATGCCATCGAGCACGCTGACGGCATTGGTTGGATCGACGCCTTGCGGGAATCTTGAGGCCCTGGCCGGGTCGACTCGCAGTTCGACCATCAACGTGAGCGCCGCCTCTCCGTCCACTGCATTGATGAGCAGGGAACGTCCGCTGCGCACGGCCTTCATTCCGGGTGGGATCTCGACGGATATGTTGAGGAAGCTGTCCTCGATTCGTTCCCAGGGCCCAAACGCTGGCGGCAGCGTTGGCGCAGGAGGCGAGACTGAATCAGCCAATTGGCTGGGTGCTATGGTGACGATGGTGAACGGAGTCGGGGTGATCGAGGGGCGCGGGGTGCGCGTGATGGTCGGGGTGGATGTATAGGCCGGCGGGAGCGTTGGCGCGGCGTAGGTGCTGTGCGGTTCGGTAGAGTGTTCCAGGGGAGTATTCTGTGGAATCTCACCAGACCCATCGATGACGCTGCAGCTGCTGATCGCGATCATCGCAGCCACTGCAAGCAGGGTGCACTTAAACATGTGGCGAGTATGGCCGAATCCAACTGGGCGGTCAAGTGCCGCGGCAGGCACTGCAAGTATGGACGCCTTTAACGCGGGAGAGCCGCTCCCCCTCGGTTCAGCTGCGCTTCGCCCGGATCTGAATTGATCTCGCATCATGCCACACTCACGGAGTTGGGGTGAAACGTCCCGGCATGCCCTCGACGGAGATATCGTCGACGAAGACCGGCGAAAGATTCCCCAGTTCATCCCGGAATTGCACCTGAACGTAGAAACCGGTCCAGTTAAGCACAATCGGAACCTCGAACGAGATCGTGGATGTGAACGGCTGCCAGGGCAGCTGCTCGAAGGTCTCCGGCGCCTGCGGGCCAGGACCGGCGAATACGCGCATCGCCGTGATTTCGCTGAAAGGGCTTTCGGCAAAGAATTGCACCTGGACGGTCGTCGTTTCGCCGGCGACCCCACCCACGCAGCATTTACCTTGTTCAATCTCGAGCCCGCCTTGGATGGGATGATACGGCGTAGGCAGGGGCGCGGTGGGGAAAACGGCGGGTCCACGTGTGGCCAGGTACGTGATAAGGCCCATCTGCTGCTCGAGTTCAGATTCCACCTGCTTGACCTGTGTGGCAAGGGCCGAAATGTGCGTTGCCTGGGATGCCACCTCCAGCTCCAGTGCAGCATCAGGGGTCCCGGCCTGGATTTGTGTTTGCCCGGCGGTCTGCCCTGAACTGCCGGGCAGAGAGAACGACCATAAGCAAGCGCTCGTGGTGAGTAGAAGCAGGGCCGGGATCACTAGCAAGCTCTTGTGGCGTGCATCACCGGTCTTGTCAGTCATCGCGCCTCCATCGCAAATGTGCCGGGGCGGCGGGACTCACTCGCAGCCGCCGAGGTCGAAGGCGCGGATCTGGTCCGCCTCAGCATCGGCAACCCATAACCGGCAATGGTTATCAAAGGCTAGGCCGCTTGGCCTGTTCATTCCAGGGCTGATGATCCCCTGCAGAAAGGTTCCCTGCTCATCGAAGCAAAGCACACGAGCGCCCTCGGGATCACTGATGCAGACTTCTCCTACCGGTGATACGGCGATATAGGGTTTATTCTCGACCGACTGACCATACCATGCATCCACACCCCATTCGCCGTCAGGCTGGAAATCCCCGGGTGACGTCTCGCGGAAGATCTGCACGCGCCGGTTCCAGGTATCAGCAACATAAACCCGGCCGCTGGGTCCGATGGCGATCCCCACCGGCTCATCCAGAAGACCCGGTTCTATGCCGCCACCACCGAACTGAGCCAGCGGTGTGCCCTGTGCGTCGTACACAAGCACGCGTTTGTTGCCGGTATCAACGACGAAGACCCGTCCCTCGCGGTCCACAGCTAGAGAGCGCGGGCCATACAGCGCCAGATCCCCACCTTCGGTGCCGAACGTCCCGAAGCTGTTCAGGAATTCGCCCTGCTCGTTGAAGCGTTGCACGCGGTGGTTCCATGTATCGGCAACGAAGATGTCGCCTTCGCCAGCCGCCACTCCCCAAGGCTGATTGAATGTGCCGCCCGGAGCCGGCCCCAATCCGATATCGGCAAACTGGCCCCAGGCAAGCAATGCTTCGCCGCTGGCAGTGAAGACCTGCACGCGGTGATTGTCGGAGTCGGCCACGAGCAGGTTGCCGTCATCCGTGAATGCGATCTGGCGTGGCGACTGCATTTCACCAGGCCCGGAGCCCTCGCCTCCGAACAGCAGCTCCGGCGCAAGGCTGTACGTGCCGCTGCCGTAGGTGTCGATGAAAGCGGTTTCTTCGGTGACCTCACCGGCATAGTCCGCGCCAGGGTAGCCAGGAGCCAGATCCTCGCGGACATACACCTTCATCCGGCTGGCGGGAGACCAGCCGCGCGGTGATAGATCGCGTCCCTTCAGCTGGGCGTAGGGTCCATAGTCCCGGTTGAACCACAGTTCCCAGAGGGCGCGGCGCATCTCGGGGGAAGCCAGGGCTGCCCGGATTCGTTCCCAGCTCAGGCCGTTGTAATCTTCGATGGGCCACCACATCCGTTCGTAGACCACGGAGCGGTAGCCCTCTCCGAGATAGGCTTCGACACGGGAATAATTGTTCTCGCCGGCGATGATGAGCGGATAACGCAGCAGCTCCCGGCTGGGGGATGTGCCGAAGCTGAACGCCTGGCTGTAATGGCGCAGGTACCACCAATAGGGATAGGCGGCATCGTTATCGTAGGCAACTGGCAGGTCCAACCCGCCGGTCAGGTTATAGGACAGGGTTTCGATCTCGTCCAGGGCGATTTTCGGGCCGGGGCCGGCGTGGGCGTACACGAGGAATTCCTTCGCTGAATCGGCGTTTACAAGCGCGGCGCGCACGGCCGTGCGTGCGGTTTGGACGGCGATCAACGCAATCAGAGTCAATCCCGCCAGGCGTGACACACGCGCCCACGATTCCTTCTCCAGCATTGTCCAGGCGAGCCAGCCCGCCACTGCTCCAATCAGAGCAGGCGTGACCGCGCCGGCGAAGCGCCGAGAGAAATCGGGCAGAATTCCTGGAGCCTGGCCCCAGCCAAGCAGGCTGTTCAGTATGCCGGCCAACGAGATCGCGGTGAGGATCAAGAGCAGAACAATGCCGGCTGCCCTCCAGCTCAACAGGTCTCGCAACGGGCGGCCGCCGAAAACCTGGTTGAATGCCCATCCGCTGAGCAGGATCAGCGGCAGGACGATATGAACGGTGAGCCAGGGCATCCTTTCGCCAGCGTAGGTGTAGATGAAAAAGGCCGTGATCGCCCAGAAGAAGAGGAACGCCAGGAAGATCGACTGCACCGAGCGAGTTTCGTGGTGGGGTTCAGCGCCCGACTGCGCAACAGGCGCCGCATGCCGCCAGGGAGATTTGATCAGGGCGATCACCCCGGCTGCGAAGGCGCCCAGGGCGGCCAGGTATTCATACATCGGGATCTGTATCAGGAGGTAGTAATACCATGGCTGCGAGCCGCGCTCGACCCCTTGCTGGACGAGCCAGTATCCAAGCGACTTCACAAGTCCGGTGAACACACCTGCGGGGTTGGTGAAAAACGTGGTGTAGAGCGGGAAGTAGATCAAACTGAAGATACCGGCGATGATCAGCCAGCGCTTCCGGCCCCAGGCGTAGCCGAGGCCAGCTGCAATGCCGATCAGGATGATTACCGCACCGACAGTGCGGCTGTAGCTGAAGGCGTCGCTGGTATCAAGTGGGTTCCAGCCGAGGATCTGAGAGGGCAGTGCCGAGAGCTGCGGCAGAGTCAGGGTGGTGATGACGATGATCAGGTCCAGCGTGGGGAACCGCTCCTCGAGCGAGCGGCCAAACTCCAGGATCAGGGCAAGCGCCAGCAAGGCCAGGCCCAGCAGGCCGAACGCTGCACCGATGAATGTCTGCACTGACGAAACCGGGATCGCTGCTTCGCCCGCCATGGAGCGGTCACGTAAAAAGCTGATCAGCGCCAGGCCAAACCCGGCAACCGCCAGGGTGAGTCCGGCTGCGAACAGGCGCTTGAGCTGCGGCCTTGACCAGGCGGTGCGGAAAAGTTCGAGGCAAAGCGCAGCTCCCAGAAAGACCAGCAGCGGGGCGGCAAAGAGGAAGTAGGTTTCTTTCGTCGCTGCGTACAGTGCAAGCAGCGCGCTAAGCGAATACAGCCAGCGCGATTTACGGGTTTCGAGGTAACGGAAGATAGCCCAAACCGTGAGCAGCACCTCCGCCGTGACGAAGATTTCGTTCCTGGCGTAGCGGGAATAGTAGAGCATGTAAGGGCTGATGAGCACGAGCGCAGCTGCTGCGAGCGCGCCGGCCCGGCCCAGCCAGCGCCGGAAGAGCCAGAGAATCCCCAGCACGGCTACCCCGGCCAGCGCGGCAGGAAGGCGGGCGGAAACATCGTTGTCTCCGAACAGGAAGTAGCTCAAGGCAAGGACGTGAAACTGAAATGGACCGTGGGAAAGCGGATCGGCTTTGTAGTTCCCGGTATCGAAGAACATCCACGCCCAGTAGACATGGTTGATTTCATCATGGCTCATGACGCGAGCCCCGAGATCTACCAGGCGTGAAGACAGGCCTAAGGCCAGGATGAGGATCAGGATGATGATGCCCGGCTTAAGCCATGCAGGTCGGCTCTTGTGAATTGCTGAAGATTCGAAATCGGCAGCCATACTCACTCCTCATAAGCGAGGAACTTATGTTTCGGACACCTCAAATCACGGCTTTATACACCGTCTACTGTTCAGGGCCAAGGTTGAAACCTTATCGAGCTCTGCTGGACTGAAGAGCTGTGGCGTTCGAAATCGGCTTTCAATTGATGTGGTGGACCTGTGTGTTTGCTGCCAGGCTGTCATCGGTTCGGGCATAGCGGCTGTACAGTGCCCGGTCAATGTCAGGCCACAGATTGGACCTGTCGAGGCCGAGCGTTTCAGCAAGCAAGTTTTCGATTTCGGAGGCAGGCAGTCTGGTGGAGATCAAATGCAGAAGCACGTCCGGTTCCGTTTCATCAAGCCAGCGTGTCAGCCAATACCCGCGTGCGAATTGATACACGACCAGCTCCCGATCCCGTGTCCGGAGCTGACGGTAGCTCAGCGGTCGGGGATTCCGTCCCGGGTTCACCAGGGATTCCAGCGTCTCGATACGAATGGTGCTCTGGCCAGAAAAGTGGTCGACAGCGCGGGCAGCCAGGCCTTCATTCAGCCACAGAGGCAGTTTCAAGCGCGAGGTCGCAGCATGCGTCAGCTCATGGCACGTGATCTGTCGCACTTTCTCCTGCGGATCAACCTGCTTGACGAAGATGCGTTCGCCGATGCGGCGGTCCGCAGCCTCGAGCAGCGCGGGGGGCTTGACGCCGATAGCAACCCGCCGGCCGAAGCGGTTCGTCCAGCCGCCGGCCACCTTCCACATCGACGCTACGCGGCCAGCCCACAGCGGGAGCGTCAGCACCAGGGGGATGCGCCAGAGCATGGGTGAGGCGTTGAACACAAACTGGAACCAGGAGGTCATGACCAGCAGAAGGCAATCCGGTGGAAATGCGAGCGACCAGCGTGACCGAAGCAGCTCCTCGGTCTCTCTGGTTGCCTGCATGACAAGTCGTGCGCTGTCTTGATCCTGCTCGTCAAAGTAGATTGTGATCGTGCTTATCTGCTCCCGTTTCATATTCCACCTGCTCCTTGGTCGAGCCCGAACCAGGCCCTGTTTCTAAGGTACCATCGATTTCCCCCAGGCGGTTCAAAGCCTATTGTTAACATTCACCTTCGCGATCATAGAGATCGCGAATTGCAGTTTCCCTAAATTGGGGGATGTGCATTCCCCTATCTGCATGCGAGATTATGTTCGTGCCCAGAGGCTTCGCGCCAGACCATTCTACTGAGCTTTTGAGGCGGAACTCCTGCCTCACTTCTCCTTCCTCCGTGCCGGGGCACTTCTCTGTGCCCCGGCACACGAGGTGGAATCACAGGCGGGATCGGCAGGAAGACCGCTGTCAGGGGTGGTCCAGAGATCGTCAGCGAGTGCTCAGGCAAGCGCGTGGATCTGGCGGCATACTGTAGTCGTCTCGCACCTGGTTGTATCAGGTGTATTTGAAGAACTGAGGGATGGATCATGATTGCTTTCGTATTGAGTGGCGGCGGCAGCCGCGGCGCACTGCAAGTTGGCGCGCTTCAAGTTCTGATTGAAGCCGGGATCAAACCCGAGATGGTCGTAGGGTCATCGGTCGGCGCCATTAACGGCGCGGCTATAGCCGTCAGCCCGGATGCGGCTGGCGTGAAGCAGCTTGAGCGCTTCTGGCTGGGAGCCGAGTCGACCAGGATCTACTCGCCGAACCTGATCAAGATGGCGCTGCGGGTGCTATTGAAACGCAACAGCCTGGTCTCGAGCGATGAATTCCACCGCTTTGTTCGCCGTCACGTGCTGCCACAGGCCGAGACATTCGCCGATCTGGAGCAGGTTCAGCTCTATATCGCGGCCGTGGAACTTGTCAGCGGTCAGCTGCACATCTTCGGTGATGATCCCCTGGATTCGATCGTCGATGCCATTATGGCCAGCACTTCGATCCAGCCCTTCTTCCCGCCCTGGGCCATCGCAGAACGGCGCTTTATCGACGGCGGCTACCTCTCCAATCTGCCGCTGCTGACGGCGATAGAACGCGGCGCGGATGAAATCTATGCCCTTGATCTGACGGCGCTCCGGAATGAGGATGAATGTACTCAGGGGTTGATACCCATCTTACTTCACGAAGCAGATATCGTCCTCTATCATTTAGCTCAGTTCGAGATCGAGCAGGGGCGCCGGGTACTGGGCAGGCGCCTGCATCACATCCAAATGACGGATTACGATGGCCACTCCCTCTTCGATTTCAGTCGCACCCGCGAGATGATCGGTCGCGGCCGCCGGATCATGTACGAATATCTCGAGCGACAGCCAGCTTCAGGCGCAGGGCGGGCGAGTTCCGGAAAGGACCTGCGGTCCAAACCGCTGCATCACGAGCCGGCGGAGATGATCAGCTCGGCCGGAGTTTCCTTGGAGGGATCGGAATCATGAACATGATTGAAGTTGAACATATCGCCAAGTCGTTCGGGAAGACTGAAGCCGTCAAAGACGTCAGTTTCGAAGTGCACACCGGCGAGATCATGGGCTTGCTGGGTCCGAATGGAGCCGGAAAGACGACGACCATTCGCGTGATTCTGGATCTCTTCAAGCCTGACCGCGGCCGTGCCGAGATCCTCGGCGGGGTGATGGACGAATCGAAGCTGAATCGCATCGGTTATATGCCGGAGGAGCGCGGCCTGTATCAGGACATCCCGCTTGAACGGTGCCTGACGTACCTGGCAACGCTGAAGGGGATGTCGCCATCCGCCGCACATTCGCGGCTGGATGAACTGCTGCGCAGGTTCGAGCTAACCGATAACCGTAAGAAACAGGTGAAGACGCTCAGCAAGGGCATGCAGCAGAAAGCGCAGATCATCAGCACGATTATCCATGATCCAGATGTCATCATCATCGACGAGCCGTTTGCTGCGCTCGACCCGCTGAACACCCAATTGGTCAAGGATCTGATGGGGGAGATGCGCGCCGCTGGCAAGTCGATTCTCATGTCGACGCACCAGATGCACCAGGTCGAAGAGCTCTGCGACCGGATCGTGCTCATCGACAAAGGGATGACCCTGCTTTACGGCGACCTGCAGAGCATCCGGCGCAAGTACTCGGGCGAGGAAGTCCTCATCCGTACGCGCGGGGCCATGCCTGAACTGCACGGGGTTGCCGGGATCTCACCGCACAACGATGCGGTCAAACTGAGTCTGGAAGCAGGGACCACCCCCAATGACCTGCTGCGGCAGCTGCTGGAGAACGGGGCGGCCGTCGAGCGGTTCGAACTGGCGATCCCCGAACTGGATGAGATCTTCATCCGGGTGGTCAAAGGAGACGTGCGCTGATGTCAAAGCTGATGCGCGTCGCCGTGAACGAATTTCGCACGAATGTGATGAAACGCAGCTTCCTGCTCGCTCTCCTGAGCCTGCCGCTGTTCCTGACGTTCAGCATCGGCATGGGGATGATCATGGAATCGGTCACATCCAGCAAGAAACCGATCGGTTTCGTGGATCAGGCGGGCGTGATCCAATCACTCGAAATGCCCTGGTTGGATACAGACGCCGAATCGATCGAGGTTCGGCCATTTACCACGCTGGAAGAGGCGAATGCTGCCCTGCAGGCAGGGCAAATCCAGGGCTACTTCACCATCCCCGCGGATTATCTTGAGACCGGGGATGTGGATCTCACGATTGTCGATGAGGTATCGGACCGAGCTCAAGCGCAGTTCAGCCGCCTGCTGCGCTACAATGTCGTGCTGGAATCGGAACCCGGGATGGCGGTGCGAATCACAAAAGGTCTGGATCTGATCGTGCAGAGCCCGGATGGAAGCCGCACGTATCCGGAAGGGGGGCCACCCTTTTCACTCACGCTGCCGCTGATCGTGAGTGCGGGGTTCGTCTTTGTCCTGCTCATGTCAGCTGGATACGCGATGGGCGCTGTCGCCGGTGAGCGCGAATCGCGCACGATCGAGGTGCTGGTCACCTCGATCCCACCCGGTGGGCTCCTGCGTGGCAAACTGCTCGGCATTCTCGGTATCAGCCTGACGTTGATGATTTGCTGGGCGTTGATCGGCGTTGGCGCGGTGTGGGCGGGCGCCCGGGTCTTCGACAGCCCGTGGCTGCAGCAGGCCACGATCGATTGGGGATCTCTTGGCGCCGTGCTGCTGATCGCGCTGCCCAACTATATCTCGGCGCTGGCCGTGATGATCATGGTCGGATCCACACATCACTCATGACGCTGGGCATCCGCAACATGTTCACTGCCATCCCCACAGCTCAAATCCTGCTCGGCTTTCTGGTGCAGGCGGGGATCGCGGGCCTGCTGGTGTGGTTCGCGGGCCGAGCCTTCCGGATTGGTATGCTGCGCATTGGGCAGCGGATCAGACTGCGCGATATCTTCGGCCGACAGGTCAGTAGCGAGTCAGGAGGCGCGCGATGAAGAAGATGCTCATCATCCTGCGGCACGAGCTGCTGACAACGATCTCGCGGCGCTCATTCCTTATTTTTGGCGTGCTGCTCCCGATCGCGGTCATGCTTGGGCTGGCATTCTTCGGCAGGATGACCTCAGCTGCTGCGGAGGAAGAAGGAAACCCTCCGCAGGGTGAAAGCCTCCAGACAGAGGGGTTCGTCGATCACAGCGGTCTGGTGAGAAGCCTGCCCGGGGATCTGCCCGACGGAGTTCTGGTGCGCTATGCGACAGAAGCCGAGGCGAGGGAGGCACTGGAGAGCGGTGCTATCAGCAGCTATTACGTGATTCCGTCCGATATTCTCAGCAGCGGAGATTTTACGTACATCAGAGCTGATTATTCGCCCTTCGCTTCATCCAGCCAGGATTGGACCATGTTCTGGACCTTGATGTTCAATCTGATGGATGGAAATATGGAAGCCGCGCGCCGCGCGTGGAATCCGATGAATCTGGAAGTAACGGATCTCTCGGCTGAGCAATCCCTGGAAGGTGCCTGCACCCGGCCCGGACCGTACTGCGAGTCGAATCCCGTCCTGCGCATGCTGCCTTTGTTCGTCACGGTGATTTTCTTTGCGATCCTGATGAACGGAGCTGGCATCCTCATGCGCAGCGTGAGCAAGGAGAAGCAGAACCGCGTGATGGAGGTGCTGCTGCTGTCCGCTTCGCCGCATCAACTGCTGCTGGGCAAGATTATCGGCCTGGGGCTGGCAGCGCTGCTGGCGGCCGCATCGTGGATCATATCCGGGTACCTGGTACTGGGGGTGGGCGGATCGACGCTGAACATCCCGGCCGGGTTCGCAATCCCGAGTTCGGTGATCTTCTGGGCTATCGCCTTCTTCGTGCTGGGTTACGCAGTCTACGCCTCCCTGATGGCCGGAGCGGGGGCGCTGGTACCAAACCTGAAGGAAATTTCGGCTGCAACCTGGGTGGTCGCTTCGCCGCTGTTTCTGGGCTACTTCCTGGCGATCATCGCCATCGAAGCCCCGCACGGACCGCTGGCAACGGCCATCAGCCTTTTCCCGCTCACGGCGCCAGTTGGCATGGTCATGCGGCTGACGATCGGAGGTGTCCCTGGCTGGCAATTGGCGCTTTCTGCCAGCCTGCTGGGGCTTACCGCGGTCCTGGCGGTCTGGCTGTCGGCGCGCCTCTTCCGGGTCCAGGAGCTGCTCTCAGGACAGCCGTTTACGCCGAAGCGCTATTTCGCAGCGCTGCTGGGCAGGGAATGAACAGCCAGGATTAAACCTGGGGGAAACCCGAATGGTCGTAGGGATGGGGGAACCCCGCCCCTACAGCGCTGAATCTCAGGATCCAAGGAGCCGTGAAGCCCGTCGGCAGAGGGCCGCCAGAAGGAAATTGCTTGAGGGGAAAGTTGAATAGAATTGCTGCAGGGGCGACCGGCCGGTCGCCCCTGTTTTTTTCCTGGACCAAGATGCAGGGGCACGGTCCCGCCGTGCCCCTATGTGGAAATCTCCGACGATGTGCTGGGCTACAGCTGCAGCAGGTAGTCGTAAGCCGAGAGAGCGGCTTTTGCACCTTCGCCGACGGAGATCAGCACCTGTTCGGCGATCACATCGGTCACATCGCCGGCGGCGAAAAGCCCTTCGGTCGAGGTGCGGTTGCGGCCGTCGACCATGATGCGTTTGCGCTTGTCGAGTGCCACCAGATCGGCGACGATCTCCGATTGCGGGTCGAGTTCGAGCTCAACAAAGAACGCATCCGCCTCGAGTTCGTTGGTGTCGCCATCCCTGCTAACGAGTATTCGGCGGGCGTACTCATCGCCCTGCACCTCGTCGACACGATAGCCCTCCATGACTTTCACGTTGTCAGCCTTGAGCACATTGCGGCCAAGCTGAGAGTCGAGCTCGCCATGGGAGGGAGCAACGAGTGTCACCTCATGCGCGATATGCGCCAGTTCAGCAGCCGAACGCAGCGCGAGGTGTGTGTCGCCGATGACCACAACGTCACGATCGATGAAGAGCGGGGCGTAGGAGACGGCGCTGTAGCACAGCCCGCGCATCATGAATTCCTTCTCGCCCGGGATCTTCAACAGGCGCCCCAGGGCGCCGGTGGCGACGATCAAGGCTTTTGATTCGTACTCTCCGCCCTCGCGGGTGAGGACCTTAAAGCCCTCCTTGCTCTTATCGACCTTCTCGGCCTTGTCGAAGATGCGTGAGAACTCGAGGTACTCGACCTCGTTCGCGAAGCGGCTGACGACCTCGGCTCCTGTGATCACGAGGTGTTTTTCCACGAAGGGCAACTGCAGGTGGTAGTTCGTCTTGCCACCCAGATCGCGTGTGATCAGCAGGACGTTGAGACGCTTGCGCAGCGCGTATACTGTGGCGGTCAGCCCGGCAGGACCGCCGCCAAGGATGATCAGGTCATACATGGTTTGCTCTCCTTATCCCGCAACTCAACCGTCGCATGGAGCGATGAAGCCATCTTCCATCATGCATTTTGTGAGGTTGCGAGAGCGGCGAATGATCTGCTCGGCGTTCTTCAATTCCTCTTCGTAGGTCATGGGTTTGCGCGCCAGGCCTTCCTCGACAGCCTTGGCTGCGACGGCGGCTGCCTCGCGCGGGAAGACCTCCCACTCATCCATGTTGGGCAGGATGTACTCGGACGTGAGACCTTTCTCCTCCGCCATCCCGGCCAGGGCGTCAGCGGCAGCGATGCACATCGGATCGGTGATCGTCGTCGCCCGCACATCGAGCGTACCGCGGAAGATGCCGGGGAAGCCAAGTGAGTTATTGACCTGGTTGGGGAAGTCGGAGCGCCCTGTTGCGACCACCGCCGCGCCGGCTTCGGCTGCCTCCCAGGGCCAGATCTCGGGCACCGGATTGGCGCAGGCGAAAACGATCGCGCCCTCCGCCATGCCCTTCACCCATTCGGGCAGGATCGTCCCCGGTCCGGGTTTGGATAAGGCGATGACCACGTCGGCGCCGCGCATCGCATCTTCGATGCTACCTTCACGGCCTTCCTCATTGGTGATCTGACAGAATTTCCACTTGTCGACGTATTCCGCCTTGCGCAGCTCGAGATCCTCGCGATTCTTGTGCAAGATGCCCTTGCTGTCGACGACACGGCACAAGGCTGGATTGACGCCTGAAGAGAAGATCAGCCGCGCGCAGGCGACATTTGAAGCGCCCGAGCCGATGAAGGCGATCTCGACTTCATCGATCTTCTTGCCGACGATCTTCAGCGCGTTTTTCAAGCCCGCCAGCGTGACGGTTGCCGTGCCCTGCTGGTCGTCATGCCAGACCGGGATTTCGGCCTGCTCGCGCAGCGTGTCGAGCACGCGGAAGCATTTCGGCTGCGACAGATCTTCAAGATTTACCCCTCCAAATCCAGGCTGGATCATGAGCACGGTCTGGATGATCTGATCCGGATCCTTCGTGTCGAGCATGATCGGCCAGGCGTCGACTCCACCCAGGTACTTGTAGAGCAGCGCCTTGCCCTCCATCACCGGCAGTCCGGCCTTTGGGCCGATGTCCCCCAGCCCGAGCACCCGCGTCCCGTCGGAGACGACGGCGACCGTGTTTCCCTTGTGGGTGTACTCATAGACCAGGTCGGGGTCTGCTTCGATTGCCCGGCAGGGTGCGGCAACGCCGGGCGTGTACCAGATAGCGAAGTCGTTGAAATCGCGCACGCAGCATTTCAGTGCCACTTCCACTTTGCCTTTATAGAAAGGATGCAGCACCATCGCGTCTGCGGAAGGCTGTTTGGCTTTCGCCAGCAGCGCCTCCACATCGAGTGGTTGGGCCTTTTCGGCCATGGGCATTACCTCCTTCGATCGCGGCGGTCCATGTTCTACTATTTAGATGAAAAAGGGCCTCGATTTGCTCGAGGCCCTGTCCGGTCAGAACTGCAGGTAGGAGTCGGTGTATATCACCTTGTTGAGCAGTACCTGCACCGTCTTCCAAATCGCTGCCTGCTCCGGGTCGGCCATGTCGACCTGCTCGGGCTGCAGCTCCTCCATTGCCATAACGGCATCATACAGCTTCAGGTAGAGCGCGTTAAGCGGCGTGCTGTCATCGCGCTCCTGGACCGTTTTGATAACGCCCATCAGCTGCTTATCGAGTGGATCGAGGATGGCAGCGTCCAGGCCGGCTGCCATCAGCATGACCATGTACACCCGGTTGAGCAGCGGGCGCATCTCGTTCGGCACAGCGTTCGAGACATTGGAAAGGCCGACGACGGTCATCGGTGGCGGGTCGGCGACCATCTTCAGCATGCGCACGGTCTCAATCGCTTCCGGCACATACTCCTGGCAGCCGGAGACGGTCAGGATCAGCGGATCGACGAGCAAATTCTCGATCGGCAGGCCGACCTCCTCGGCGCGCGGGATGAGCTTCTCCATGGCGATCGCCACGCGCGCATCCGCGCTGACCGGGATGCCGCTCTTCTCCATGCACAGGGCGATCAGCTTGGAGCCATATTTAGCTGCAACCGGAGGCACGCTTGCAAGGCGTTCCTCCTCCGCGGAGGTGCTGTTGATGATGGCGTTCGATCCCCAGCGCTGCAGGCCGACCTCAATTGCCGGCAGGTTGGTGGTGTCGAAGGAAATCGTCATCCCCGGCACGGCCTCCTGCATGCAGTCAACCAGCCACTCGACGACCTCCGGGCCATCCTTCTTGCGCGGCCCGATGTTGAGATCGATCGCGTCCGCCCCCGCGGCTTGCTGCTTGCGGGCCAGCTCGACAAAGAAGGCGCCATCACGATCGGATAGTGCCTCCTTGACGCGCGGCGAGATGATGTGGATGTTTTCCCCGATTTTGTACATGAATCCTCTCCTCGGTGCCCCGCTCCTGGAGGCACGCCTTAGATCGTGCGAAGGATCGCTTCCGTCAGTTCTTCCACCGCTCGCGCGGCGGGCGAATCTCCATTCAGCTTGATCAGCGGCTCGCCGAGCGCGTCCAGCTCGTTCACACGCGGATCGGCCGGGATGACGGCCCCGACCTCAACTTCCAATTCGTCGACCGCTGCTTGCAGCGGCTGGGGCAGATCGCCCGTCACACGGTTCAAGATCAGCCAGCGGTTATGCACGTTGACGCCGATGTCGTGGGATATCTCGAGAATGCTCTCAGCGGCTTTCAAGCCGCGCAGAGTGGGATCGGAGATGATCAGCAGCAGATCGACATCACGCGTGGTGCGGCGGCTGATGTGCTCCATGCCGGCCTCGTTGTCGATCACGACGTACGGATAATGCCGTCCCATGTCGTCGATGATGGTTCGCAGCAGGTGATTGGCGGCGCAATAACAGCCCTGCCCTTCAGGCCGGCCCATCGCCAGCAGGTCAACCTGCTCGCCTTCTTCGAGTGCCATCTGTACTTCATGCGTCAGGTAGTCGTGGCGGCTGATGCTCACGCCCAGCTGCCCCGGCTGTGCTTCCGCCGCCATGGTCTCACGTACCTCGCCGACCGTGCTCGGCATCTCGAGGCCCAGCGCAAGGTGCAGGTTGGTCGATGGATCCGCATCGATGGCCAGCAGCGGCCCCGGGATCTTCCTCAGCAGCGATTGAATCAGGAGTGCGGCGACGGTCGTCTTCCCCGTCCCGCCTTTGCCTGCCAGTGCGATCGTCTTCGTCATGAATACCAGCTCCTCTACCGTTGTCTGTCAGGACTCGCTTAAATTCTCAGGTACGGGCTCAGGGCCGCTCTGGCGCGCCCAGATCTCGGCTACGCTTGGGAAGCGGCTGATCTCGGTGTGGGGCAGAAAGAGCGCGGCCGTGAAGGCATCGAAGAATGAATTGTCGGCCGAGAGCTCAACATAGGTCATGCGCTCGGCCATTGCCCGTACCTGGCCGCGAGCCTGGCGCGAAAGCAGAGCCATATACGCCCCGAGGACGGAGGTGTTACCCAGGAAATGAAAGCGGTCCCAGGGCAGGTCCGGCAGGAGGCCGATCTTGATCGCATTCTCAACATTGATGTATTTGCCAAAGGATCCGCCCACCAGCACCTGCTGGACGTCGGCCAGATCAACCCCAACACTGCTAGCCAACACGCTGTAGCCGCCGAAGATGGCGGCCTTGGCGCGCATCAGGTTGTCGACGTCGACCTTGGTCAGCGCGATATCCCGGCCCGTTTCGGTCTCATCAGCCCAGGCGATGACGTATTCCGGGCCATGCTCGCCCATGCGCACACGCGGCGTATCGAGGTCAAGTTTGACATTTCCGCCGCGGTCGATCACGCCGGTGACGAAGAGTTCCGCCAGCGCCGAGATCAGGCCCGAGCCGCACAGTCCGCGCGGAGCTCCGCCGCCGATCACGCGGTAGGTGGGTTCATAGGTCGATGAGTGGACCCACATTTCCTCGATCGCGCCGTCGGTTGCGCGCATACCATCCACCACCCCGGCCCCTTCGAAAGCCGGCCCGGCCGAACAGGCGCAGGTCAGCAGCCAGTCCCGCGTGCCGAGCACGATCTCTCCATTCGTTCCGACGTCGATGAAGAGGGTCAGTGCCTCGCTGTCCGCGAGTCCGGAGGCGAGAACTCCGGCGCTTATATCCGCTCCGACGTACGAAGCCACGCCAGGCAGGAAATCTACCGGGGCCAGGGGGTGGATGGGCAACCCCAGGTCACCCGCCGGGTATGTTGGCGGCTGGTTGGCCGCAGGAATGTATGGTGTCAGGCGGATGTTCTCCGGAGGGATGCCCAGGAAAAGATGCATCATGGTGGTGTTGCCGGAGACCGTCAGCTTGTGGATCGACTCCGGCGCGACACCCGTTCGACGCTGCAGCCGTTCAAGCAGCGTGTCGAAGGTCTCACGAACAAGCCTGCCCAACTCGGTCAGGCCGTTGCCCTTGCTAGCGAAGATGATGCGTGAGATCACGTCCTCGCCGCGCGCGATCTGACCGTTGTACTCGGCGGCCGAGGCCTTGACCTTCCCGCTGGTCAGATCGACCAGGTAAGCCGTCACGGTGGTTGTGCCGATGTCGAGCGCCAGGCCGATGGGTTCAATCGCTGAGGCGCTGACCTCGATCAGCCGGACCGGGCTGTCATCGCTCTGCCCACAGTCGAGCAGCACGTACGGTGACCAGCTGCTTTCGCGCAGGGTAGCGCCCAGCTGGCGCAGCGCGTGGAGCGGGACCTGGACGGAGGGGTATCCGGCTCCGGCCAGTGCACCCAGCAGGCGGTTGAGATCGTCACGGTAATCGTCAAGGCTGGGTGGTTCGAGGCAGACCTGCAGAGTCTGCAGCGACTGCATGGTCGTCGGGTCGTAGGCAAACGGCGCCTCGACCTTGCGTGCCGTCTGCTCGGTCACCAGGCGGCGTTCGATGCGCTCTTGTTCGTGAGACGAGCGTGCCGGTCGGCAGCTCGAGGGTGATGTTTGCTGGCTGAAACGTTACCTTATGCGAAGCCAAATCAACCTGCCGGTTTGGCGCGGCGCGAGCCTGAAGGCACTGTCACGCCATCCAAGGAGTTAGTTGTAGGAGTCGCTAATGGCGTCGGTCACACGCGCAGCTTCGATGCGCTCTTCATCCCAGAACCAGCGCGTGAGAGCCAGCCCTTCACAGGCAGCCTGGCCAGCCAAACGCATGACCCGTGGGATATCGGCTTTCCGGCCGCAGGCGAGCGTGCAGGGTGCTGGAGTCTTACACTGCAGGCAGGCAGCCGCCATGCGTGCGACCTGCCCGGCGTCGTAGCCCAGGTAAGGATCCTTCTGCAACTGCGACATTCTCACCGTCATCGGCGCACTCCTTCCTGGTTTATCCGCCTCCGTCCGACCACATCGTCTTCAGGTAGGAAGCGATGTCCACTGCCTCACGCGGTCCGACCATGATCTCCCAGCCGGGCAGCTCTTCCTCGAGTTCGCCCGACAGCACCGAGACGTGCCCGGGCAGGATCAGCTTCTTGTGCGCAAGCTTCTCCTCCACGCCAAACGCTTTGACATCCTTGGCGATCCGTTCGGCGTCGAACTTGCCCGCCGCCCAGGCAGTGAGCACGCTCATGCCTTCGGCATCGGCCACCAGCAGCCAGCCCGGCCAGCCCGACCCCTCGACCTCGTTCGCGACCGAGAAGTAGGTGATGGAGAAGTTGGTCGTCACGAACAGCGGGGCGTTGGCGTCGGGATTGTTGATCTCATAGAGGCCCGGCTGGACCTGGATCGGTTTCTGTGGGTCGGTATAGATGTTCTCCCGCAGGACCAA
>JARRJK010000018.1:25868-73630 GCA_037379555.1 Anaerolineales bacterium | reverse complement strand
CAGCTGCTCGATATGTTCGAACCGAAAGAGCAGTTGTGAGGGATGTTTTGGTGCAAACCGATGAAGGGGAATCGTGAAACGTGAGCCGCGAGGTTTCGGATTGGACGAAAAAGGAAAGCGCACCCGCTCCGGTAGCATCCGGAGCGCGCGGCGTGCGCGTGCCGATTTCCACCAATCTGATCCTCAGCTTCCTGCTGGCGATCACGATCATCAGCGTCGTCTTCTTCATTGTCGGGATCCGTTTGATCGGCGATCGTGTGGTCGCCGAGGCGCAGGGAAAGGTGCGTCAGGATCTGAACTCCGCACGCGAGATTTATCTCGGCGAGCTGCGCCATATCAGCGACGTCGTCAATTTGACGGCCGACCGCTTTTTTCTCAAGGACGCCATGATGTCGGGTGATCTCGGACGCCTAACCGACCAGCTTTCTCAGGTCCGAGAATCGGAGCGCCTTGATATTCTGAGCATCACCGACCCCTACGGGGTTGTACTGCTGCGCAGCAACAATCCGGCTGCGTTCGGCGATGACTTGAGTGATGACAACATCATCGAGGTCGTTCTCATTCGCGAGGTTCCAACTGCCTCGACGCAGATCACCCCGGCCCAGGAACTCATGCTCGAATCTGCCTCGCTCGCCGAACAGGCACAGATTGCCTTCGTGGAAACGCCACTGGCCCGGGAACGGGACGAGGACACATTGACCGACGGCATGATGCTGCGCGCAGCTGCGCCGATCTTTGATTACGACGGGAAACTGATCGGCGTGCTTTATGGCGGCGTGCTGTTGAACAAGAATTTCGAGATCGTCGATACGATCAAGCAGACGGTTTACGAAGACCTGACCTACAACGGGAAGGACGTAGGCACGGCAACCATCTTCCAGGACGATGTCCACATCTCCACCAATGTCCGCAACGAAGACGGCTCTCGCGCACTCGGAACACGGGTATCGGAAGATGTCTACAACCAGGTAGTCCGAGAGGGCGAGCCCTGGATAGGGCGGGCGTACGTCGTGAATGATTGGTACATCACAGCCTACGAACCGATCCGCAATGTCTACAACCGGATCATCGGCATCTTGTACGTCGGCGTTCTTGAGCAGAAGTATCTCGATGCCAAACAGCAAACCGTGCTCGCATTTCTCGCGGTCACTTTCCTCGGCACGCTGGCAGCGATGACTCTGTCGTACCTGCTCTCCAAACGAATCTCAGTTCCAATCGAAAGACTGGCTGGAGCCTCTCAGAGCATCGCGCGTGGTGAGTTGGACACTCGCGTCGCGGCCTCCTCGAATGACGAACTCGGCGACCTGGCCCACTCTTTCAACAGCATGGCCTCTGCCCTGCAGGAGCGGGACAAGCAGCTCAAGGAATTCACCAAGAATAAGATCATGGAATCGGAGCGCCTGGCGCTGGTGGGCCAGCTTTCGGCAAATATTGCCCATGAGCTGAACAATCCCCTGCAGGGAATTGTGACCTATTCCCACCTGCTGCTTGAGAGGCTCCCATGTGAAGATGAATCCTCTACTTCGTCGCTGAACCGCATCGTCACGCAGGCCAACCGCTGCCGGGACATCATCCGCGGCCTGCTCGATTTCTCCCGCCAGCGCAAACCGGATAAGACCATCTGCAACCTGAACTCCGTCCTGCAGGAATGCCTGACGCTGGTTGAAAACCAGGCTTTATTCCACAACATCGAAATCGAGTGCGAATTCGATACAAGCTCGCCGATGATCGTCATCGACCCAGCGCAGTTCCAGCAGGTCGCGTTAAACCTGATCATCAACGCTGCCGAGGCAATGGAAGACGGAGGGACCCTCTCGGTCTCAACCCGCTTCGAACCGGAGAACGATTCGCTCGCAGTCATGATCTCCGACACAGGATATGGAATCCCAGAGGAGAACTTCGAGAAATTATTCGATCCCTTCTTTACGACGAAGGACGTCGGGCATGGAACTGGATTGGGGCTGGCGATCAGCTACGGGATCATCAAGGAACACGGTGGACGGATCGACGTAGAAAGCGAAGTGGGCCAGGGAACCACCTTCACCGTTCACCTTCCGCTGGACGGCGAAGAAAAGGCATAAATGGATCAAGATCGATCGAAGGTCCTCATTATAGACGACGAAGAAGTCGTCCTCGATTCTTGTACGCAGATTCTGGAGGGCGGGCCATTCGACGTCGCCACGGCGATGGACGGCACGTTCGGCCTTGAGATGGTGAGCGAATTCCAGCCCGACATTGTCTTCGTCGATCTCAAAATGCCCGGTATCTCCGGCTTTGATGTGCTCGAGCGCATCCACGATTTCGACCCGACGATCGTCACCATCGTAATCACTGGCTATGCCACTGTGGATTCGGCGATCGAGGCGATCAAGAAAGGCGCCTACGACTTCCTGCCCAAGCCATTCACTCCGGATGAGTTCCGCGTGATCTCCCGGAGAGGGCTTGAACGCAGGCGGCTGGTACTCGAGACCTCGGCACTTCGCAGGGAGCGCGAGATGCTGCGCGAGCAGTTTGCGGCCATCGTCTCGCACGAACTCAAATCCCCGCTTGGAGCAGTTCAGCAAAACCTTTTCGCCCTCGAGCAGGAGTTAAGCGGCGTACTTACGGAGGATCAGGCGAAAAAGCTCGAGCGCATGAAGTCCTCGATTAACAACCTGATGAAGCTCATCCACACCTGGCTGCGGGTGATTTCACAGGATATCGGCCAGATCAAGGAGAACTTCAAACCGACCTCAAGTGCGCATGTCATCGAAGAATCCGTCATGAGCGTAGAACCGCATGCCACCCGCAAGGACATCCGGTTGGTGACGCAGGTTCCGGATGACCTGCCCGAGATCATGGGTGACGAAGTCACGCTGCAGGAAGCGGTTGTCAACCTGCTCATCAACTCCGTGAAATACTCCCAGACCGGGAGACAGGTCCGCATCAAGGCTGAACACGAGGATAGCGAAATTCTGGTATCCGTTTCGGATCGTGGTGTCGGCATCTCCGAGGAAGATCTGCCGTTTATCTTCGGTGACTTCTACGTCGGACAATCCGCACCGCCATCAGAGCGCGGCAGCGGCCTGGGGTTGGCGCTCACGCGCAGGATCATCGAAACCCATGGGGGATCGATCTCGGTTGAAAGCGCATTAGGCAAAGGCAGCACGTTTGTAATCCGGCTGCCCGTGGCGGGCGGCGAGAATCAGCCCGAAATTATCAAGGAGACAAACCTGGTTGCCGATACCAACCCATAGCGTAAAGGAGAAATACCGTGAGTGAACCGAAGAAGCTTTTGATCATCGACGATGACCCTGATTTCGTGGACGGCATCCTGTCAATTCTCAAAGGTGCCGGATATGAAGTCGAGGCCCGGTACAACCCGAAGGAAGGCTACGAGGAGCTCGAGACGGGTAAGTACGACCTGCTGCTGCTCGACATCATGATGGGACGCGGTGCAGAAGGCGTCATGCTCGCTCGCAAGATGCGCAAGGACCCCAAGCTGCGAGAGATCCCGGTCCTGATCATCACGGGCATTCGCGAGCAGATAGCCTACCTGTTTCCCGGATCTTCAGTTTCGCCCCATTTCGTCGAAGTCGATGAATTGGTCGAGAAACCCATCGAACCTGGTTTGCTGCTCGAACGGGTCAGCTCCCTGCTCGAACGTGCGCAAGAGCGCAAGGAAAAGCAGGCATAACTGCCGCATCCCATCCAGGCAGCGGGCATCACGGCCGCTTGCCCACAGCCGGATGGGAATGCGACCTGTGGAGGCGATGATGACAACAACCACACTGCAAACAGAATCGCCGGGAGGTAATCCATATGGCTAGACCTTCTTTCAGTCAAGAAGTGGGTAACTTGCTCTATGCAGCGAAGGGGAATCCGCTCAACGCCTGCATACAATGCGGGACGTGTTCGGGCACCTGCCCTGCGGCCGAGTTCATGGACTACACGCCACGCAGATTAATCGGCCTGATCCTGGCCAACAAGAAGGAGGAGGTTCTGGCGAGCAACACTTTCTGGTACTGCGCCTCCTGCTTCTACTGTACCGTGCGCTGCCCGAGTGACATCGACATTGCCGAAACGATGTATGCGCTCAAGCGCTACTCGATCTGGAAACATGTGCACCAAGAGGGCCTGCTTGGTCCGACCTTCTCTGAGACATTCGTAAAGACGATCCTCAGATCCGGGCGATCGTTTGAGCCGGTCATGGCAACCTCCTATCTCTTCAGTTCCGGCTTGAAGGAATGGATCCAGGAGGCCGCTATGGCTACCGGCCTGATGTTAAAGGGCAGAATGCCTGTGCTGCCTCCACGAATCAAGCGCCTGGACAACTTCAAGCGCATGATCGAAAAGGTAATACCACTGGCAGGTGCGTCATGAAAAAGTATGCATATTTCCCGGGCTGCTCGCTTGAGAAGATCGCTCTCAGCTACAACCAGTCTACAATCGAATCCACCCAGAAGGTGGGCATCGAACTGGAGGAGCTGGAGGACTGGAACTGCTGCGGCGCGACGGCCTATTTCCATGTCGACGAGCTGCTGGCGTATACGCTCTGCGCCCGCAACATCGCCATGGCAGAGAAGCTCAATCTCGATCTCGTTGCTCCGTGCAGTGCCTGCTTCAAGAACACTTATTTCACCAACAAGGCCTTGAAGGGGGATCCAGATCTGGCTGATAACATCAATGTCGCCTTGGCGGAAGATGATCTGCATTTCTCGGGCAGCATCGAAGTGCGCCACCTGATGGAGGTTTTCGTCGAGGATGTTGGCTTTGACCAACTCAAGGAGAGCGTGACCCATCCGCTGGAAGGCCTGCGCGTGGCCCCCTACTATGGCTGCCAGATCGTGCGGCCGCAGAAGGATCACGAGAATGTCGAAGAGCCTCAGTTTTTTGAAGGCTTGATGTCAGCCATCGGCGCAGACCCCATCCCCTATGCTTTGAAGATGAGGTGCTGTGGAGGCTCGCTGCTGATTTCGAGCCGTGAGGCGGCGCTGAACATGATCTACAACCTGTTGAAGAACGCCGTCGATAGCGAAGCCCAAGTCATCGCGACTGCCTGCCCGATGTGCCAGATCAACCTTGAATGCTACCAGCCGCAGGTCAATCAGGAATACGGCACGAATTTCCATGTACCGGTTGTCTACTTCACCCAGTTGATCGGTCTTTCCATGGGGCTTCCGATGAAGGCCATCGGGCTGGGAAGTGAATTGATCGCGGCTACGCCATTGGCGCAGTACGCCACGTGAGGAGGGAGCGATTTGATGAGACCCGTATGGATCGCACCTTCAACGCCATCAGGAAAGGACGGGCATCTATGAGTGAAAAAGTTGGAGTGTATATCTGCCACTGCGGTTCGAACATTGCCGGGGTGGTTGACGTCGAGGAAGTCGCCAAGTGGGCTGGCGAGAACCTCGATAATGTTGCCGTGTCGCGAGATTACAAGTTTATGTGCTCCTCGCTAGGCCAGGAATTGATCGAAGACGACATCAAGAACGAAGGCCTGACACGGGTAGTCGTCGCGGCTTGTTCGCCTCATCTGCATGAGAAGACCTTCCGCCGAGCATGCTCAAATGGCGGCCTGAATCCCTATCTGTGCCAGATGACGAGCATCCGTGAACAGGTTTCGTGGGTGATCGAGGATAAAGAGGCCGCAACCGAGAAAGCTAAGGCGATGATATCTGGCGCCGTGCGGCGCGTACAGCTGCACGAAGAGCTCCAGCCGACGGAAGTGCCAGTCAACCCGCATACACTGATCGTCGGAGGTGGCATCGCCGGCATTCAGGCAGCACTCGAGCTCGCCGACGCCGGTTATCCCGTGTATCTCGTGGAACGCGAGCCGTCGATTGGCGGGCACATGGCGCAGTTCGACAAAACCTTCCCCACCCTCGACTGCGCGGCCTGCATCCTTACCCCAAAGATGTCGGATGTTGGCAATCACCCGAACATCACACTGATGACCTACAGCGAGGTCGAGGACATCAGCGGCTTCGTGGGCAATTTCGACGTTCGCATCAAGAAGAAAGCCCGCTATGTGGATGAAGATACCTGCACTGGCTGCGGGATCTGTATCGAGAAATGCCCCAAGAAAATCGTCGATGACGTTTTCGAAGTGGGTATGGGTTTGCGCAAGGCGATCTACCGGCCGTTCCCGCAGGCCGTCCCCAACTTCCCCGTAATTGATACCGAAAACTGCACCTACTTCGAGCGCGGGAAGTGCAAAGCCTGCGAGATCTTCTGCCCGACAGAGGCGATCGACTTCGAGCAGCAGGATACCTACGTGGATGTCAAGGCCGGCAATGTCATCCTTGCCACCGGGTATGACCTGTTCGACGTCAAGCGCATGCCACAGTACGGACATGGCCGCTTGGCGAATGTCTTCACCAGCCTCGAGTTTGAGCGCATGTGCAACGCCTCCGGTCCGACGGAGGGCAAGATCGTGCTGCGCGACGGCGTGACCCAGCCCGAATCGGTCGCGATCGTGCACTGCGTCGGCAGCCGGGACGAAAACTACAACACGTACTGTTCCAGCATCTGCTGCATGGGCGCGCTGAAATTCGGCCACCTGGTGATGGAGAAAACCGGGGCCGAGGTCTACTCGTGCTACATCGACATGCGCACCTACCATAAAGGGTACGAGGAGTTTTACAACCGCCTGCTCGAGGAAGGGATGCACTTCATCCGCGGCAAGGTCGCCGAAGTTACCGACGCGGCCCGGATCGAGGAGGAAGAGGGCAAGCTGATCGTGCAGGTGGAGGATACGCTGCTCGGTATCCAGCGCCGGGTACCGGTCGACATGGTGATCCTGATGGCTGCACTTGAACCACGAGCGGATGCGCGCGAGGTAGGTTTGCAGTTCGGCATCGCCTGTAGCATGGAAGGCTGGTTCACCGAGCGTCACCCGAAGCTCGACCCGGTCGCGACGATGACCGACGGGATCTTCATCGCCGGTGCAGCGCAAGGCCCGAAAGACATCCCGGCTACCGTCGCTCAGGGCGCCGCAGCCGCGGCGAGAGTCCAGGGCATGGTGACGATCGGCACGGTGAAGATCGAGCCGGTGGTAGCCACCATCAACGAAGAGAAGTGCTCGGGCTGCCGGATCTGCAACACGCTCTGCCCGTTCAACGCCATCGAGTTCAAAGAAGAAGAGCAAGTGAGCTTCATCAACACCGCCTTGTGCAAGGGCTGCGGAACCTGCGTTGCCGCCTGCCCGGCCCAGGCGATATCCGGCGCGCACTACAGCAACGGGCAGATCCTGGCCGAGCTCGAAGGGCTGCTCTATGACGTCGTTGCAAGCAACGGCTCGCACGCTGCTCAGGCTGAGCCTGAAGCTGTCCCTGCTTGATGGAGGTAGCAACCTATGACTGAAGAAAAATTTGAACCCAGGATCGTGGCCTTCCTGTGCAATTGGTGCTCATACCGCGCCGCAGATCTAGCAGGGACGGCCCGCATCAAATATCAACCGAACGTACGCATGATCCGCGTGATGTGCAGCGGTCGTGTCGACCCGGATTTCGTGCTCAAAGCGCTATCGCTGGGTGCGGATGGGGTCATGATCGCCGGCTGCCATCCCGGAGAGTGTCACTATCTGGAACAGAACTATAAGGCAATGCGCCGTTTTGCCATGCTCAAGCACACGCTGGAAGTGTTCGGCGTCGAGGATGAGCGCGTGCGCCTGCAGTGGGCTTCGGCCGCCGAAGGCGTGCAGCTGGCAGAAGCGATCAATGACATGGTCGACAAAGTCCGCGCCCTAGGTCCCCTGAACTGGCCGGCAAAATGGTCAGAAAACGGCAGGGTCAAGGCGGCGCTGGAGCGCCTGCCAGAAGAGCACGCCGAAGCGATGGAGGTGCCCGCATGAGCGCCAAGAGTGCAGCCAAGACCACCGAAAAGGCGAAGCTGGCCCTCTACTGGGCGGCCTCCTGCGGAGGCTGCGAGATCGCAGTCCTCGGCATCGACGACAAAATCCTAAAGGTCGCCGAAGCGTTCGATATCGTGCTCTGGCCGGTCGCCGTCGATGCGAAGGTCCGCAGCATTGAGAAGATGGACGATCAGAGCATCGACCTGTGCCTGTTCAACGGAGCGATCCGCACCAGCGAGCAGGAGTATATGGCCCGGCTGCTGAGGCAGAAGTCGAAAGTGCTGGTCGCTTTCGGCTCCTGTGCGCATGAGGGCTGCATCCCTGGCCTTGGCAATGTCGCCGACAGGGAGCAGATCTTCCAGGTCGCCTATCACGATACGCCCAGCACGGTCAACCCCGATGGGGTCATCCCGCTGGAGGAGACGGAGGTGCCGGAAGGCAAGCTCTACCTGCCGCTGTTCTACGACACGGTCAAAACGCTCGACCAGACCGTGCCGGTCGACTACTATCTGCCCGGCTGTCCGCCGGAGCCAGAGCGGATCTGGGACGCGCTGGTAGCGATCCTCGAGAACAAACTCCCGGCGCCCGGATCAGTGATCGGGGCCGAAACAACGGTCTGCGATGACTGCCCACGCACGCGCTCGTAGTAGAAGATCAAGGAGTTCAAGCGCACATGGGAGATCATCCCCGATCCGGATGTCTGCCTGCTCGAGCAGGGCCTGGTGTGCTGCGGCATCGCCACACGCGCGGGCTGCGGTGCGCTGTGCCCGACAGTCGGTTCCCCATGCATCGGCTGCTACGGCCCGAATGCGGGTGTGACGGATTTCGGCGCACGCATGATGAGCGCGCTGGCATCCGTCATCGGCAACGGCAAGGTCCAAGAACCTGCCGCAGAGACAGCCTGAGCGAGGTGAACCCATGAATCGAATCTCTATCGACCCCATCACCCGCCTCGAAGGCCACGGAAAGATCGACATCTTCCTCGATAAGAAAGGGGAAGTTGCCAACGCCTACCTGCAGGTCCCGGAGCTGCGCGGTTTCGAACGTTTCTGCGTCGGCCGGCCTGCGGAGGATATGCCCAACATCACCAACCGCATTTGCGGCGTGTGCCCCGAGGCACATCATATGGCATCGACCAAGGCGCTCGATGCCCTCTTCCACGTCGATCCCCCGCCGACGGCGAAGAAGCTGCGCGAGCTGTTCTACAGCATCTTTTTCGCGACCGATCACACTACCCACTTCTACGCGCTGGGCGGACCGGATTTCGTCATGGGGCCTGACGCGCCGGTGGCCGAACGAAACATCCTCGGCGTGATCGCCAAGGTCGGAATGGATATCGCCGGCAAAGTGCTCAAGATGCGCCATGATGGCCACCATCTGATCAAGATGATCGGCGGCCGGCCGGTGCACCCCAACTGGGGCCTGCCGGGTGGCGTGAGCCGCGGCATCACCGAAGAGCAGCGGGAGGAGATCGAAGCGCTCGGCCATGACGCGGTCGAGTTTGGCAAGTTCTCGCTCCAGCTCTTCAATGACGTCGTGCTCGGCAACACCGCCTACGTGGACCTGATCAAGAACGACGCCTTCGTCAGCCACACCTACAACATGGGGACGGTGGATGAGAACAACCACGTCAACTTCTACGATGGCATGATCCGCATCGTCGGCCCGGATGGCAAGGAACAGGCCAAATACCAGGCGAAGGATTACCAGGATCACGTCGCCGAGCGCGTTGAGTCGTGGTCGTACCTCAAGTTCCCCTACCTGAAGCAGATCGGTTGGAACGGCTTTGTCGACGGGATCGACTCCGGCGTCTATAAAGCCACACCGCTCTCCCGCCTGAACGCGGCGGATGGCATGGCCACCCCGCTGGCCCAAGCGGAGTACGAACGCATGTACGAGACGCTGGGCGGTAAACCGGTTGACCATACCCTGGCGACGCACTGGGCGCGCCTGATCGAGCTGCTCTACGCCACTGAGCGCTGGGTCGAACTTGCGACCGACCCGGAGATCACGGGAACCGAGTTCCGGGTCCTGCCAACCGAGACACCAGACGAGGGCGTCGGCAGCGTAGAAGCGCCACGCGGAACGCTCACCCACCACTACTGGACGGATGAGCGCGGTATCCTGACCAAGGTCAACCTGATCGTAGGCACGACGAATAACAACGCCGCGATCAACATGTCGGTCAAGAAAGCCGCACAAGGCCTGATCAAGCCCGGCGTCGAGATCAAGGAAGGCCTGTTGAATACGATCGAGATGGCCTACCGGGCGTACGACCCCTGCATGGCCTGCGCGACGCATACACTGCCGGGCCAGATGCCGCTGGAGGTCATCATCCGCGATCCAGACGGAGAGGTGATCGAAACGCTGAGTAAGAATCTGTAAGCCTGTGCCAGGAGAGGCCAGCTGGCGGTGTGCGTAGCGCTCGAGTCCACACCGCCGCTGGTCGCTTCCCGGGTTGGAATGAATGATGAAGACGCTTATCCTTGGATTGGGCAACCCGCTCCTGCGGGACGACAGCGTCGGGCTGCGGGTGGTTCAGGAGCTGCGCGAGATCATTCCAGCGGACCCTGCTATCGAGCTGGATGAAGACTTCTGGGGTGGCTTGCGCCTGATGGAGCGCATGATCGGCTATGATCGTGTGATCATCGTCGATGCAATCCAATCCGGCGCCAAACCGGGAACCATCCACTTTCTTTCTCCCGGCGACATCCCCACGCAGCGAAGCGCCTCCGCCCACGATGTCAACCTGCCGACTGCGCTGGAGTTCGGCCGCCAGGCCGGAGCGCAGCTGCCATCCGAAGATCAGATCCTGCTTATCGCTGTCGAAGCGGAAGATGTACTTACCTTCGGCGAGGAATTAACTCCGAATGTCCAGGAAGCACTTCCACGGGCGGTCGAGGCCGTAAGCGCCGCTCTGGAGCGAGAAAGGGAGGCCGCATGATTTCACCGGAAGAGCTGCGCCGCTATCCGTACTTCACCAGCTCATGTGACGAGTGCGTGATGGAGGTGGCAAAGATCTGCGAAGAAAAGACGTTCAAACCTGGCGATGTCCTCTTCGAGGAAAGTGCCGGGCTGATTGCCACGTCAAAGATCTACGAAAAAGGTATCGAAGCTACCCATCTCCTGCTGCTGACGAAGGGCGACGTTGACATCGCCCTGACGCTCGGCAGCGGTGAGAAAGTGATCGTCGGAACACTTGTGGCCGGTGACCTGATGGGCGTCTCGGCGTTGATACCGCCCTATCAGCTCACCGCCGCCGGAATCGCCAAAACCGGCGGGGAGTATATCCAGATTGAAGCCGCACCGCTCCGCAGAATCTGTGAAGAAAACCCGGATCTCGGCTACCGTCTCATGCAGAACGTTGCCAAGGGACTGATGAACAGGCTCCAGTCGACGCGTGTCGAGCTGGCAGGGGAAAGCTACAATTCCTGAGGGCCACTTAACCCCTGCTGGCTGACCGAGAAGGTGGATCGGCAATCGCCCCTCCACCTTCTCTCTTTCATTCGCAGGCGCACATCTCATCGACTTGCAGACCGGTCCAGGCGAGGCGTACACTTTGAGTCCGGCCGCAATCCGGTGGCCGATCACGACGAAAAGCCTTGGTGCTGCCGTGCTGGATCTGATCGCGTTCGATGCGGACGACACGCTCTGGGAAAATGAACGCTACTATCGGGACGGCCGTGATCTGTTCTTCCGGCTGCTGTCAAAATACCCGGTCGATTCGGATGTGGACAGTTTCGTTCACGAGGTCGAGATCCGAAATCTGGAGTACTACGGTTACGGAGCGGTCGGTTTCATCCTCTCCCTGATTGAAGCAGCAGATACGCTCACGGCTGGACGCTTCTCGAGTGGTGATACGGCGGCGCTGATCGCGCATCTCAAGCGCATGCTCTCGGCGGAGGTCGAGCTGCTCGAGGGGGCACGCGAGGTGGTCACGCAGGTGGCGGAGAGCCACCGCTTGATCCTGATCACCAAAGGTGATCTGCGGCACCAGCGCACGAAAGTGGATAACTCCGGACTCGCTCAATGCTTTGAGCGGATCGAGATCGTGAGTGAGAAAAACGCCGAGGTCTACCGCGGCATCCTCGCCGCCTGCGGGGTGTCGCCGGAGGGGTTCTTGATGGTAGGCAATTCAGTGCGCTCCGACGTGCTGCCAGTCCTGGAAGCGGGCGGTTGGGCACTTTATGTCCCAAACGAACTCACCTGGGCGCACGAGACGCTGGAGGATCTGCCGGCGGAGGATTCGCATTTCATCGAGGCGGCGAGTCTGGCTGACGTGCCGGCGCTGATCGCAGAGATCGAAGCGGATCAGCGCGATTAAGTTCCGTTCACCCCATCGAATCGTGTCGAGGAGCGTGGTTTTATAGGCTATAATGCTCCCGAATGCCCCCGTAGCTCAATGGATAGAGCGCCTGACTTCGAATCAGTAGGTTGTGAGTTCGACTCTCGCCGGGGGCGCCTCGATAAAGCATCGTCTCCGGCGATGCCACCCTGCATAAACCCCGCCAGATCTGGCGGGGTATTCTTCTTTCTTCAATGATGAAAAGAAACGCGTCGATGCCGTTGGTCAGCTGGTTGGTATCGGCGTTGCAGTTGGAGTTGCCGTCGCGGTCGGTGTTGATGTCACGGTCGGGGTCGGTGTGGCAGTGGGCGTGTTCGTCGGCGTATTCGTCGGACCGGAGAGGGTGGCGCTGGGCGTGGCCGTCGCCACGCCGGTGTTGGTGGGCGTAGGCGTGTCGGCCAGCACGAACGTCCCCGTCGGCGTGGGCGTGGAGGTGACCGAAGCCGTCGGCGTGGGCGCGGTCGCTGTGGCGCATTGATTCGCCACGTGGGTCGCGGTCGGTTCGGAGGCATCCGGGCCGACGTAGGAGTAGCCGATTTCGTAATAGGTTTGCGCCGCGCATGGATCCCCATCAGCCGCCAGCAGGCTGGCATATTCGCGCGCCGCCTGGCCGTACTTGATGCAGGCGCCCCATATATTCGCCTGGCACAGTGAGGCGAAGTTCTCGGTAGCCAGCGCCCAATCCAACCCGAAGTAGCTGTTGGCGAAGATGTAAAACTCGGCCGAGCGCATCCAGCTCTGTGCCTGTGCGTCGAGCGGCCCGAAGCGCTGGGCGAGCGTCAGGTCGTAGATCCCCTGCTCGAGATCGCCGGCGAAGAGCTTGTCCATGCCGCGGTTGCGCAGCGCGCCGGCCATCATCTGATTGACCTCCGCCAGGTGGAACTCGGGGTCGTTCCCGCGCAGGCGGATCAGGATGTCGAGCGTGCTGGTCCAATCGCCGCGCGCGAACGCGCTCTGCGCGCTGGCGAAGGTCGTGTCGTACGAGCTGAAGTCCGGCGTCTCGGTCGGTGTCGGTGAAGCAATCGGGCTGGCGGTTGGCGTGGGCTGGTTCAGGCCGGCCAGGACCGTCCCGAGCATCTCAGCCGCGCCGGGGTAGCTTGGGTCAAGACTGAGCACGTACTCGAAGCGCTGGCGGGCGACCTCCAGGTTCCCGGCTAACATCTCTTCGATCGCCCGATCGAACTGCTGCTTGGTGACCTGCGCTAGCTCCTCGGTGTTCAGCTGTTCACGGCGCTGCAGACCGCTGGCATAGCCGGTCAGCACAGCAGTGGACATGACGGCGAGGACAATCAGGATCAGGAGCACCCACCAGCGCCTGCCTGTAAGCTTGAAGCGCCGCGTTCGCCTTGCAGCACGCATAGGCTGGGTCTCCTCCTGGGAGACCACAGGCCGGGCGGTGCTCGATTTGCGCGTCGTGTCTTTGTCCATCGGCTCCATGGGCTCGCCTACGGCTGATAGCCGCCCTCTGGTGGAGCGGGAATGCTTGGGCCGAAAGCACTGGTATCCGCGAAGATCCGGTCACGCAGGATGCGGATCTGATCCGGCACGAAACGCAGCACCTGCGCACCATCCGGCCGCCATGTTGGGCGGCTCGATCACGCCGCTGATGATATTGGACTTCTGCACCTTGGTCGCCGTCCATGCCAGCGAGATCATCTGCTCCAGGCTGAGATTCGTACGCACTCCGGAGGCGATCTCCTGGTAGAGAGCAGGAGCGCGGGATACGAGCGTCGGCAGCATGTCAAATCCAACTACTCTGTCAAGCACGGCCAGTACGACCTGCTGCTGACGCTCTGCGCGTCCAAAGTCGCCGCCGCCGTACTTGCGAACGCGGGCGTAGGCTAGGGCGTCGGGGCCGTTCAGGTGGTAGGGTTTGGGATCCAGCCAGCGGGAGATGCCGCCGATGGGTGCGATCTTGATCCGCTCAGGCACGAGCACGTCGATGCCGCCGATCTCATCGATCACCCGTTCGAAAGCCTGGAAATCGATCACCGCGAAATACTGGATTGGGACGCCGATCAGATCCTCGACAGTCTTCATCGCCAGCGCCGGTCCGCCACCTGGCAGATCGTACGCTTCGCCGAACATGTAGGCTGTGTTGATGCGGTTGTAACCAAAGCCCGGGATTTCGACCCAGAGATCGCGCGGGATGGAGAGCATCCCGGCCTGCATCGTGATCGGATCCAGCGTCACGAGCATCATGCTGTCACTGCGGGGTGCGCTCTTGTCCTCCACCCAGTCACGGTAATCAAGGCCCATGATCAGGATCGTGACGCGAGCTTTTCCGTCCCAGGGTTGGGGTGTGCTCTCGAGTTTGATGAGCGTAGGGGTGGCCCCCGGGTTGGACGGTTCGCCGGAACCACCGCCGGGTTGTGGGCGGAATGGGTTTAAGCCGACACCGGTGTAGGAGGCGGTGAGATCACGCACCACGATGTGGGTCACGACCGCCGCTACGACCAGGCTGATCGCGAAGGCGAGGCCGACCAACCACACGATGCGGTCGGCGATCTTTGCTTTACGTTGAGGGTTGCGGTCATTCGCCATGATGCGCCCGAGCCAGGATCGAGCAGCTGCGTCCGAATCCCGCAGTTACGCGTTGTGCGGCACGGCAGCTGGTTCCCATCGAAGCGGGGATTATATCAAATCACCGGACCGGCATCGACCACATCTTGCGGGCAATCGGGGGCGAACTTCTTGAAGTTGTCGACGAAGCGTGCCGCGAGCTGGCGGTATTTCTGATCGTATTCTTCTCTGCTCGGCCAGGAGGATGCCGGATTCAGCACCTCGGCCGGGACGCCCTCGCAGGATGTCGGCACTTCGAATCCGAAGATGGGATCGCGCACGAACTGCACATCGTTGAGACCCCCTGAAAGGGCCGCATTCAGCATGGAGCGTGTGTACTTGATGCTGATGCGTTTCCCCACGCCGTACGGTCCGCCCACCCAGCCGGTATTCAGCAGCCAAGCCTGGACATTGTGACGTTCGATCTTCCGGCGCAGGAGGTCGGCGTAAAACGCAGGGTGGTGAACCATGAAAGGCGCACCGAAGCACGTGCTGAATGTGATCTCGGGCTCTTCCCCTAGGCCGATCTCAGTGCCCCCGACCTTGGCCGTGTAACCCGAGATGAACTGGTAGAGCGCCTGCTGCACGGAAAGCCGGGCGATGGGCGGCATCACGCCGGAGGCGTCGCAGGTGAGCAGGATGATGTTCGTCGGATGGCTGCCCATCCTTTCCGGGAGGGCGTTTTCTATGTATTCGAGCGGGTAGGAAGCGCGCGTGTTCTCGGTCAGTTCGTCATCATCCAGATCGATCTTGCGCGTGACCGGATCGAAGATGACGTTCTCGAGCACCGTGCCGAAGCGCTGCGTTGTGGCGTAGATCTGCGGCTCGGCCGACTGCGAGAGCATGATGACCTTGGCGTAGGAGCCGGCTTCGAAGTTGAAGACGCCGTTATCGCTCCAGCCGTGCTCGTCGTCTCCGATCAAGGCCCGGTCAGGGTCAGCCGAAAGCGTCGTCTTGCCCGTGCCGGAAAGGCCGAAAAAGAGCGCCGTATCCCCGTCCGCACCCACGTTGGCGGAGCAGTGCATCGGCATGACGCCTTCAAGCGGCAGCAGGTAGTTCAGGACGGTGAAGATCGACTTCTTGATTTCGCCGCCATAGGCAGAATTGCCGATCAGACAGATATGCTCTTCGAAGTTCACGACGATGAATGTCTTCGAGCGAGTGCTATCGATCGGCTCGAAAGCTTTGAATGAAGGCAGGCATAAAACCGTGAAGTCCGGCACGTGCTGGCGATACTCCTCATACGTACCGGGGCGGATGAACATGTTGCTGGCGAACATGCTGTGCCAGGCGTGCTCGGTAATGATCCTCACCGGCAAGCGGTACTCAGGATCGGCACCGGCAAAGCAGTCCTGGACGAAGAGATCGCGGCCCTGTACGAAGCCCTGCAGCCGGCTGAGCAATTCATTGAACTTCTCCGGATTGTAAGGACGGTTGTACTCGCCCCACCAGACATGTCCTTCGGATCCCGGTTCGCGCACGACGAATTTGTCGTTCGCAGCCCGGGCGGTGTGGAAACCGGTGGAAACCACAAACGGACCCCCGCGAGTGATCCGACCTTCGTTCCTGAAAACTGCCTCTTCATAGAGCGACTCGAGCGGGAGATTCCAGTAAACCTGGTTCAGATTCGTCAAGCCATGATTATCCAGGCCGTAATCGCTCTTCAGCGCTTCCGCTTCCTTCTGCGCTGGTGTACGTATGTTCAGTAAATTGGTCGTCATAGCCAATCCCTGATCAGCTTGCGATCTCCAATGTAGATTTCATTCGGCGCCTCCGGATCGAGCGCCCACTTCATGCGTTCGACGCCCTCCGTCAAATCCTTGACTGATCCAGCGAAACTCAAGCGCAAATGACCTTCCATACCGAATTCGATCCCCGGCACGGTGACGACGAGCGCCTTCTCCAGCAGAAACTCCGAAAGCTTTTCGGAATCTTGCTCGTAAGCCCGGAAATCAGGCAGGACATAGAATGTGCCTTGGGGTTTGACCACGCGCAGGCCATTGAACGAGCGCAGCTCCTGCATGATGACATCGCGATTGTTCTGAATGGTCAGGCGCAGGCTTTCCACCACGCTTTGCACGCCAGTTAGCGCCCCTTCGGCTGCGGCCTGGGAGATCACAGAGGGGTTGGAGGTCATCTGGGCCTGGATGTTGGTCATCACTTCAACCAGTTTGCGCGGCGCGGCCACCCACCCGATGCGGAAGCCGGTCATGCCATAGAGCTTGGAAACGCCGTTGACGACGATCAGATGGGTCGTCTCGCTGTCCTTCTGGGTATACGAAGTCGCCGGCACCGCCCGTAAGCCGTCGAAGACCAGTTTGTGGTAGATATCATCCAAGATCAGGTAGATCCCCTGCTCCTCGCAGAAAGCCACGATCTCGGCGATGAAGCTCTCGTCGAAAACGATGCCGGAGGGGTTATTCGGGCTGTTCAGGATGATCGCCTTCGTATAGGAACTCACCGAACGTGCAATGTCTTCCATGCGCGGGTGAAACGTGCCGTCTTCGGGGGTGACGATGACCGGCACGGCATGCACCATCTTCACCATCTCGGGGTAGCTCACCCAATACGGTGCGAGGATGATCACCTCATCTTGCGGGTCGAGGATCGTGAACAGGATGTTATAGAGCGACTGTTTCGCACCGGTGGATACAATGATATTCTCGGGTGCCAGCAGCCGGTTGTAGTTCTCCTCCATATAGTGGATGATGGCTTTCTTCAGCGAGGGCATGCCGTCGGTCGGGGTGTATTTCACATCACCGGTGTTCAGGCGAGCCGCCGACGCGAGCAACGCGTTGATCGGCGCCTTGTTCTTTGGCTCGCCGATGCCGAGGTGGATGACCGGTTCACCACGTTCACGCAGGATGCGCGCACGCTCGTTCAAGCGTAATGTCGGCGACTCGCGTATCGTCCTTGCCAGGCGGCTAACAGCCATATGGGCGTCCTCCAGCATCGTCACGTCCAGTCGATCCCCGTGGATGCCATGCGAAGGGCTATTATAGTACGGGAAGTCACAAGGAAAAGCGCGTCAACCGGCATCAACAGCCATTGTCATCAGGCGTTCGATCTCGAAAGGAATCCCCCGGTCGGGGGCTAGTTCCAGCTCAAGCGCTTCCTCTGAGCAGATATCGACGCACACGCCGCAGCCCATGCATTTCTCGCGCAAAATGGAAGCAAATCCGTCTTCCAGATGGATCGCATCGAAGGGGCAGGACGATTCGCAATCGCCGCAGCCGATGCAATCATCCTGCGAAATCCTGGAGACGTAGCCGGAGGATGCGAGCATTGGTGAGCCATTTCTTGTCGCCTGCATCGCCCCGCAGCAGCAGCTGCAGCAGTTGCAGATGGCATAGAAGCGGTCGAGCATGGCGTCCTTGAAGAATGCGTGGTGCGCATGGCCTCGCTCATGCTCTTCGAGCAGGATTTTCTCCGCCTCGCTGGAGCTGATCCAACGCGAACGCTCGGGATGATGCTGACGGACAAAGCCGGCGAACGGTTCTCCGATGATCAGGCAGACATCGAGGGGGAGACAAGGTTCGCTGCGGGCCGACCGGCAGGGGCACTCAAGCGCGACGATGTGATCGGGGTTCTTCAGGATCAACGCCCTGGCTCTTGGATATGGAATGACCTGCTCAAGATCGGGAACACGAAGCTCCTCGTTCACCGACACGAGACGGCGCGCCTCCTCGAGCGGGATCACCTTGCCATGATAGTTATCCGCCACGCTCCCGGTTTTACGCTCGTCCTGGTTTGACCAGGGGATCAACCGCCGCGCCAGGTTGGATATTTTGCTGTAGGCGATTGCCAGCGGGTGCTCCCCGGTGCCGATCCCGATATACAGGTATGGCCATCGGCCGTAGATATAGCCGTGAATGAAGTCCCGCAATGTGTAGTTTTCAGTCGAGGCAGCCTCGCGGTAGAACCGGCGCGTACCCTCTCCGATCCATCCAGTATGGACTCGGACCTTATCTTGAGAGGGGTTTGAGTTCACGCCATCCGCCTTCTTCATACAAGGAGCATATGCGTTTGTCTGGACCTCGAGCAGTGTGCACTGACACAGATCCGCAAGGCTTTAGGTCATATTTTCTGGACCGAGTGTTATGTCTGTGTATTAATTCAGCAAATCCCGGCTGATCATATATTGGCTATGCGCAAGCCACTGTGTCCTCATGCAGGGTACCAGCCCGGTCTGCACCCAGGAACGCCAACCGGCAACCCAAACGGCGATATAGCTCTGGTGATGCATTGCGTTCTTTCCACCCAGCGATACAATTACGAGGACGCTCAGGACAAGGAAGGCCCGAGAGCATGCGCAGCTGCCCCCATTGCAATAAGGAGATTCAGGACGAAGCTGTCTTCTGCCGCTTCTGCCGGCGGGACGTCGATCCACCCCTCTGGCTGACAAGCCTGCAGAAATGCCCCTACTGCGCAGAGTGGATTGAACGAGGCATCGACCGCTGCCCGCTTTGTGGCAAAGACCTGGGCCATGCCACTCCCTTCAGTATTCCGGCCGCCGAGGTCGAAGATGCATCCGATATCTTCTCACGCCTGCGCCGTTCAGTTGAATCCTCCGAGGCGTTCGAGGCTGAGCCAGCTGAAGCCGAACCTCCCCAGGATGAAGGCTTCGAAGAACCGCCCGAATCTGAACCAGTGGATGTCCAAAGCGCTCGGACGAGCAGCTGGTTTGACCGTTTGCGCAAACCCACAGAAGCTGCCCCGACGGAACCAGAAGAGGGCCTTGCGGTCCTGCACGATCGGCGCATCGACCTGCGCGAGGAGTACAGCCCACCCGATGAAGAGGAGCCAGAACTTAAACGGGATAGCGAGCCACTAGCACCGCGCCTTGCGGAAGCTGGCGGGAATATCTTGCGCTGGGTTTTGATCGCGATCACCGCCATTGTGATTGTCGTTGTAGCTGTTCTCGGATACCAGCGGATCACAGCCGCCGGCGTCCTCCCTGCGCAACCCACCGAAACGGAACAAGCTACCTCACAGCCCGAACAGCCAACCGAGCAACCAGCCTCTCCGGTGCCGACTGTCAATCCCGGTACACCGGGCGTGCTGCTTCCAACCCTGCCTGGCACAACGGCTGAGTGCACTTCATGGGAAACCATCACTCTGCAAATGGCGGGGCAGACGGTTTGTGCGTACGGTGAGATCAAGCGCTGGTTCCAGGTGACGGATATCCCCTACGTGGCGATCTTCAGTGAGCAACCCGGCACGTTCGCCTTCATTGACCGCGAGCAGACATACCCGGAGTTCCGGCCCGGGACCTGTGTAACGGCGACCGGAACGATCGAAATCATGCGTTCCACACGGCCCTTTATTGACGTTGAAGGCGACCTGCAGGAATGCGGTCCGGACATCAATCCATCAGGCTCCCCTGCAACCACCACTCCGTAACCCTGCCCTGCTCTGGGCTACGAAGGGCTACTGCCCGTCAGCCTCCCCGTCATCAGATTCCAGGAACTGCCGGAATACTTCAAGCCGTTTATCCTGGGTTTGCTCCGGCGGTGTGATCTCCTGCCAGGGACCTGATCTCCCGTGGCGCTCCTGCCGATCTGCCAGGTCATCCAACCAACCCAAACCCTGGATGATGAAGTAGATTACAGCCGCCGCCAGCACGATATAGGGCAACATATTCCAGCTCCCCATCCTTACCAATCCAGCTAAAGCTCGATCTCAACCAGGCTTTCCACGATTCTTCCTGGGCAATAGGGGAAGCGCTCAACCCCCTCCATCTTTGTCACACCGGTCAGCACCAGGATCGTCTCCAAGCCGCTCTCGACGCCGGCGATGATGTCGGTGTCCATCCGGTCACCGATCATGACCGTCTCTTCAGAATGCGCGCCGAGGTAGTTCAAAGCCGCGCGCATCATGAAAGGATTCGGTTTCCCAACGAAGAGCGGTGAGGCGCCTGTAGCCCGTTCGATCAGCGCCGCCAGAGCTCCGGTCGCCGGAACCAACCCGCGGTCCGACGGCCCGGACGGGTCCGGGTTGGTGGCGATGAAACGGGAGCCATCCGCTACAAGCTGCACGGCTTTCGTAATCGTGACCATGTCGTAGCTTAACGTCTCACCCAGCACGACGTAATCGGGTGATAGATCAGAAATCACATATCCTACGGCATAGATCGCATCGGTCAGTCCGCTCTCCCCAATGACGAATGCTTTCCCATTCGGGCGCTGCGTGTCGAGGAAGCGTGCGGTCGCCATGGCCGAAGTGAAGATGCGCTCTTGCTCGACTTGAAGGCCGATCGTTCTCAGCCGGTGCGTGAGATCGCGCGGTGTGTAGATCGAATTGTTGGTTAAGACCAGGTACTCCACCCCCTTCTCGTGCAGCCGGTCGAGAAACTCGACCGCACCGGGGATAATGGTCTTGCCGCTGATGAGAACCCCATCCATATCGATCAGATAATTGCGGATTGGCCTCTTGGTCATTGTTACCTTTCTATTGTTTCTGCAGAAGCCCGATGGTCCGTTCTCCTTCGGGCGATCGAGCTGTCAAAGCTATGCCAGCCGCGGGACGAGTGCGGCATACACTTCCAGGATTCGATCCGCGATGATCGACCAATCGAAGGTGCTGGCATAAGCGGCAGCACTCCTTCCGATCTGGTCGCGCAGCCCGACGTCGAGTAAAAGCGCCTGCAACCGCTCGGCCAAGGCCGTCGCGTTCCCCGCCGGGACGTGAAAGCCTGTCTCGCCATCCTTGATCAGGAATGCCAGGCCGCCTGTCTCAGAGGCAATGACGGCAGATCCGCACGCCATCGCCTCCAGCGCCACCAAGCCAAAGGATTCGTATTCTGAGGGAACCACGACGACATCCGAGGCCGAGTAGTAGTACGGCAGGCTGTCCTGATCGCGTTTGCCCAGAAAACGAACCACACCTTTCAAGCCGAATTCTGAGGCCAGTGAGCGCAAGCGCGCCATCTCTGCGTTCATCGTTTCTGGACTCGTCTCGGCATCTCCCCCGATGATGGCCAGACAGGTTGAATCTCGCTGGATCACGGACTGTTCGAGCAAATCGCGGAAGGCCTCCAGCAGTATATCAATACCTTTTAACGGCTCGATGCGGCCCACAAACAGCACCATTTGGCGTTCGTCTGGGATGCCGACGAACTCCTTGGCTTCATCTTTGGGGATCGGATAGAAGCGCGAAGTATCTACCCCGGGCGGAATAACCACCACCCGCTCGGTTCCGGTCTGGTACAGCCATTGAAATTGGGCAACCTCGGCCTGTGTGGAGGCGATGATCATATCGGCTTCATGCAGGAGGCGGATCTCGGCCTCCATCCGCGCCCCGGGTTCAACCTGTTCGTCTGGACGCGCAACGCGGTTCTTCATCGCAGCGAGCGTGTGGAACATCTGAATGACCGGGATTCGCCAGTGTTCGCGCAACTGCAGCGCGGCCAAGCCGGATAGCCAATAATGGGCGTGCAGTATGTCGTACCGTTCGCCCTTTGCTTCCGCAAATTCACGCACCCCGTTGACAAACTCGGGCAGAACCTCAACCAGCTCGGCCTTCTCCATCGGCGTCTCCGGGCCGGCAGGGATATGCGCGACCCGGTTCCCATAGCCGAGATCATGCAGCACATGGGGGACATGTTCATCCTGTGAGCGTGTAAACACATCCACACCAACACCACGCCGGCCCAGCTCGCGCGTCAGATCACGCACATAGACATTCATGCCGCCTGTATCCTTCCCACCCAATGTGGCAAGCGGGCAGGTGTGGAACGAGATCATTGCGATTCGCATGCCTTGATTATCCTTCAGCGCGATCGTATTGCCAAGGAGGTCCAGCGACTGGTATAATCGCACGCCTCAGGCCAGCGTAGCTCAGCCGGCAGAGCAATCGCTTCGTAAGCGATGGGTCGAGGGTTCGATTCCCTCCGCTGGCTCTCGGCGTGGAATGGATGCGGGTCCAGCGACCATGGGCCCGTTTTTCCACTCTGGCATACGGGCCGGGATCTGAGCTGAAGCGACTCCCCGTGGGTTTCGTTTTTCTCCGCACTCAGCCACGCGTATAATGGTTCCATGACTGAAGACGAGCAGACGCCGATCTTGATCGGAATCGCCGGCGGCACAGGTTCGGGCAAGACGACGGTCGCCAATGTGGTTTTGAGCCGCGTCGGGACGAACAGCATCGCCTTTGTTCCGCATGACGCCTATTACAAGGATCTACAGAATCTGCCACTCAGCCAACGCCAGCAGGTGAACTTCGATCATCCCGCCTCGCTTGATACCGGGCTCATGATCGAGCATCTGCACGCCCTCAGGCGGGGCGAGGCGGTTGAGATCCCGATTTACGACTTCACCACCCACTCCCGCACGCACGAGACGACGCATGTCGAGCCCCAGCCAGTCATCATGGTCGAGGGCATCCTGATCTTCGCCGATCCAGCGCTGCGCGAACTGTTCGATGTCAAGATCTTCGTCGATACCCCGCCCGATATCCGCTTCATCCGCCGGCTGGAACGGGACATCCATGAGCGCGGGCGGACGGTCGAATCAGTCATCAATCAATACCAGAACACAGTGCGTCCGATGCACCTGGAGTTTGTTGAACCGTCCAAACTGCACGCCGATGTGATTATCCCGGAAGGCGGCTTGAATACCGTGGCGATGGACATGGTTGTGGCCCGCATCGAGGCACTCCTGTCGCATGCCTGAAGCTGCCGAGTCAACTCACCCCCACCCACAAGGAGAGCCGTGATGCCTAAAACCTACGCCGCGCCGCCTGAACTTACCATCGATCCTGCCAAGACTTACCTCGCGCATATCAAGACGGACGCGGGCGAAATGGTCGTCGAGCTCTTCGCCGCGCAAGCTCCACGCACGGTCAACAACTTCGTTTTTCTCGCACGGGAAGGCTTCTACGACGGCGTGATCTTCCACCGCGTGATCTCCGATTTCATGGTCCAGGGTGGAGATCCCACCGGCACAGGCAGCGGCGGACCCGGCTATCAATTCGAAGATGAGTTCCATCCCGATCTGCGCCACGATCGTCCCGGCGTGCTATCTATGGCGAATGCCGGGCCGAACACCAATGGTTCGCAATTCTTCATCACGCATGTCGCAACCCCCTGGCTGGATGACAAACACTCGGTCTTCGGCCATATCACCGAAGGCATGGATGTGCTGATGTCGATCCCGCCGCGTGATCCGCGGGACCGCAGCGCGCCGGCGGTGACGATCGAGACGGTGGAAATCGAAGAGCGATGAGCGAGCGCTCATGGTTGTCGGGCTGGAAGCTCACCCTGGCCCGCATCCTCTCGCTCGCAGCCGTTATCGGCATTACTATTCTCGTCTTCTCTCTGCGTGATCAGGCTGACAAGCTCCAAGGATACGGCTATCCGGGAATCTTTTTACTCTCACTGCTCGCAAATTCCACGATCATCCTGCCCGCGCCTGGGATAGCACTCACTTTCGCCTTCGGCGCGGTCTTCAATCCGATCCTGGTGGCGCTGTTCGCCGGGGGAGGAGCTGCCCTGGGCGAGCTGACAGGCTACCTGGCCGGGTTCAGCGGCCAGGCTGTGATCAAAGACAGCCGGCTATACGAGCGGCTCAAGGGGTGGACCCGCGAGTACGGCGGATGGGCGATCCTGGTCCTGGCTTTCATCCCCAATCCTTTTTTCGACATCGCTGGCGCAGCAGCGGGCGCATTGAGGATGCCGGTCATCAAATTCCTGCTCTGGACCCTGGGGGGAAAGATCCTGAAAATGCTTGTAATCGCTCTGGCGGGCTCGGCTTCGCTCGACTGGCTGCTTAACCTCTTTCCGAGCGTACGCTGAATCTGGCAAGATACTTGCGGTTCCACACAGCTATGAGATCAGGCAGGGATCCAGAATCCATCAGGCTGCCGTTTCAAGTTAGGAAGCACACCTTTGGTGATCTGCGCGCCTTGCGGTGAACGTCAGCGGCGGTCACTGACTTTCGATCTCATCCTCGGCGAAATCCACTGCATATTGCCAGCTGTTGATCCACTGGTCGTAGGTGATTGAAGACTGGAGATAATCCAGGGTGGACTGGAAAGGTGATTTGACAACGACAATAAGACCTGATTCGCTGTCCATGATGAAGGCCATCGTATCCGGTTTCGCAGGCTCTGGATCAAGCTTGAGGTAAGACTCTCCTACGATGCGGTGAACGTCGGCGAAGAGCAGTTCCAGTTCGTAGTCATAGGTTGGTTCGGTGAATTCAAGGACAACAAAGAACTCCTCTTTGTTATCCGGCAATGTGCCGAAATCGATATTCTGCACGTTAACCAAATCCGCCTTGAGATCGTCTTCCATGACACGACCCCACTCCGCATAATCCGACTTCTTGAACCAATTGCCAAGGTCGGTGCGGTTTAGGAAGACGAACAAGAGAAGCACGAAGAGCGAGAGAGAAAACTTCAGAATCGTGCCGTAGCCAGAACTGCGCATGACGCACCTCGGTAGTGTCGCCGGGTCGAGGAAGTGCTACGATCTCCATCTTTCCACGAAGAAGAGGAATTTTCAAGCAACTAGCATTTGCTATCCGAGTTTCTCTTCTTCTCTGGTCAGCTGGCGCGCAGGTTTTATCTAGCGAGGTGCATGGATTTCAATACATTCTTGATGAAGGCCTTGCCAATCCAGCTCACGGTCAGCGCAGATTATGCATGGAAAGCCTGATGCTGCAGGCTGAACTGCTGTAGGGCATGAACGTCGATTTCCACCCCCAACCCGGGGTCTTGCAGGACATCGATCGTACTGTCGGGGTTGAGCGTGAAGAGCGGGGTGGCGATATCCTGCTCGTAGTAGCGCGCGCTGGCTGAGATATCGCTGTGCAATGTGAAACCCGGCAGCGATGCAAGCGCCAGGTTCGCCGAGCGGCCGATCCCGGTTTCAAGCATCCCGCCGCACCATACCGGAATTCCGGCCTCCAGGCATAGATCATGGATCGCTACCGCCTCGGTCAGTCCACCTACCCTGCCAGCTTTGATGTTGATCACCCGGCAGGCATCAATCGCAAGCGCCTGGCGGGCGTGACGCCGGTTGCCAATGCTCTCATCCAGACAAACCGGTGTTTGAATTTGATCCTGAAAACGGGCATGATCCAGTAAATCATCCTCGGCGAATGGCTGCTCAATGAGTTGCAGATCGAACTCATCCAGCCCCGCAAGCCGGGCGCCATCTTCGATCGCGTATGCTGCGTTCGCATCGACCTGCAGAGCAATGCCCGGAAATGCACCTCTCACTCCGGCAACGACCTCCAGATCATTTCCGGGAGCGATCTTGATCTTTATCCGGCCGTAGCCCTGCGCAAGATACTCCTCCACTCGCTGAAACATCGCAGCCAGCGTGGGCTGAATCCCAATCGATACCCCAACAGGAACCCGTTCCTTAACACCCCCGAGCATGGCTTGCAGCGATTGCCCGTCAAGCTTGCCCTGCAGATCCCAGAGCGCCATCTCAAGGCCAGCCCGGGCAAGTGGATGGCCCTTGTAAGCATTCAACGCAGATCCAAGGGCTTTGGGTGACTCGAGCGGGGTCTCCAGCAGGATCGGCAGGAAGAAATCCTGCAAGACATGCCAGGCGGTACCGGCCGTTTCATAGGAATACCCCGGAAACTCCCCCGCGACGCATTCCCCCCAGCCATGTTCGCCACCGCAATCGGCACGGATGATGATGCAGTCTCGGTCGTGTTCGATGCCGAAGGAAGTCCGGAACGGCGACTTCAACCTCATCCGAACGTGATACAGCTCAACGCTCTCTACACGCAGCTCATCCAAGGGTGGCCTCCCCGAAGGCGAGCACGTAATAAGATCGTGGGAATTGCTCTCCCTTCAGATAGACGAAGTCCGTTATCAGGTAACCTGAATTGAACATGTGGGTGAAGATCTCCCGGGTCTGTTCCCGCCAAGCCCTGGCTAACTCAGGGTCCGCGGTGCGAATAGCCTGGATATCCGCCGGGATTTCGACCAGCGCCAGTGTGCTCTCGGGAAAATCGATCCTGTCTGACGGGTAGACAAACCCCTGGTGATTGAGGCTGGAGGGGTTGACTTTCTCCGCCCCTGCACTGAGGAAATGGGCCAGGTCGAGCGGCTTGCGTGCGCTCGCCAGCCGGGATGTCACCCTGCGAGACGTGATCCACCAATCGACGATGAAGCGGTCGGAAGCCTGACCGAGGTTGAGGGCATCGCGCATCTGGCCGTACATGTCCGGAATGTATCGGTTGCAGACAGCCCCCAGCTGGCGGATGTTCAGCCGGGCATTCAGGCTGAGGAGCGGATCATAGTTCCATGTGATCAGTCGGACTCCCTGAGCCAGAACTGCCTCGCGCTGGGCGACCTTGAGCGCGAAGCCCAATCCCCGGCCGCGATATGCGGGGAGGACACCCAGGATGTGCGAATAGTGTTCCAGCCGGGCCATGGCGACCCGATCTGGGCTTTCAGTGTCAGCCCCCAGGAATCCCACCACCAGGGCAACCAGCCTAATGCCGTCAAAAGCCCCGATGACCACACCGCCGTGATGGCTGATCGCCTGGAGCAGGTGCACGGGAAGGATATCCGTCTCGTCTTCACCCCAGACCTGCTGTTGAACGTCTTCCGCCTGCAGCATCTCCTGATGAGATTTCAATGGTCGGATGATGATCGAGTCAACCATTTCGTCAGCTCCGAGCGTAACGCAACTGATCGCGCAAGAGTTCCCAGCCCCAGTTTACCCCCCTCAAATGTCCGATATGCTCCTCGAACCGGCGGGGAGCAAGTGCGAAAACCTCAGGCAGTGTGTTTAAATCCGTCGTGCGATTGACCGCCAGGTAGTCGATCCAATGCCGGGAGATGAAGGGCGGTTTGATCACGCGTGAAAGCAAGCGAGCCAGGAGACGCAGGAAAGGCGGCCTGACGGGCAGCGGTATCCGCATCATGCTCGCTCTTTGCAGAACCAGATCCACGATTTGCCGGAAGGTCAGGTACTCCGGCCCACCAATTTCGTATGTGCCGTTGAAACGTTCTGCATCACCCAGCACCCAATGGACGCATGTCGCGAGATCCTCAATCCATAGCGGCTGGAGCACGGTCGAGCCATCGCCCGGGATCGGAAACAGCAGGGGTGCGGCTGCGGCCAACCGCGCAATGCCGGTTGTCAAGGAATCCTGTTCTCCATAGAGAATGGCTGAACGCAGGATCGTTGTAGGCACCCCGCTTGCCCGGAACGGGTCTTCGACGAGAGCCTTTGAGCGCAGCAACGGATAAGCAGAAGCGCGGTCCGCCCCGAGCAAGCTTAACACGATTATTTGCTCCACCCCGGCATCGGCAGCTGCACGAGCCAGATTCTCAGCCGCGATTACTTCACGTTCTTCAGGATGTGCATCATCCTGTTCGAGCCAGTTTCCGGCGAGGTGGATGAGTGTATCAACCCCCACCATTGCCGCCCGAACGCCGCGCTCATCGCTCAGCGCCGCCAGCGCCACATCCAACTCGACGCCGTAAGGGAGCGGCGGAGAACGCCGCGCAGGCTGGATGAGTGTTCGTATCGGAACTGGGTCATTTGCGAGCTCACGCAGTACCGCACGGCCGATGAAGTTGGTCGCTCCCGTCACAAGCCTCATGCTAGATTCGTATCCCTCAGCACGCAGGAAAGCGGTATGATTGCTTACTACGCTCAATGTCAGGGCTGGATTCTAGCACAGCGCGGAACAGAAACCTCGTAGCGTTCGCATCGAAAGGGTGTTATAGCCCTGCGAGGGGACCATGGGAGCTTCGCCGCAGGAGGAAGAAGTGACGGAAAGACGTGTAGTCGTTACAGGTTTGGGCTCGATCAGTCCGTTGGGGAATGATGTTGCCTCCACCTGGGAAGCGCTGGTGAAAGGGCAATCAGGAGTCGGCCCCATCACGCATTTCGACGCCAGCGATTTCAAAACGCAATTTGCAGCTGAGGTCAAGGGTTTCGATCCGGATGAAGCGCTGGGCCGGCGCCTATCGCACCGCACGGATCGCTTTACGCAGTTCGCCCTCGAAGCAGCCCGGCAAGCACTCACGAACTCCGGTCTGGAGATCAATGACAGCAACCGGGACAGGATTGGTGCGGTGTTCGGAAGCGGTATTGGAGGCGTGGGAACCCTCTTCTCAGAATCAACAGCTTATGTGGAGCGTGGGCCGCGCTGGGTCAGTCCGCATATGGTGCCTATGATGCTTCCCGACACAGCGCCCGGGTATATTGCCATTGAGTTCGGACTGCGCGGGCCGAATATGACCATCGTCACGGCCTGCGCTTCGAGTGCGAACGCCATCGGTGAAGCCACCGCGATGATCCGGCGTGGCGCGGCTGATGCCATCGTTGCTGGCGGTGCCGAAGCGGCCATCGTCCCGATCGCCGTAGCGGGTTTCAACGTGATGGGCGCAATCTCCACCCGCAACGATGACCCACAATCAGCTTCAAGACCGTTTGATCTCGAGCGAGACGGATTTGTCATTGGTGAAGGCAGCGCTGTCCTGATCCTCGAAGCGCTTGATCATGCTGAAGACCGCAAAGCATCGATTCTGGCCGAGGTCATCGGATACAGCGCGACCAACGACGCCTATCACATTTCGGCCCCGGCCGAGAACGGCGCAGGTGCAGCCATTTGCATGCGGAACGCGCTGGCTGAAGCCGGCCTCGAGCCGGAGCAGATCGGCTATATCAACGCCCACGGCACCAGCACGCCGTTGAACGATGCCAGCGAGACAGCGGCAATCAAGACGATCTTCGGAGAGGACGCCTACAGCACACCCATATCATCCACCAAGTCCATGACCGGCCATTTACTTGGCGCGGCAGGCGCTCTCGAGTCGCTCTTCTGTGTTCTCGCCATGCGTCACGGCGTGCTGCCACCAACGATCAACTACACCACCCCTGACCCGGAGTGCGACCTGGATTACATCCCTAATGAGGCGCGCAAGGTCGATGCCCAGTATTCCATGACGAATTCCTTCGGATTTGGCGGCCACAATGCCTGCCTGATCTTCGCACGGATGTGAAAGCGCAGGATTCATGATGAGCAGGTACGCCCATATCACTGGCTGGGGGACGGCCACGCCCGAACGCATTTTAACCAATGTGGAGCTCGCCCAGCTTGTCGATACGAATGACGAGTGGATTGTCAGCCGGACGGGCATTCATTCGCGTCACATTGCCGACAAGCAGGAGACCACCGCTTCGCTCGCTGCCGATGCCGCCTGCCGTGCTCTCGCTCCGACGAATATCGAGGCGCGCGATCTCGATCTGATCATCGTTGCAACCTCCTCACCAGAGCACCTCTTCCCTGCCACAGCCTGCCTCGTTCAGGATGAAATCGGCGCCGTTAACGCCGGCGCATTTGACCTCTCAGCTGCGTGCACGGGTTTCATCTACGGGCTCAACATGGCCGCACAGGCGATCCGCACTGGTTCGATCGACAATGCGCTTGTGATCGGTTCGGAGACGCTCTCGCGGCTCGTCAACTGGGAAGACCGCACAACCTGCATCCTGTTCGGAGACGGGGCGGGAGCCTTCGTGCTTCAGGGCAGCGACCGCCCGGGAGGAATCTACACCTGCGTGATGCGCTCGGATGGCTCGGGCGGGGATCTGCTCTCAGTACCCGCAGGAGGCAGCAAGCTTCCGACAAGCGCCAGGACGGTCGAACAGAAGCTGCACACGATCCAGATGAACGGCCGGGAGGTCTTTCGCTTCGCGACCCGCGTGATGGCCTCCGCCACGCGCGAGGTCGTCGAGAGCGCCGGCTGGACGATCGAACAGGTAGACCGGGTCGTTCCGCACCAGGCCAACCTGCGCATCATCGAAGCCGCCGCCCGCGGGCTCCGCTTGCCGATGGATAAGTTTGTGGTCAATCTGCAGGAATACGGCAACACATCGACCGCCTCGATCCCGCTCGCGGTATGCGAAGCCGTCGAGCGCGGCCGGATTCGTGCTGGTGACCGTGTGGTACTTGTAGGCTTCGGAGCCGGCCTGACCTGGGGCGCATTATCGCTTGAGTGGGTGGAACCGGAACGCAAAGTCAGCCCATTCGTCCGGCGTCGGCGCCGGGTGGTGCTCTTCCTTGCAAAGCTGCGGTCGTTCCTGCGGCGGATCCAGCGCAAGCTGGAGGGGCTCATCTGGGGCAGTTCGACACATCACGATTCCTGATCGTATCCCTATGTGAAAAGAGCTGCCATGCGGCAGCTCTTTTGTGTTCGTTGGTTCTGTTGGCCGTGATTAATTCTCGGATGTGGTATCGAGGAATGTATCGACGATATCGCGCAGATATGGCTCGGGGACGGCACCGACCTGCTGATGAACGACCTTCCCTCCAGAAACGAACAGTATGGTCGGAATCCCCTGCACCCCGAACTGCATCGCCCATTGTGGATTCTCATCCGTATTGACCTTCGCCACGATCAGCTTTCCAGCATATTCGCCGGCGAACTTCTCCAGTATGGGCGAGACCATCTTGCACGGCCCGCACCAAGGAGCCCAGAAATCGACGATCACAGGCAGCTCTGATTTAAGCACCGATTTTTCGAATGCCGCATCCGTGACGTTAATCGGTTCGTTGATCATTACGTTCTCCTTGTAGATAAATAACACAACAATTATACCGGCCTTTCCCGGCACACACTTAGATGCGGCCTGGTAAGAAAACGTTACCTGAAACTCGGGATCGGTGTTGAGTGATATAATTCAGCGTTTACAGACCTGGATGACAGCCGATGCAGATAGCCCAATGCCCAAGCTGCGGTGAGACCGCGCTCGAAATCACCATGCCCCGCGGTGGAGACTGCTCACGATGCGGCGCGCAGTTCCGCAATGGACAACGAATCTGCCCGGCTTGCAGCACCCCGAACCCACTTGAGCTGGAAACTTGCCAGAATTGTGGCGAACCCCTGACTATCTTCCGTACAGTTCTGACGCGCCAAAACCCCGGCGCCACGCCTCAGCGATTGGAACAGCTGCGTGGGCAAGCTGAAGACATAAAAGCCCGAGGGAACCAGGAAGCGGAAATTCGAATGACGCAGTTGCGCGAAATCGACCGTCGCAGGCTTGATGCAGAGCGCAGCGCCCAGATCCTGCAAGATGAAAAAGACCGGCTGCTTCTGCGCAATGTACTGCTCGGCGTCGGGATATTCCTGGGCATCGTCGCGATCATTGCGCTGATTGTCATCCTCTGAAACATGCTCTCGGAACCCGGGTACACCTTCCAGCTCGAAGTCTTCCAGGGACCGCTGGATTTGCTGCTCGGATTGATCGAACGATCAGAGCTTGATATCACCAAAATCGCTCTGGCTGAGATCACCGATCAGTACCTAGAATACATACGCGCCATGCAGGAGCGTTCCCTGGAAGAGATCGCCGCCTTCCTGGTCATTGCCAGCCGCCTGATCCAGATCAAATCGGAAGTCCTGCTGCCCCGGCCGCCGCTGCGCGAGCCCGGTGAGGAAGATCCCGGCGACGCTCTGGCACGCCAGCTGGTCGCCTACAAGAAATACAAGCAGGTCGCCATCCTTCTGTCCGAGCGTGAATCGGCCGGCTTGCGGACTTTCCTGCGAATCGCTGCCACGCCAAGCAGCGATCCCCAGCTTGATATGGGCGAGATCACGCTGACCGACTTGCATGCCGCAATGCTGGAAGCGCTGCTTAATGCCCCGAAAGATCCCGGCCTGAAAGAGACGGTACGCGCGCCGCAGGTCCGAATCCGGGATAAGATCCATACCCTGATCAATGCCCTGAAGAAGATCGGCAGGGTTTCTTTCCGCAAGTTCGTCCGGAGCGCAAGGACCCGGCTGGAAGTCGTCGTCTCCTTTCTGGCAGTGCTCGAACTGATCAAGCAAGACCAGGTGCAGGCGTCGCAGGAGGCTCTATTCGCTGATATCGAACTCACACCGGGCAAGGCGTGGGATCGTGATCAATCGGGAGAATTTGATCTCGAATTCGAGGAGTAACGGGCGCTGATCGCCAGCGCGATGATCGTGCCGGCCATATCAATCCCGACATCGACCAGGCTGGACGTCCTTCCCTGAACGAAAGATTGGTGGAATTCATCACTGAGTGAGAACAACAAAGCCATGAGCAAGGCCAGCATCCAGCGGTAGCTGCGCTTCAGGCTTACTGGCAGCGCGAAGTAGTACGCCAGGCCGAGCATGGCGTAGCCGGTCATGTGGCCGCCCTTCTTCACCAGTACATCCCATAGTCCAAAGTACGGCAGCGTGCTTGCTGGCAGCGAAGAGAAGAAGAAGATCGCTACCATCATGATGAGCGCTGGCAACCAGCGCAGGGCGAAAGGGATTTGGCGCTTGGCCATGCGGCCGATTCTACCACCCACAATTCCAGGTGTGATCCGATAGCCATGCACTGGCACCCAGCGGGTACAATTCCTCCCGAGGACACGTCAAGCAGCACGAGGATCCAGCATGCCCAATCGGCTCGCAGCAGAAAACTCCCCCTACTTGCTCCAGCATGCCGATAATCCCGTGGACTGGTATCCCTGGTGCCAAGAGGCCTTCCAGCAGGCCCGGGAGAGGGACGTCCCAATCTTCCTCAGCATCGGATATGCGGCTTGCCACTGGTGCCATGTCATGGAACATGAGTCGTTCGAAGATCCCCATGTGGCAGCGTTCATGAACGAGCACTTCATCAACATCAAGGTCGACCGCGAGCAGCGGCCCGATGTGGACGCGGTCTACATGGACGCAGTGGTCGCCCTCACGGGTCAGGGCGGCTGGCCGATGTCGGTCTTTCTCACACCGCAGGGCGAGCCTTTCTTCGGCGGTTCGTACTTCCCTCCCGACCGCCGCCACAACATGCCCTCGTTCACGGAGCTCCTGGCCGAGATCCACCGGCTCTGGCAGGAGGACCGCGATCGGCTGCTCTCTATCGGGAGCCAGTTGGCTACCCACTTGAAGCAAGCCCACACGGCCGAACAGGCGAGTAGTGTGCTGGAACCTGAACAGCTCCAGCAGGCTGCCAGGGCTCTGTTTGCCCCCTACGATTGGCACCACGGCGGCTGGGGGGCGGGACCCAAATTCCCGCAAGCCCCAGCGATCGAGTTCCTGTTCCGCACCTATGTCCAGCGCGGAGATGCGCTGGCCCTGGACATGGCGCGACACGCTTTAGACGCTATAGCCAGCGGGGGGCTTTTCGATCAACTCGGCGGAGGGTTTCACCGCTATGCAGTCGATGCAGGGTGGATCGTACCGCATTTCGAGAAAATGCTCTACGACAATGCATGCCCAGGCTGACAGATCTCGCCCAAGAAACCTACGGCATCTCGCAGCAGGGCAACTTCGAAGGGCGGAATGTGCTCTCTTTCCGCCAGAAACTCGAAACACTTGCACAAACACACGGATTAAGCCCATCTGATTTCAAAGAGCTGCTCGGATCGATCCGCAAGCGGCTGCACGAAGCGCGGTCCACCCGCGTCAAACCTCTAATCGACGACAAGGTATTGGCAGCCTGGAACGGCCTTCTCCTTGAGGCGATGACGGAAGCGGCTTTCGCAACACAACGGGAGGACATGCTTCTAAGCTGCCAGAACCTGGCCGAATTCCTGCAACACGAGATGATCGTCGATGGAGATCTGAGGCGATCATGGCGGCAGGGACGGACGGGGGTAGCCGCTTTTCTCGAGGACCACGCAGCGGTCGGTCTTGGAATGCTGGCGCTCTACCAGGTTGATTTCGACCCGCGCTGGTTGAACCAAGCCCGGCAGCACGCCAGCATCATCATCGATCGCTTCGGCGATCCGGGTGGAGGTTTCTTCGATACTGCCGAAAATCAAGATGATCTCATTACGCGACCCAGATCCTCACAGGACTCTCCGTACCCGAGCGGGGGCAGCATGGCGGTCGAGCTCCTGCTCAGACTGCATGCGATGACGGCCGAATTACGCTTTCACGAAACTGCTGTGAACGCATTACGGAGACATGCTGAACAAGCTGTAAAATACCCGACAGCCTTCGCTGGCTGGTTGAACAACATTGATTTCGAACTCGGAACCCAGGTCCAGCTCGGCCTGGCAGGTGACCCTGCAAGCGAATCCTTCCGGCGGCTGCTAGCGGCCACCGCCGGGCAGTACTTACCGCAGATGGTGCGCGCCGGCGGACCGCCCGAGCTGCAAGAGCTGCCGGCGCTGCTGGAAGGCAGAGGACTTATCAACGGCCGCGCCACGGCTTATCTGTGTCAGGGCTTCCACTGCCAGCTGCCGACGAACGATCCAGAGGTTCTCGCATCTCAGCTCAGGGAGGCGACGAAGCATGCGAGCGAATAAGCATCGATGAGCAAGACGCTAACCGCACAATACCGCTGCCTGGAGTGCATGCAGCGCCAAGCCGATTGCCTCGTGGGGCAGCTCGCCGGTACGCTATCCGACCCCGATCACCTTCGTGAAGAACTGCGGGCGCTGGCTGGGCCAGATGCGCTGGGCACGCCGCCGCCGCTCATCGCCGCCGCGATCTACCGCAGGGCAAGAGAGCAAAGCGGCGTACCCGACCCCTACGAGCGTGAAAAAGCCGAAAGCACCCAGCATGCGCTTGAGCTGCTGCCAGAGCTGCGACGCAGGATCGAGAGTTCGAACGATCCGCTGCTGAGCGCCGTTCAAATCGCGATCGCCGGCAACATCATCGACCTCGGTCCGGGACGGGAATTCGATTTGCTGGCACAGATCGAGCGCGCCTTCTCTATACCGGTCCACCAACCGACGCTCGAGCGGCTCAGGGAAGAGCTCGCCGCATCTAAGCAGGTTCTCTACCTGGGCGACAACGCCGGGGAAGCGGTCCTTGACCGTTTGCTGATGGAGCAAATCGATTCGCAGGTCATCTATGCCGTGCGCGGCGAACCGGTCATCAACGACGTGACCGAGCACGAGGCGCTCGCCTCCGGCATCGACCAGGTGGCGGCGATCCTGCCCACCGGCAGCGATATCCCCGGGATCATTCTCGATGAGTGCAGCCTGGAATTCCGCAGGGTTTTCGAGCAGGCCGATGTGATCTTGAGCAAGGGACAGGGTAACTACGAGAGCCTGAGTGGGACAGCCAAGCCAGTCTATTTCCTGCTCGTAATCAAGTGCGACCTTGTGGCCAACAATCTAAACCGCCGGGTTGGCGATGGAGTACTACTGGCCGCCAACCCTGTGTAGATCAAAGCTGGTTATCGGCAAATCATCGAGTCGCCAGCTACTCCACGGTCACGCTTTTAGCCAGGTTGCGGGGTTGATCGACATCTGCGCCACGCAGCAGCGCGGTGTAGTAAGCCAGCAGCTGCAGCGGGATGATGGTCGTCACCGGTCCCAACATCCACGGTGTCTGCGGCACCCACAGGATGTGGTCTGCAATCGTCGGGATCAGGTCATCCCCGTCCGTCGCTACAGCGATCACGACGCCCCCGCGCGCCTTCGTTTGCTCGATCTGGCTGATCGTCTTCTCATACCACGGATCCTGCGGCGCAATCGCGATCACCGGCATCTCGTCATCGATGAGGGCGATCGGTCCATGCTTCATTTCTCCGGCCGGGTAGCCCTCAGCATGGATATACGAGATCTCCTTCAGCTTCAGGGCTCCCTCATATGCGATCGGCATCTGAATGCCACGCCCCAGGTAAAGACAGTGCTCGACATCCTTCAGTTCCCACGCGACCTTTTCCGTTTCCCCGGCGCGATCGAGGCACTGCCCGACCAGATCGGGGATCTTGCGCAGGTCGGCGACAAGATCCTTCCGCCAAGCGGGATCGAGCGTACCGCGCAGATCGCCAAGCAGGATGGCCAGCAGGTAGAGGTCGATCATGGGTGCCGTAAAAGCCTTGGTCGAGGCGACACCGATCTCCGGACCGGTTTGCATGCTGATGTATCCATCGGCTATGCGCATCGCTTGTGAACCGATCGCATTGACGATGCTCCATACGTGCGCCCCTCGGTCATGCGCTTCGTTCATCGCCGCAAGCGTATCTGCAGTCTCACCCGATTGGCTGATAGCCAGCACGACCGTCCCGTCGTCAACCAAGGGATCCTGATAGCGGAACTCGGAGGCGATATCGACCTGCACGGGGATGCGGGCGATCCTCTCGATCAAGGTGCGCCCCACCATTCCTGCATGGGCAGCCGTACCGCAAGCCGTGATGACGATCTTCTCGATCTGTTGGGCTAAGTCCCGTGCGAGATTCAACTGGGGCAGGAAAACATGCCCGGCCTCGAAATCGACCCTGCCAGCAATCGTGTCGGTGGTCGAGCGGACCTGCTCGTGGATCTCCTTCAGCATGAAATGCTTGTACTCACCCTTCTCAGCCGCAACGGGATCCCAGGCTACGTTCTGGACCTCGACCTCAACGGGTTCACCCTCGAGATCCAGGGCCGTAAAACCATCTGCTGTGATAACCGCCATCTGCCCTGATTCGAGAAACGCCATTCGCCGGGTGTGCTCGAGGATGGCCGGGATGTCCGAGGCCACGAAGGTCTCGCCCTCACCCAATCCGATCACAACCCCGCCGGCGTTTCCGATCCTTGCGGCGACGATCTTATCCGGCTCCTGAACCGAGAGCAGTACGATCCCGTGCGCCCCTTTGAGGTGGGTGATCGCTCGCCGGGCAGCCTCCGTAAGCTCGTTACCCATCGCGATGTATCTCTCGACGAGCTGTACGATGATCTCCGTATCGGTGTCCGAATTAAACTGGACACCTTCCGCAGCGAGCTCGTCCCTCAGCGGGAGGTAATTCTCTACAATGCCGTTATGGACGATGACCACCTGGCCTGAGGTCCCAATGTGCGGATGGGCGTTGCGCGCGCTTGGTACGCCATGGGTGGCCCAACGGGTATGTCCGATCCCGATATGACCCGTGACGGGATCCTGTTCGAGCAGTTCCTTCAGGCGATCAAGCTTGCCTGCATCGCGACGGATCTCGATATGCCCATCTTCGATGACCGCCAGCCCAGCTGAATCGTAGCCGCGGTATTCCAGTCGCTTCAGTCCATTGAATATAATCGGGCTTGCATCGCGCGCACCGACGTAGCCGACGATGCCACACATACAGCGCCTCCTGATTCTGTGTTTTTTCTCAGAATGCCACTCCTGGCTGGCTTGCTCCGGCTGTCGCCAGCCGGATGTTCGCTGCCAAGTTCTATTGGGGAAATTGGACGGGCGTGTGGCTCACACCCAGAGGGCATCCGCTGATCTCTCGATTTTCCCGGAGCCTTTCTATTCACCTGCTCCGGTTGGCCCGGTATCGCGACCGGGAACCCTCCACCTCGTCGCCTCGATCGTGCGAGGACTTGCGCTATCCGCTCCCCTTGTTCNATAAAAGACTTCGCCGGCACGAGATCGTGCCGGCGAATTATGCAAAAAGCGCTACTTCGTCAATTACTGCGTGATCGCGTAGATCACATTCACCTGGACCGTGACTGTTGTCTGGCCAGGGCTCACTGCCAGGCCTCCTCCGCCCACACCATCACCTTTGCCGACAGCTGAATTGGCCACGGGACTGGGCACGCCGTTGATACCTTCACTGATCGAGATGATCTTCCCAAGTTGAACTCCAAAACCTTCCGCCATGGCTTCAGCCCGGGCTCTTGCGTCGGCGATTGCTTCTGTCCGCGCCTCATCGATCAAGCTTTCAGGCTCGGAAAGCAGAAAGGTGACACCATAGATGTTGTTCGCTCCAGCATCGAGTCCAGTAGTGATCAAATCGCCCAGTTGATCAAGCTGGCGGACTGTGACCTCGATGCTGCTGTCCACGTGATAACGCCGCACGCCCGTCGCTTGACCGGTCTCTGGATCGTACACATCCTCCGGCCAGACGTTGTAACCTGTGGTGCGCACATCCTCAGGCGCAACCTGATTGCTAACCAGCGCCGCATGGATGCGATCGATGGCGTTGTTGCTCTTGCTGATTGCCAGTGAAAGGTTTGTATCGACAAAGTTAACGCCCAACGAGATTTGCGCTTGATCGGGCGGTCGCTGCGCGCTGCCGGTTCCCACGGCCACAAGCGTGGGTTGGTTGGGTTGGTTCGCTTGCGAACTGTTGCAACCAGCGATCAGACTGGCAACCAGCAACAATGCAAGCAGTGCAGCACGCTTATGCTGAACGGATTTCATAGCCTGGTTCCTCCGGCGGTAGATACCGCGAGCTGATTTAGTTGATCGTCATGACTCGATCAACCACGCTATGTTAACGACGAAAGCGGCAGTTTTGTTCACCAATCGGGTGCGAAAGTGCTGGCAATTGTGTGACAGAACATAAGCGCTGGGAAAATGAATCCTGCGGGGAAGCAGAGCTAGATAAACTCGATCGTCTCCTGCGTGGCGCGTGCGAGGCTCGAGTATATCCCGCGGCGGTCCTCTGGAAGCATCCCGGCCAGGACGTACATCGCTTCATCCGTCATCTGCCGCAGACGATGCCGGTCCAAGCTATCTTCCGTTGGGCGGAATCGGAAGGGTTTGCCAAAGTGTGCTACCGCCCCCGGACCAAGCCAACGCAGCGGGTTGACCGTGGGGAAGCCCTCCGAACCAACAATCGCCGTCGGGATCACCGGGGCACCACTCTTTACACCCAGATAGGCTACCCCTTCCCGGCCCTGCTGCAGGCTCTTGCCCCGTGTGCCTTCCGGAGCGACCAGGATCAGTTCCCCTGCTCTAAGCACGTTTAAAGCCATGCGGATGGCCTTCCGGTCGACTTCTTCCCGGTGAACAGGAATCACCTGCCAGATCTTGGGAAAGATACCCCAGACCGGGTAGCTGAAAGCTTCGACCTTGGCCATTGGCACAATGTTACGGGGAGAGCTCGCCATGGCGACGATCGGATCGACGAAGGCGATATGGTTGATCATGATGATACCCGGGCCGCTTGCGGGGATGTTCTCGACGCCCCGCGCGCCCCCGTATTTCATCAGCAGATTGAAGGCGATATGTTTGATCATCCAGCGTAGAACCCAGCGGCGCCGTTCAAGCGATTGGTGGTCGTACAAACCGTGTGGAGAAGATGGGATGCTCATGCCTTTAGTTCCCAATCATCCACCAGGCACATCGCCTGCACATACACTTCTTCGATGCTCTGCCCGGTGCTATCGATCACGATGGCATCATGTGCTGAGCGGAGCGGCGCGAGTGAACGGGTCGAATCGATTCGATCGCGCTCCCGCATTCCCGCCAGGATATCCTTGTAATCAACTTTATCGCCGCGCTGCTGGCATTCTTCGAAGCGCCGTTGAGCCCGCTCTTCTACCGTGGCATCCAGATAGATCTTGAGATCTGCATCCGGCAGCACCACCGTGCCGATATCCCGCCCGACCATCACGACTTTGCCACGCTGGCCAATCTCACGCTGCCGGCGGGTCATCGCCTCACGCACGCCAGGGTACGCAGAAACCTGGGAAACGTTGGCGTCTACAGCCCCGGACCGGATCGCCCAGGTAACGTCGTCCCCATCCATGATGACGTCATATTGACGTCCATCATGCACGGATGGGGGACGGACATCGAGGCTCAGGCTGCGGGCAATCTCGCTGACTCCAGCCTCGTCGTTGATATCGACACCTGCCTGCAGTGCGGCGAGCGTGACGGCGCGGTACATAACGCCCGTGTCGAAATAGAGGAATCCCAGCTCAGTCGCTAGTTTCTCAGCAAGCGTCGATTTACCCGAAGCCGCCGGCCCATCGATGGCAATGGTTCCGACCGGCACCGTGCCGCGCGTCATGGCTCGATCTCCTGCAGCGACTCGCCTAACCCGGCAACGTCCGCACGCACCCATAGGGTCCAGCTTTCGGTCAGCCGCTGACCTTCATCGAGCACCCACCAGCGCACAACCGACGCGGGCAGTAAAGGTTCCGGTCCGGGTATCGTTCGTAGTGCAAACGTCTGGCCGTAGTACTCCCCAAGCAGGAGGACCTGGGTCTGTGCTGCGGGGGTGAGCATAGTAACCGGCGGCGTCTTCCCTGCGGTGAACTCTCCGCCCGCCCGTGCGTAGTCACTCAGGTACCAGGCCAGCGACGGCGGAAGATCGGATTCAACCTGCAGCGCGATACTCCCGGTCATGCCGGTTTCGAAGAGCGAGGCCTCGGTGAGGGTTTCGGAAAGCAGCGCGACCTGGTCGGTGGCTTGCGTAGGACTCCATGCCAGGCGGGCACCTCCGGCGGGCAGCCGGTAGTTCAACCGCCAACAAGCCTGAACCATGAGGCTGAACGTGATACCAAAGACCGAGATGGCGGTAGAGATCAGGACGACCTTCCACGACCACTCCATGCCGAAAATGAATATCAAGCTCCCCGCCATCAGGAGCAACGCTCCGAAGAGGATGAACATCAGCGGTGGCGAGCTTCCCAAACGCGAGAGCTGATAACCCTCCAGGTAGCTGACCAAGGAGACGCCCGCAGACGAGGCGAGAATAAGGAGCGCACCATTGAGTACGATGATCTGAAGCCATTGAGTAGCTTCCTGCAGGCTCGTAATGAGGATCATGATGATCCGTGCGGCAAGCAACACCAATGGCAACAAAATCCAGATGAGATCCTGTCCATCCCGGCCGACCCTCAGCAATCCGATCAACAATGCGAAAAGCGCCCAAAGTGCATTCACTTGATCGAGCCTGCTGAGACGATTCAGCAAAGCCAGCAAGGCGCCAGCCAGTCCAAAAGCGATGATCATCGGTTCAAAGGTGAGCAGCATCGCCAGGTACGGTATGACGCCCGTCAGGCTAGCCCTCGACCATCCTTGGAGCCATGCTGCAAAACTCTCTCCGATCCCGGCTACTCCGGTCCAGCGCGTCCCAATGCCGCTCGCCAGGACGAATGCGCTGGCAAGCGCTGTGGCGAGAAAGAGCGGCAGGTCCAATCCCTTCCTCAGGGAGCTGCTGGATGACCACCGATTGAGCACGATCCCAGTCAGTGCTAGGGCGAGCAGAGCCGAATAGATGGTTCCCCCGGATGCGATCGCGAGCCCGAGACCCAAGCCCGCAAATATTGTCCGTTCGCGCGTGATAGCGCCCGGGCTGCCCCATAAGGCGAAGACGGCTGTCCCGGCGCCCAATAAAGAGAACGCGGCACCCCCGACCGTTCGGGAGACTGCGAGCATGATGGGCGACACCGCCAGAAGGAACCCAACTGTGAGAGCAAGCCCGCCACCGTATCGTTTGCGGAGCAGTAACGGAGCAACCACAAGCAGGGATCCAGCGACAGCTGATGGCACACGTGCGATGGCGTCTGAACTGCCGAACAGCTGGAACAGCCAACTGATCAGGCTCTGAGAAAATGGGTTCAGATTTTGAAGGAGCGTCGTCCAGAAAGGCGAAGGCGAACCAGACGCAGCAAGCGCACCGAGCGCCGAAAGCGATTCACCTTCGGAAAACGGCAGCTCGCCAAGTGCTGCAAAGCGCAGGGCGAACGCCAGCAGCATAACCCCCGCCCAGAGCAGCTGCTCAAGCGTCAGTTCGTGACGTGATGCGTTCATCCTGGCGCCTCGCCGCGGCGGACGTAGATGCGAACAGCGTCGTTGGCGTAGATCAGATCCATGAAGGCCTCGAACTTCTCCTCGAAGATTGGCGAGTAGCTAACCCGCTCGAGCTCGCCAACGAAAACATAGCGAATATCATATCGATCGAGAAGCTCGTAAGCCAGGTCCCAATCTGTGGTCTTGTAGAGCAGGCGGACATCGGCTTCTCGTGTGCCCTGCTCCTCATATCCGCCCCGCCACTGCCCCTCGTGGCCCGGCCAACCCAGGACGGTCGGGAAGCCCGTATGCACCGAAACGCGAGCGTAGTACGTATAACTCCCGCCGACCGCCTCGGCGACAACGCCAACCGGCAAATTGGCGTTCATCCACTCGATCGCATCACGATCGCTTGGGGCGGCATAGCTTGGATACAAAGCGCCATTGAGGGTTCTGCCGAAGCCAGGCTTAAAGCCATCCGTCTTCGTCCACAACGCGAGCGGAGAGTAAACCACTCCGAGTGCCAGAGGCACGAGGATCAAGACGGAGGCGATGCTCCAGCCCGGGCCGCGCCGGAACAGAAAAACCGCGCTTGCATAGGCTGCTGCAAGCCCCCATAGTATCCAGGCCGCGAAGTAGAATTTAAAGATCGTGTTCATCCGCAGGCCGAATTGGTCTTTGAGGTATAGGAATTCCGGCCCAAGCGTGAGCAAAGCCCCGACCGCGATTAAGAGCAGGACAAAGGGTGTGCTTCCTCTGCGCTCCTCGGAGAAGAAGAAGCGCCTGATCAGCACGAAACCACCACCCAGGATGGCGCCAAGCAGCAAAGCAACCCAGGAATCGGTCAGGCGCACGCGCAGCGTTTGCGAGATCGCCTGATCCACCGTCGGCACGCCGAGGGTGCTAAGCACATCCTGGAGAGCAATGAGGTCCTGCGTAAAATACAGCACGCCAGCCAGCATCCATGCCAGAAACAGCAGCGCAGCTGGAAATCCGATCGCAATCAGCAGCGCATCCCTGATGTCACGCCGTTTCAAGCCCGAAGTGAGAACCAGTTTATACATCAGCCAGGCCAGGATCGGGATCAACACTGGAGCGAACATGATCACGAAGTGGACCAGCCGGGTGGGATGCAGCAGGTGGGGCAGGATGCCGCCCGCCTGGGAGGCGAAGGTCGGATACCAAGGGAGATAGAGCGCGATTCCGATCGCGAGCATTGCGACGGCCGTCGGCGCAAGCGATGCGAACAGCGAACGCAGGGAGAGATCGCTCTCCCTCCAGATCAGCACCCCCAGCAGCAGGCTGAAGTAGATCGGCAGATCCCAGGTGTTGAGGAACGCCAGGCTGCCATATATAAACGCCCCAGCAAGCAGTTCGAATCGTCCGAGCGGCGCCGGCAAAACCCCGTAGAACACGCCCAGGACGGCTCCCAGGCCGATAAGGGCCAGGCTGTAAAGCAGGACACCCTTAACAATCGAAACCACCGTCTGTGCGGCGCTGAGCGATTCGCTCCCGGCAGCAGCGCTGCGCAGGATCACCACCAGGAACAGGCCAACACCAGCTGCGATCGTCAGCCAGCGTGAGGCATACGGTGAGATGGACCGGGAAGCAGCATGGGGACTGCGATCCGCACCCAGGAAAATCTGCAAGACGAGGGCGATCGTGAGCAGCACAAAGGGCATCGCCAGTACGTGCGGGTGGTTGTCAGCCAGCAGGAACGAAAAGAATGGAAACTCGTCGATCGATTGCAATCCAATCGGAGATCCAAGCAAGTTCAGATCACGGATCACGCGCGAACCGCGCCACCACCACAGGTAGCGGTTCGGAACCAAGCTTGCCGGCTGAAGCGGCGGGTTCTCCAGGTCTTCGAGTCCGATCCAGGTCCAGAACCCGGAGTGCAGCAGGCCATCCGGCCCGGTATGCCAGAAGGCATGCTTCGACCAGAGCACTTCGAGGATGCCGGCCAGGTTGCCGCTGAGCAGCACGAAAACCGGCCCGAGTAAAGGCGCCCAGAGCACCGGACGCTTGAAGCGGTGGCTGAGCAGATCGTAGAGCAGCGCATAGGTACCGACGGCGACCATGGCGAACCACAGGCTGCTGCCGAGATTGAAAGCCACACCCGAAGCCACTCCGCTCAGCCTTGTCAGGAAGGCCAGCAAGACGTAGCCGAAGTAGTAGTAAGAGATGGCGTAACCGGACAGCCATGGGTCGCGCGGTGGGAATTGGGGCGAGCGCAAGATAGAATTCAGAAACGCCAGCTCCATCGGTTTCTCGGTGCCTGTGATTTGCGGATTGTTGGCGCGAACGAACGCCCAGCCGATGAAAGCCAGGGCGAAGACCACCTCCGTGACGATCAACATCGGACGCAGCTCGCGCAGCGAGGCGAGGAGGTCACGCAGCCGATCGCGCTCCAACCACCAGGAGAACGCCGCCAGCAGGGCAACGGCCAGTAAAGCGCCGCCCAGGTCGCTGCGGATGACACCGAAGGTCGAACCGGCCCAGTAGAGATAGCCGCCAAGGAGCAACCCGGCCGGACGGGCGAAAGGCAGTCCCTGGCCCGGAAGCCGGCTGAAGACGCGCCGGATCAACGGCAGTACGGCCAACCCGAGCAGTGTGCTCCAGGCCCACCAGAGGATCACTGGGGCGATCATTCCACCACCTGGTAGATGACCGTGCTCCCGGTCTGGAAAGCCACTCGCAGCTGCCCGTTCTGCACCATGCGCGGGAATTTATCCAGCCCATACGTCGGGCAGCGCAGCCCACCGCTCTCGTTATCCGGGTCGAGCGCGGTGCATTCACCGGGATCGACTTCATACGAACCAGGCATACCGAAGGCATAGCCGCGCAGATCACAATAAACGCCTGAACCATCATCTTCAGGTCGACACGGCTCGACATAGGCGTAATACGCTTGTTCAAGGTCACCAACGACAACGTAGGAGATATCGTAGCGGTCGATAATCTCCATCGCATCCGCGCCCGACTGGGTCAGGTAAAAGGCCAGGATATCAAAGCTGCGCTGGTTGACAGGCTGATCCCCGATCGGGACCCGCTGCTGCACCTGGTGCCAGCGCCAGCCGAGCACGCCAGGCAGACCGGTGTAGATCGTGAAGCGGCTACCGAAGCGGTACTCGGGGACATTCGCTTCGATGATCACCGGTGTGCCGCTGACGTTCTCCTGCATCCAGCGGATCGCTTCGTAGTCTTCATTCAGCTCAAGCTTCTGCCCGAGTTCGTAGTAATTATCGATGCTGCGCATGAAGGTCATACCATTAAGCGTGTGCGGCGCTAAATTGCTGAAGCGGTCACGAATGCGTGCCGGTGCAGCGGTGATCGGATAGAGCGCGGCGCAGAACAGCAAGAACACTGCCGCGGCGGTCCACAGCCAGCGCCAGCCGCGATTCCATGCCAACAGATCGGCGAAAGTCCAGGCGAAAGCTGCGCCAGCCGAGATCGCCAGCAGTTCCCAGACCTGCATGTAGAACTTGAAAACGGTGTTCATGCGGTCGATATCACCCGTCAGCACGACCAGTTCCACGATCAGCGTCAGCACAAGCGCGCTGCCAGTCAGGACCAGGGCAACACGCTTGCCGAGTTGGAGCCCGGGCCGCAGCAGAAGCAGCAGGCAGAGCACCCCCAATGGCAGGATGACTACCGCAGCCTGGATGCCTCGTCCGAGCAGCCACCCGAGCAGAGCGATGAAGATCAGCAAGCTGAAAGCGATTGCACCGAGCTGAGAACGCAAATGCGCGAGGTGCGACAACGGCGTGGCCGCCATCCACTCCCGCACCTCCCACAGCATCCAGGCTGTGATGATGAAAAGGAAGTGACCATGGACCGTGAGGTAATCGATCAGCGAGGTGCGCGATCCCTCCCAGAGACTCACGGATTGATAGCCCTGCCCGTACCAGTAGTGGTAGGGATAGTAAGTGAACTGCGCCAGGAACAGCAGCAGAGCTGCTGAGGCGCCAGCAAAGAGCAGATTGCGGGTCCTCGAGCCAGATTCCCCCAGAAAACCGCTGTAGATTACGGCTCCCAGGCCGAGCGCCCAATAGACCGGGAAGTCCCATGTGTTTGTCGGGCGCAATGCACCCAGGGCTAGCCCACCGATAAAAAGCGCCAGCAGCCAGTCCCGGCGACTGCGCTTCTCTTTCCTAATGGCTATGCGCAACCAGGAGAGGCTCCAGGCCAGACTCAACACCGTCAGGGGCCGGCTGATCATGTGGGCGTGCAGGTCGGCATAAATGAAGGTGAAGAATGGAAACTCGGTGATCGGTCCTGCCTCGCCCTCCCCGGGGGTGATCGCACGGCTCGGATTCCAGTACCATTGATCCAGACCATAGGGCAGCGTGTCCTGAAATGTCAGGTAGCGGCCCATGCCGCGAACAGCCTGCACAGCGCCAACCAGCAGCTCCCCCTCGGGCTCGCCAGCCCGTCCAATCTGCTTGAAACCGTCATAGAACATGCGCGCCGTGCCCAGGTTGCCGAAGACGACCAGCATCGCCGCAGCGAGGACACCCGCCAAGCGCGCGCTTGGCCGCGGGCGCCAGTTAATGATCGCCCCGTCACCCGAAACCAGGTTCGCAGCCACGGTGTAACCGCCCAGCGCAAGCATAGTTAATGTAGCCGCCGGCAAACCACGGATCGTACGGCGGGAAGGTCGTGCTCTTGATGACCGCATTCAGGTAGGAGAAGTCCATCGGCTTCTCCCCGCCACCTGTACCTGGCTTCCAGAGATCCGGATTTGCATAGCGGATCAGCAGATCAAGCAGAAAGAAAACGAGTGCGAAGGCCTCCAACCACAGGATGGCCCGCCAGCGCTCCTTGAAGAATCTGCGCAGCTGATCCCGATCCCGATAGGCAAACCAGCCCGAGAAGGCCAGGATCAGCAGCAGCGAGAGCAGCAGCACCGGACGGCTGACGCGGATGCCAACGCTCCCCGCCATCCAGCTCACCCAGGCGAACAACAGCAGGCCAATCAGCCGGCTGAGCGCGTATCCCCTGTTTTCCAGCCCGCCGAATATCACTCGAGTTAGAGGGAAGACAAGCAAGCCGAGGGCGCCGATGCTGATCCACCACACAACCGCCGCTACGAATCCCGACCGGTTGATGAGCGAAGCGAGGTTGAAGTAATCCGTCCAGGTCCCACCCGCCTGCTGTTCCTCCCATCGGCCCGGCGGCAGCAGCAGTTCCTTGCCGTGGTCTGAACCAACATCCTTCGGAAGCACGTGAACCACTTGGCTGACATCGACCTGGGAAAGCAAATCCAGGACCCGCTGGCGGCTGAAATCGGGATCCTTCTTAAAGATCAAAACCTTCGGATGATCGTAAACCGTAAAAGCTTCCTCCGCCTCCTGGTCATTGATCTGAATCGGCCCGAGCCGGGGATTGCTTTCGAACACCTTCACCAGCGAGTAGCCGAGCAGGCCGCTCTCCCCCTCGCTGGCTGTCGCATAACAGTGCAGTACCGTTTGATCCACAGGGCAGTCGAGCAACGCCCGATAGTAAGCCGTGGTGAGCGGGTATCGAATGGGCACCCGGCTGATCGTGCCGTACTGCCGGTTGGAGGAGATCGTTATATATTCACCCTGATCGAGGGAGTCGGCGATGCGTTCTAGTTTATCCGGACTGCCGTTC
>JARRJK010000018.1:0-25850 GCA_037379555.1 Anaerolineales bacterium | reverse complement strand
GCCGTTCTGATCGTCGTCCTGGTCGTCATCCCAATACAGCTCGAGATTGCGCACCTCATATCGTCCGCCCAGGCTGCGGCCGCCTACGCCCCACGGAAGCCCATCATCCCAGGTTGTCTCATGCACCAAAATCGTTGGGCGCATCATCACGCTGCCAGCGCTGCGATTCTGCAGCACGAGGAACAGACTGCTGCCCTCCTCCGATACGATCACCCGGTCAAAAGCGCCATTCAGCTCGAGCTCACGACCGCCAAGTACCGTCCCGCGCAGATCGGCTTGTGCAAGGACCGTAGCGGTGCTTGGATCGGGCTTGAGCTCTACTGCGAGGTCCGCCAGCTGCTCCCGATCCCCAACGGAGACGAAGGGAATGAGCACCCCGGTGATCTCGACATGCCCCTCCGCAAGCAAATTCCCCGGCAGGGCAAAAGTCTGTGTCTCACCCGGCGCGAGCGAAAATTCCGGGGGCACCGGGAGCACTTCCAGCTGCTCCTGGCCGTCCTTCAGGAGGACCAGATTCACTGCTCCGGGGATATTCTGGTAGATCCAGCGCGAAGCCGCTGCGCGCGTGAAGGGCTCGCGGTAAATGCTGGTGAAGGCGAAAGCCCAGAAAGCAGTGCCGGCGACCACGACGACGGCTGCCGACAGCGCTGCCCCTTGTGCAGCACGCCTCCATGTCCCCCTCACACGCCCGGCCCGTTTCCAAGCTTCGACCAGCGCCCAAGCTGCAAACAGTGCCAGCAGCGGATAGATCGGGATCTGGTAGCGCATGGCCTTCGTGAATCCGATCGACTGCCACACGAAGAAAGCCCCGGTCCAGAGGACTGGTATCAGATGACGCTCATCCCGCTTGCGAATCAGTTCATACGCCGCCCACGTCCAGCCAATCCATGCCGCAACACCCAGTGGGAGTCCAAGCCCCCACAGGACCATGTTCTTGAATGTGAACCAGATCGGGGCACGGTCCGCCCACTGCAGCGCGTACGGCGCGTCTGTGTTTCCAGCCTGCTGGTTGCGGATCTCGGCCATGTTCGCCAGCCAGTTCGGGTTCGGCCTGATGTTGAAAAAGCCCGGGCCGGAAAACGCGTACGGCTGGAAGATTCGAAAGACCACGAGCGATACAAAGGCGGCTCCAATCAAGTACGTCAGCGCTCGCGCCAGAACGTCATGACGGGATTCAGGGGCTGCACGCAGCACCTGCACCAGCGCGGCGAGGGCTATCACCCCCGCCAGCGGAGCGGTGCTGATTTTCGAAGCGACGGAGAGCCCGAGCGCCAGGCCGAAGAACAAGTAATCCTTCGCCTGGTTGCGCTGGACGACGAAGAAATGCGCATGCTGGATAAGCAGTACAGACAGCGAACCGAAGAGCGCCGCAAGCAAGCCGACCTTGCGGCTGTACAGACGCTTTCCAATCAGATAAAGCAGGACCAGGGAAACCAGATCGAAGCTCGCCGCCAGCGCCCGGCCGACCAGCTGCACCTGATCATAACCCGTCTGCCCTACCCACTCGGCGACATAGCGCACCAGGAATATGGGAAAGGTGCCGTAGACAAAGAACGTGTAATTCGAATTGTAGGGGTTTAGCGGTGACACATCCGTGTCGAAGTACTCGCCGAGGGAGCTAGGGAGTTTGATTGCCGATTCGACCAACGTCAGGAAGCGTTCATCAGGGTGGAGGTGCGTGCCTTCATCCCAGTTCAAGCCGGTAAATCGCAAGTAAGCGCCAACAACCAGGATCAGGAAGAGCGCAATCCCGACCCATGCATTGACTGGAAGCCGCAGCCATCTGTAGCGATGGACTTCCCCGTTTATGGTCTGGTCACCGGTCGATAGGCCCATCACGACTCCGGCTCCGCGGGCGGCGCGAACTCCGCTCCCGACGCAGGCGGTATGAAGAATAACACGATGTCCTTCCCTGGGAGGGGAGATGTCCATCGGCTCACACTCGCCTGCGGGAACATCGCCCGGAGGAGTTCGAGCGATTCAACGTCACCCGGATTGAGCAGCAGGAGCTGGGCCCGAGGATCAATTCTCAGGCTATCGAAGGCTTCCGCTGAGATCGCATAATCCTTTGTGGCCCGCCCTGCATTCATCCCTACCAGCCGCGTATCCATCCAATGCGGGTAGGCGACAACGTAAGCCGTATCGTAGGTTCCGATCGATTCGGCGAAGCCGCGAATGATGCGGCCTGCATCACTCGTATTCCACGCCGAGCGGCGATAGAGATCATCGTACTCGATGAAGACGAGATTGTAATTGAGCCGCAGGACGCCGAACATGAGCACCAGCGCTCCAAGCGTTCCGATCCAGCGCAGGCGCCCCTCTCTCCAGAGCCGCTCAGCCCAATCAGGAAGGGTGGCTAAGGCCATGCCCGCCAGCGTGAACACAGGTACGATCGCGCCCGCAGCCCGGTTTGTGGCCGGGTTCTCGGCCGGGAAGGCGAGCGAGAGCGTCGAGGGCAGCTGAAGGATCGGGATAGAGATTAGGACGAAGAGGTCGATCCAGTGCCGCTTGCGAATGTAGCGGTACAGGGCAATCGCGAAACCCAGCAGGAAGAGGGCGGCAGTGATCCAATCCAGCGCCGGACGGTGTGGAATGGAATTAACCCACACCTCGCCGTCATCCCAATTGACCATGCGCAAGGCGTTCCAGACGTTGGAGAGGAAGATCTGCAGCGCAGGTCCGGGAAGCGGCCGCTCGGCGCTTCCGTAGCGGGTGGCCATGCGGTAGATAAGCTCATCCGGACGATCGACCGCCACCCGTGCCAGCGGCATAAGCACGATCAATGCCGCCAACCCGGCCATCATCAGGTAGCTCAAGAACGCTCCCCGGGACTTACGCGCTTCCCGGTGCAGCAGCAGCAGGAAGACTCCGGCGGCAACCAGAATCGGTATAACCCGCGCCGGTGTGTAGCCATGCAGGCCAGCGCCTACCACCAAACCACAGATGAGGAAATCATTCCGGCGCCGCGTACGTACCCCGCGCGCGAGGTAATACATCGCCGGTGCGACGAATAGCGGGTAAAGCGGGAAACGCAGCCCGACCCGGCTGATCACATTCGGCCAGTAGCCAACTCCGGCCAGGGCCATCGCCGCCAGCCCAGCCCGCTTCCCCGCGACCTCACGTGCGAAGAGGTAGATAAACGGGAGCGTCACCACGCCGGCAAGCACAGTACCGATCTTCAGCGTCAGATAGCTGATTCCGGTTCCCAGCCAACGGGCCGTCGCCGCAGCCATATAGAACTGAAGCGCTTCGCGCCCGGTGTTGCGCGGAAAGAAGATCGAATACTTCCCGTTGAACACATCAACCACATCGAGCAGCTTTTCCGCATGATCGCTGACCATCTCGGGCGGCAGGCTGTTGATATGAGCAAATCGAAAGTACAGCGATATTCCGAAGACGAACAGAACGAGCACATTCCAGCGGGAGATCCGCAGCCGCCAGCTCCCACTTTCAAGCCACAAGCGCAGGCGGTTTGGCGCCGTGCGGAAAGGGGCAGGGCCCTCCCAGAATGCAATCACGATCGATGTGATCGACCCTAGCCAGAAGAGAAGCGTTGGTGCATTGAAACGGTTACCGGCGCTGGAGGCGAAGGTCAACCCCGCAAGCACTGCGGCTGCGATCAGATACGCTGGCCGGAAGGTGGCAATGCGCGCTGGCGCGCGCGAGCGCGGCAGCCATGGCAGCGCGACATCACCTTCCCAGAAAGCCCAGGCGACGAGACCGGCCGCTGCCAGGTAGAGGGCGACCCCTGTCCAGATCGAACCCGACTTCAATTCAAAGCCGAATTGGGCGATCAGTGCCAGCAGGAGTGCCAGGGGAAGGCGTAGCAATGCGGCGGGCGGTAGCGCGACAGGTGCAGCACGAACCGGTTCTTGTGATGGAGGTTCGATCGGCACTGGTGTCGGAATCGGCGCCTCCGGCTCATGCTCGGACTCAGGGATCGGGATCGGCCGTAAACGCAGCAGCGATTTGAACCAATCGAGCACCGTTGGCTCGGACTGCTGGCTGGTTTCGGGAGGCTGTGGTTCGTGGGTTTCGGTCATATCCTGCGCGCCAGATAAAAGCTGTACGTGCCGTGCTCTGTTCGCGGCTCCTCATAGTACTGCCGCACAATGCGATCCGTCAAAGCCAGGTTCCAGTTTGTGGGTGCGATGATCCAGCGGCCGGTCAACTTGCGCGGCAGCAGCGTGGGGGCTCCGAAATAATGGCCCCATTCCAACACCGATAACGCACGGGGCGAAAAGTACCGGAACGTCCTTTCGATCTCAAAACCAGCGGTCTGCAGACGCTCCTGCCAGCCCGGCTCGTAGAACATGTTCCACGTGCGCGACATCCGCATGAACCATTCCGTGTAGCGTTCCGCCAGACCCGGCAAGCGCATGCGTGTCAGCCATCGAGGGAAGCTCAGTTCCGAGCGGTAGCCAGGGTTTGGCACTGTGAAGACAAGCGGCGCCCCGGTCCTCATCACGCGCCCCAGCTCGGCCAGCACCCTGTCGAGGTGCGGGATATGCTCGAGCACCGAGTTGCTGAAAGCCGAGGCGATGGAACCCGCCGGAAGCGGAAGAATGGCACCATCGGATTGAATCAGGGAGTGATATGCCTGTCGTGTTTGTGCTTCCTGCAGAGAAGGCAGATCGGGGTCGACGCCAATATCAATTTTCCGATCGAAGGTCACGCTGCCAAAGTGCCCATCCCCGCAGCCCATATCCAGGATTGGAGAGGGCAACTCCAAATCCTGGTAGAACGTCGCCTCGATCGAACGCAGCAGTGCACGGAAGTAGGGCAGCGCCTTCAGGTGAAGCTGGAGAAAATCCTCAGGCATCGCCCTTATCCCCGGAAGCGACCAGCGAGCGAAAGAGCTCCTCATAGCGGTCGGCAACCGCAGAGGTGCCGAACTGGGCATTCACACCATCGTCTGCGGATGCGTATTCGTGCGGATTCTGAAGGATCGACAGGATCCCGTCGGCCAGGGCTTCGTGATCGCCGGGTGCAAACGTCAAGCCCATGCCGGTAGCCCGGGTCGGGTGGCGAACGCCGGGCAAGTCACTGGCGATAGCCGGCGTTCCGCACATCATCGCTTCCACCTGCACCATCCCAAAGCTCTCTGTGCTGTTCAGACTGGGCAGGACGGTGACATCGCACAGGGAATAGAACGCCGCCAGGTCAGAGGCAGCAAGCGTCCCAAGAAAGGTCCAATGATCCCCAAGCGCATCGATCATCGGCCTGAGGCGCTGGATGTAGCGTTCCTCTCCCATGACGTCTTGATACTGCCCCACGTAGAGCACACGCGCCTGGGGGAAGATCTTCAGGACATATGGCATCGCCCGGATCAGGACTTCGGCCCCTTTTTCACTTGCGAGGCGTGCCACCATGCCGATGACGCGGTCACCGGCGTCAATCCCCCACCGGGCGCGCAGCGCCTTCACCCTCTCCGACTCGACGGGCGGGATCTCGATCGGTGGTGGGATGATCTGCAGTTTCTTTTTAACCCTCGAGAGGACCGGAGATTCAGCCGCATAATCAGAGGTGTTCGCCACGACACGATCCGCAGCTGCAAGCGAGATCCCGTTAGCCAGGTCGGACAATCTGTTGGCGACCCAATTTAGTGGTGAAGGTGGCAGGCTCAAGTCACAGTGGTAGGTCACAACGACCGGTTTCCCGTGCAGCCTGCCCAGCAGCGCCAGCGACGCTGCATCCAACTGGGGTACATGCAGGTGCAGGAGATCATGCTCGCGGATCAGGCCGTTGGCGAGCGGCAGCAATCCGGGCATGATGGGTCCTTTACTAACCCTCAGCATCACCGGAACTCGCCGCACCCGCACGCCCTCGACGTCTTCCACCTTCGCCAGGCTGCTGTCATAGCGAGAGGTCAGGACCGTCACCTGATGGCCGCGGGAAGCGAGCTCGCGCGCCAAACGCTCTGTGTACACCGTCAACCCCGAGTAATGCGGGCGGTAGTAGTAAAGACTGTTCAAGATCCGCATTCAGGACGCCTGTTCCTTTGCCCGTAAGGACAACCAGGCTTGCACGCGCGCGTAGAGTCCGCCCAGCGTTTCGCCCTCGGTCGTCATCGCCAGCAGGCCAAAGCCTGAGCCGATGATGTAAACAATCGCATGCAAGATAATGGCCGCAGCCAGGGCGTCGGCGCGCGGGACGCCAAACACCGAGAGCGCGATCACGCCAGCCGCTTCGAATACGCCGATGTAGCCGGGAGATGACGGCACGGCAACGCCCAGCAGGGAAACTGTCAGCATGAAGTATGCCCAGACCAGCTGCGCTTGGGGTAAGACTGCACGGATCACCAGCCAGTATTCAAGACCGGCGAGCGCCCAGCTGAGAACCATGAAGAAACTGCTTGCCAGGAATACCTTTCCATCTTCGAGTGCCCGAAGCCCCGCACGAAGCTGGCTCCAGACCGGACCCCATCGGTCAAGACCTCCTGGAAGGCGGATCAGGATCGCTTCAACCCAGGACGAGCGGCGTATGAGGATGAACAAGGCGCCGAGGATGCCGATCACGAGAAATGCAAGCAGAAAGGCTGTGATCGTCGCACCGGGCAGATCTGCGGCGAAGGGAAACAGGATGAACAACAGCGACAGCGCAAGCGTCACGTCATAGAGGCGTTCAGCCAAAATGCTGGACAGCACCGTCAGGACGCTGGAACCTGGCGCCTGTCCCAGCAAGACTGCCCGCCCGAGCTCGCCGAGCCGCCACGGCAAGACGTTATTGAGCAGGTAACCTTCATTCAAAACCGCGATCACACGCAGGAAAGGGAAGCGCCAATTGAGCAGCGCCTGCCAGGCAGCAGTGCGGGCCAGCATCGACAACAGGAAAACGCACAGCGCCGCGACCACATACCGCAGATCAACTTCGCTCAAAGCCAAACGCAGCTGCTGCCAGCCCGACCAGCGAACCGCCAGCGCCAGTGCCAGCCCGCTGATGACCAGGCCTATGACGAGTCCTAATACTGTCCGTGAACGAGGGTTTCGCATCGCTCGGCGATTATACCCGTCGATCCCCAGGATCGCATCCCTCGAAAAGGAACCAGAGAGCTCATGAATAACGTGAAAAGCAGGGGTAAATCAGCGCGCATGAGGAGGCCGGTATCGCGCCCGGCCTCAGTCCTGGACCTGGAATGCGAACAGCGGTTCCAATAGATCCTCCACCGGCAGTCCGGCAGCTTCCTGCCGCAGCCAGAGCAGGAATTCTTGATTTCCCTTGGGACCCCGTAAGGGCGATCGAATAATGCCGGATGGATGCAAGCCCGCAGCGCGCCCGGCTTCAATAACCTCTTTGATCACACGCTTATGCACGCCAGGATTTTTCACGACCCCACCTCGCTTGACGTCCTTCCTTCCAGCCTCGAATTGAGGCTTAACCAGCGCAACGATCTGTCCGTCCTGATCGAGCCACCCGGCAACTGGGCCCAATACCAGGCGCAGCGAGATAAAGGATACATCGATCGTGGCGAGATCGATTGGCTCGGGCAGGGTTTGCAGGTAGCGAACGTTGACGCCCTCCATCGAGATCACGCGGGCATCCCGGCGCAGTTTCCAGTGCAGCTGCGTGCGGCCGACGTCGATCGCGTACACGTGGGCCGCGCCGTGCTGCAACAGGCAGTCCGTGAAACCGCCGGTCGATGCGCCCACATCGGCGCATACCGCTTCGGCGACCTGAATCTCAAAGGCCTTGAGCGCGGCTTCGAGTTTCCCGCCGCCCCGTGACACGAAGCGCGGGCCTTGCTCGATGGTCAGTTCCATCTCTGGCGTTACCAGCTGGGATGACTTGTGCACCAACTGGCCATCTGCACGCACCTGGCCAGCCATGATCAAACGCTGCGCGATCGCTCGCGACTCAGCCAGTCCGGCATCCACAAGGGCACGATCAACACGTTTTCTCGCCATAGCTCAGGCTGATTGTACATGAAAGGCGACGAAGCGAGGCAGCTTGAAGCGTAAGGGGAAAATCTTGCCGCGCACCCGCATCCCTGCTATCATCCCACCCATGTGGAAATCACTCCTGAAAGCCATGCGGCCAAAGCAGTGGATCAAGAACCTGATTATCTTCACCGCCCTGGTTTTTGACCAACAGTTGTTTAATCCCGCATCATTTTTACGGACATTCGCCGGATTCATCCTACTCTGCCTGGCGGCGAGCGCAGTGTATCTGATCAACGACCTGGCCGATCTCGAACAAGACCGGCAGCACCCCGTCAAACGCCTGCGGCCGCTGGCATCCGGGAAGCTTTCCCCCCAGGTAGCACGCCTGGCGGCGATCCTTTACGCCGGGCTTACGCTCGGTTTCGGGATCACGCTCGGCACAGGCTTCGAAATCATCCTGGCGACCTACATGGGGATGAACCTGCTGTACTCCTTCTACCTGAAGCACATCCCGATCATCGACGTGCTCGTGCTCGCCTCCGGATTCGTGCTACGTGTCGGAGCCGGCGTGGCGCTGATCATCGTGCAGCGTTTTTCGCCCTGGATGTATGTCTGCGTAACCCTGCTGGCGCTCTTCATCGGTCTGGGCAAGCGCCGGGCGGAGATGGTGCTGCTTGCAGACCAGGCTAACTCGCATCGCCGCGTGCTCGATGGATACACACTGCCCTACATTGATCACCTGCTCTCGATCGTCTCCAGCACGACAATCGTCGCATACTCGCTGTATACCTTCTCCGCAGAAAACCTTCCCTCCAACCATTTAATGATGCTGACGATACCATTCGTGATCTACGGTATCTTCCGTTATCTGTATTTGATCCATGTCGAAGGCGCCGGCGGTGCGCCGGAAGAGCTTCTGCTGCGCGACCGGCCCCTGCTGACTACAGCCGCACTCTGGGCTTTGAGTGTCGTGATCGTTCTTTATCTTTCCCTATGAGCGATGCAGATGCTTCAGCGAAATCGATCTTGTTCGGTGAGCATGCCGTCGTTTACGGCCAGCCTGCGATCGCCGTTCCGCTCCCTTCGCTGCGCGCACATGCTCAGGTTCGGGTTCACAAAGAGGGTGACGCGGGCCAGATCCAGGTCGTCAGCGAGGATCTGCAACGCCAATTATGGCTACACGAATGTGATCCGCAGGACCCACTGGCGGCCATCGTCAGGCTGACCCTGAGGGAATTGGAGTTCCAACCCGATCAACCGCTCCTGATCACGATCCACTCGGATATTCCCACCCGTGCCGGCCTGGGCTCTGGAGCCGCCGTATCCATCGCTATCGCCCGGGCACTCACCGCCTTCGCTCACGCTGAACTCACACCCCCCTCCGCCTCCCGGCTCGCCTTTGAAGTCGAACGGATCCACCACGGTTCGCCCTCGGGGATCGATAACACCGTGATCGCATACGAGCAGCCGGTGTACTACGTCCGGGATCAGACCCTGCAGCCATTCCATTTGCAAGCCCCGCTGCAGCTCGTCCTGGCCGACACCGGTCAGCGGACGGGGACAGCCGAGGCGGTTGCGGGCGTCCGATCTCGCCGGGAGCAGGATTCTGCAAAGTACGACCTTCTCTTCGAACAGATCGGCGGGCTTGTCGAACAAGCCCATACCTCCCTGTTTTCGGGTGACCACACCGCTCTCGGACCGCTCATGAACCACAATCAGGAGCTGCTGCGCTCCATCGGCGTCAGCTCCTCCAAGCTCGAAGGTCTGATACAGGCTGCGCTTGAAGCCGGCGCACAGGGAGCCAAACTAACCGGTGCTGGTAACGGCGGCTACATGCTCGCGCTGGTCGACGAAGAAAGCTCGGCGAGCGTCCGCAACGCCCTTCAAGAGGCAGGCGGAGCAGGAATCAAGGAAGTCGAGGTGGGCACATGATCTTCCTCAAACTCGGCGGGTCGCTGATCACGGATAAAAGCAAGCCTCTCACCCCGCGCATCGACGTCATCAACCGTCTGGCAGCTGAGATCGCGGCAGCCTGGCGTGGGGCATCAGAAATGCCCTTGCTCCTGGGGCATGGTTCTGGCTCCTTCGGCCACTACGCTGCTGCCCAGGCAGGAACCCACCTCGGAGCGCGCACTGCGCAGGATTGGTCGGGGTTCATCTCCGTCGCGGATGCCGCCCGACAGCTCCACCAGCTTGTAATGCGGGAGCTGCTGAACGGTGGATTGCCGGCCATGTCATTCCCACCCTCCGCAATGGCGCTGGCCCGGGATGGTGAGGTCCTGACCTACCACGCAGCGCCGATTGTTCACGCCGTAGACCGCGGATTGATCCCGGTTGTATACGGCGATGTTGTCTTCGATGAAAGCCAGGGTTCAGCTATCCTGTCTACCGAACAGGTCTTCTCGGCGCTTGCCCCTGACGTACAGCCGCAGCGCTTGCTGCTCGCGGGTCAAACGGCAGGCGTGTTGGATGACGAGGGCAACACGATCGAAGTGCTGCGTCCGTTTGACCTGGCGGGCTTGAAGTTCGAACGTGTACCCGGCCAGGACGTCACCGGTGGGATGCGGGCTAAGATCGAGCAGGCCATAGCCTGGGCAAGGGAGTTCAGCCAGGCCGAAGTCCTGATCTTCTCCGCCAGCCAACCTGGCCTTTTAAAGGACGTGCTGCTCGGCGCGACTGCAGGGACTCGGGTACAGCCGTGATCCAACCACGTGAATCCGATGGGTTCTGGCCACCATCTTCTGGAGTACGGAACTTGTCCTTCATGGCGGATTAGCCTAGACTGAGCGGTGGGGATCGAACCGACCCAAACTCAGGAAATCAAACCCCAGTGAGACACCCTGTAGTATCGTTCGCACGGATCGTAACCCTGAGAATCCTGACCTAAAAAACCACATCCTGCGGTGGAGGAGGTCTTCCATGAGTGAACGCAAAAAGGTCACGCTGCCTGCTCTGTTCCAGAAAGTCGCCGACGGGACACCGATCACCATGCTCACGGCGTACGACTATCCGACAGCCTATTTCCAGGAACAAGCCGGGGTCGACATGATTCTCGTCGGCGACAGCCTGGGCATGACAATGCTCGGCTACGATTCCACGCTGCCGGTAACCATGGATGACATGATCCGCCACAGCCAGGCGGTCCGGCGGGGTTCTCCCAACGCATGGCTGATAGGCGATATGCCTTACATGAGCTATCAACCCAGCACCGAAGCCGCCATTCGCAATGCAGGCCGCTTCATGGCGGAAGCGGGTTGCGACGCGATTAAGCTCGAAGGCGGTAGATCGATCGTAGAGCGCGTGCGCGGGATCGTCGGTTCGGGGATCCCCGCAATGGGGCATCTGGGATTGACCCCGCAAAGCGTGAGTGCACTGGGAGGATTCCGTGTGCAGGGGAAAGGTGCATTGCAGGCGAAGCAGATCATCGAGGATGCCCACGCCCTGGAAGAAGCGGGTGTTTTCGCGATATTGTTCGAGATGGTTCCCAACAGGCTCTGCCAGCTGATCACGGAACGCATGAAGAACTGCTTCGTCATCAGTCTTGGATCAGGATTGGGGGCTCATGGCCAACTGCTGATCTATCACGATATGTTCGGCCTCTACCCGAAATTCAAACCCCGCATGGCAAAGGTTTTTGGCGAGGCTGGCAAAGTAATCCTGGAGGGCTTGAAGGCGTACGTACGTGAGGTGGAGGCGCGCGAGTTTCCGGCGGAGGCGAACTGGTTCGGCATGCCGGATGACGAGTACGAAGAGCTGCTGAGCATGCTTGATTAGCCAGGAAACCGTGCAACCACAGGGACGAGGGAGATCGAAATGACGGATGAACTGCGCAGTAAACTTGAAATCCCGACCGAACATCTGGATGCGATCAACAAGGTACTGCTCGATCCCGATATGCGGGTCGTGAACGACTTTCTGGAGGTGATCGACAAATACGGCTCGCCGCAGGAAATCAATGCCAAGGCAAAAGCCTCGAGTGAGCTGAACGCTCTCAAAACAAAGGTGAGGGAGATCCATCCGGAGTACCTTGAGGATTTAGCCTGGCTCGAAGAGAAACGGGACAAGCAGGCCTTTATCAGCGAAACCGAATACCGTGCGAAAGTCCTCGGCGATCGCGCAAGGAAGACGAAATTTAAGGACGAGTATGCCGTTACGCTTGAGATCAGCTCGTTCCATTATTTCCCCTGGCTGCGGATGATCGCCGAACGCGCCATCCAGGAGGGCATGCTCATGCCCGCCCGCTTCATCCGGGTGCGAAAGATGAAGGAGCAGGAGCAGGACGGCGACCTGGCAGCTACCGCAGCCGCAATGCAGATCATCGGGGCCAGCTGGGTCGAGACGCTCGACACCAAGGGCACGGACGGATCGAACATCCACCTCGGCGGGCCGGAGACGATCACCGGCTACTTCGGCGGCGTCGGTCAGCCGAATGAATACGCGTTGAAATGGCTGGATGAATTCCTCTACTACTATACGGAATACGGCGTACGCCAGGTGCTCAACGTCAATCCGGGCACCGTCCTACTGGGTTACCTGCTGCACAGGATCGGGGTGGATATCGAGTTCAAAATCTCTGTCTACATGGGCAACGATAACCCTTACGCTGCCCTCTGGACATTGATCGGCGCGAAATTGTTCAGCCGGGACGACGGCACTTCTCCACTGATCGGTTTCAACTGGAGCAACTCGGTCGATAACGAGACGATGGAAATCACCGCGCAATTCCGTCGTGATCTGGGGTTTGAAGACATCGTGCGCTTCGAGCACCACATCACCGAGACGATGAAAAGCATCGTCCGCCAACCTTACAACCGGCGCGCTGAGCTGGTGGAGATCGCTGATCACGTCGCCAACATCTCAGCGAAGCACGAGGGCGGCGACCCGGAGATCGATGGCGAGCGCGCGCACCCAACCGATATCCTCGATTACTTCCGTGATAAGCAGGAGGTTATCGACAGCGGTGATTGGGAGCATCTGAAGCAGAATTTCAATGATAAGTTTGACGCGTTGAATAAAACGGCCTGGGCGCTGACGGAGAACGGCCTGTCAGTCATCGCCGCACGCAGGCTTCATCATCGCGAAGCCTGAACCCGGATCCCCAGGTCGCCCGAAAACGGTCTATTTAGGCCTATGCGCGGGTAGAATGAAGATTGGGCTGCAATTGGGAAACCTCCCCACGCTCATTGCCCGTGCAAAAGTCACGGTATAGGCCATTCCAAGAGGAGAACGGATGAAATCCCTACTCAAGAAGCTGAACATCGAAGCCGTTAATGCAGGTGCGTGCAGTGGTCCGGAAAGCTGGATACGGGACGCGCAGGGCAAGGAACTGGTTTCCTACAATCCGACGACTGGCGAAGCCATCGCCAGCATTGTGCAAGCCACACCTAAAACCTATGAAACAATATCCGGTCGGGCGCATGAGGCTTTCCTGAAGTGGCGTGACATGCCCGCTCCGAAACGCGGCCTGGTTGTGCGCGACCTGGGCGATGCGCTGCGTGAATACAAGGAACCGCTTGGCGATCTGGTCACGCTCGAGATGGGCAAGATTCGCGTCGAAGGACACGGTGAGGTCCAGGAGATGATCGACATCGCCGACTTCGCCGTCGGACTCTCGCGCCAATTGTACGGGCTGACGATGCATTCCGAACGCTTTGAGCACCGCATGTTCGAACAGTGGCACCCCCTCGGTGTCGTGGGGGTGATCACCGCGTTCAACTTCCCGGTCGCAGTCTGGTCCTGGAACTCGACCATCGCGGCCGTTTGCGGTGACAGTGTTATCTGGAAGCCATCCTCCGACACGCCGCTCACGGCAATCGCCGTGCAACACATCGCCAACCGCGTGATGGCTGACCACAATTTGACGGGCATCTTCAACCTCGTCATCGGATCAGGCAGGGACGTGGGTGAGCTGCTCCTCAACGATCCCCGGGTGCCGCTGATATCTTTCACCGGATCGACGAAGATTGGCCACCGCGTCTCGGAAGCGGTCGCACATCGTTTCGGGCGAACGATCCTCGAACTGGGCGGCAACAACGCCATCATCGTGGCCGAAGACGCCGATCTCGACATGGCAACACGCGCCATCCTGTTCGGAGCCGTCGGGACCGCCGGCCAGCGCTGTACGACGACCCGACGCATCATCATGCAGAAAGGGATCGCGGAAGAGCTGACCGACCGCTTGAAGCGGGCCTACGAACAGGTGCGGCTGGGCGACCCGCTGATAGACGACACACTTATGGGCCCGCTGGTCACGACTGCGGCTGTCGAGGAGATGTTTGAAGCCCTGGAGCAAGCCCAGAAAGATGGCGGCAAGATCGTGACCGGAGGCAAGATGCGCCCTGATCTCGGCCCGAACTTCGTGGAGCCGACAATTGTCCACATGCCGCAGCAGACGGAGATCGTAAAACAGGAGACCTTCGCCCCAATTCTCTACTTGCTTGAATACGATACGATTGAAGATGCGATCGACATCCACAACGGTGTCCCACAGGGGCTTTCGAGCGCCATCTTTTCGCTCAATATGCGCTATATCGAACGCTTCCTGTCCGTGCGCGGCTCCGACTGCGGCATCGCTAACGTCAATATCGGCACCTCAGGTGCAGAGATCGGCGGGGCTTTCGGCGGAGAAAAGGAGACCGGCGGGGGACGCGAATCAGGCTCGGATGCCTGGAAGGCGTACATGCGGCGCCAGACGAATACGGTCAACTGGTCCGATGAGCTTCCGCTCGCGCAGGGCATCAAGTTCGGCGAATAGATTTGATTGTGGGAGAAGGAGTGATCGGAGAGCCCCCTTAACCCCTAAAGAGGGCTCTTCTGCATTGCTGTCTTTCGGCTAACGAGGAGGTGGCTCGACCTCTGGAATGGTCGCCGGATCGCCCAGGAACGTGACCGCACCACTCCAGATCCACCCGTTCTTGCCCTCATCGACCCGTTCGATATGATATCATGTCCCGGTAACCGTGTTCTCAAACCGGCCAACGACGTACGCCATCTGGCTTTCAAGCAGAAAATCGACATGCTTGTACTCTTCGTCTGGCCCCTCTCGCACGTAGGCATTGTAATCAGCGGTAAGCGTTGCCCGCCCTGGTGTTGGGGTAAGCGTTGGAGTGATCGTGGCGGTCTCGAAGGGATGTGTGGGCGAGGGTGTGATGGGAGTCGGAGGTGGTGTCTGGAACGTAGCCTGGCGCGTCAATTCTGCCTTTGCTTGCGCGGTCTGGAGCACCATATCGGGATCCAGAGTCGGACTGCCCGCTGCGACTCCACCGGAGCAGGCGGAGAGCAGCAGACATGAAATCGCGATGAAAAACCGGGATCTGGGATTGAACATGGATCCTGTCTGGGTGAGATTCATAGCTGGCGGGGTTTGAATTCGTATCCTTTCTGTCAGCGACGATGGAGTATACCCCAAGCGGGCTGAAAGTGGCTATGCTGGATTTCATGGTACAAGTTTCCTCTCCGCAGCTCATGGATGTGCATGCTATGATGCTCGTGTATGGGAAGGGAAGCTGGAGCAGCGGCGCCGGCGCACATGCGCGAGCAGGAGGCGGCAATGCCTGCTGATCGTGGAAAGGCAAAGCCGGAGCCAGAAGTGAATGCCGAGTACCTCGAGGCACTCGAGAAGCTCGAACGCGCCCAGGAGCGGATGCTCTCCTCGGCGATCGCCTTTTGCGATGGGCTGATCAGTGCCGGGCAGCTGCGCGCAGTACGCGAACTGCTGCGTGAGCAGGAGCGCAAGATTGACGCGCTGGGCGGAATCCAGGCTTCCCCTTTCATGGATGGTGTCCCGGAAGCTTCGCGAACGCAGGAACCTCCAGCGGCCGCCTCACAACCTGCGGCACCTGTGATCGATGAGGTCGTCGCAACCGACCTGGTTGAAGCCGTCGAAGAGCCTTCACTGCAGGATATCGAGGATCCCGAACTCCGCCGCCGGCTCGAAGCGCTCGATGAAAAGATCGCCCGCCTCGAGCAGGATTTCCAGCAGGGCCGTATCAATGCCTCCCAGTACCGGGCGATTTACCGTCATTACATGGAACAGCGTGAGGTGGCATTACGGCTGCGCCAGAAGTACCCAGACAGCGATCGCTGGCAAATTGTGCTCGAAGAGGGTAAGACCCGCTTCCTGCTTCAGCTGAATGAGGCTACCTGCTACAGCGTTGGGCTGTACCATAAAGATTCACGTGATCGCATATATGTCCATGGCGATATGCCAGCCAGCGCGGAAGAGGCGATGGGATTGCTTGGCACGTTCGGTTCCAGCGAAGGTAATTCGCCTGATGGCCGGATCTTCGCCACGAAAACCGAAAACGGTGAAACCCTGCTCCTCATCCCGGGGTCTTTCACCGTCAGCCTGGCGGTCTTTTCTCAAGATCCGCCCGCATGGCAGGTACGCGCCCTGCGCGAGGTACACCGCAATTTCGAGGCGGCCAACCGCCCTGCGCTGCAGCGCGGCGACACCAAGAAACTAATCTTCCCCGATCTCTCACGCTTCGTGAAGGACTGAAGCGCAACTTCCCTGAGCCGAGAACCGTCTTCCACAATTCCCCAACGGTCGAAGGCCGCAGTGAGGACCGCTTCTGTTGCTCACCGCAGGGACCATGAGCTCCAATCCTTGCGATCCGCCGGGTGGGGACCGATTCCCGACTGCATATCCCAGGTCCAGGCCTGGGGCCGGTTGGGCTGCCGCCGGAGTCTACCCGGGGCACATCCGGGCCGATCCCGCCAGGAATTTCAGGCTGGCTGCAGCGTCCGCTTAAAGTGGGTAGATTCACACGCCCCTTGCACCTATGTGAAGATATTTCCACGATTTTCGTAGATTCTTCTTACCCTAATTGAACGGTTCTTCCGTACACTGCGTGCAGTTTCAAGTCCCTCCAGGAGGTTGGACATGGCAAGGGGATTCTGCCCTGAATGTGACGCGGAAGTCGGGCTTGGCAAGACGCCCAAGATCGGCCAGAAAGTCACATGCTCAAGCTGCGGAGCGTATCTTGAGGTGATCGAGACATCCCCCATCGAATTGGACTGGGCGTACGAGGACGACGAGGAGTTCGAATTCGATGATGAGGTGTTCGAAGAGGAAGAGTATTGAGTAGCGCTAAAACGGCAGCGTCAGCCCGGTCATTTTGATCGGATCAATCAAATAACCAACGGGCGTCCTGATGGGCGCCCGTCTTGCTTGTCGAAATATAGTCCGGGGATATGGATGAGCTGGCTAAACACCCTCCAGGCCGTGAGCAGCCAGTGCCTCGCGCTGGATTGAGATCAGACCATCGATGGCGTTCCAGCCTAACTCGATGGCTGCTTCGAGATCGCTCGGTTTGAAAGGGCAGCGCTCTGCTGTTCCCTGGATCTCGATGAAATCGCCATTTGCGTTCATCACCAGGTTCAGATCAGCTTCGGCTCGCGAATCTTCATCGTAGTCTAAATCAACAAGCATCTCCCCATCGACCTTCCCCACGCTGATGGCTGCTACGGGTGAGGCGAAGATCCGTGCCTGCTTGCTTTCGGCTGTGGTGATCCGATTCAGTGCCAGGGCCAACGCGATATAGCCACCGGTGACTGATGCTGTCCGTGTGCCTCCATCCGCCTGGATCACATCGCAGTCCACGATACAGGTCACAGTAGGCAGCTGCTCGAGATGTACGGCAGCCCGCAGGCTGCGCCCGACCAGCCTGCGAATCTCCGCGGTCCGGCCGCGCGGCGCCACGGTTTCACGCGGCGTCCGCACATGGGTCGAGCGCGGCAGCATGGCGTACTCAGCTGTCACCCATCCACCCTGGATGTTTCCCGACTGCATCCAAGCCGGGACGCCCTGTTCGATAGTCACATTGCACAGAACGCGCGTCCCGCCAAGTGAAAAGAGCACCGAACCTTCCGGATACATCACAAATCCCACCTGCAGATCGACCGGGCGAATCTGGTCCGATCTTCGTCCTTCCTTGCGAGTCATCAGCCACAACCCCTTCGAAAACTTATGTTCATCGCTGCATCAACTCTTCGTAACGGTCGATCCGCTTCTCGATCACCTGCATGCTGTTGTGCCAGAACCCAGGTTGGTCGAGTCGGATGCCAAACCGGCCGGCAAGCTCAGCGGCCGTTCCCATGCCGGTCTCGCGCAGCAGCTGCTGGTATTGATCAAAGAACTCAGCTCCCCGCTCCAGATAAATCGCATACAAGCCCAACCCGAAGAGCTGGCCGAAAGCATACGGGTAGTTGTAATAGGAAAGCGATTCGCTGTAGTAATGCGGCTTCCACGCCCACATATAGGCGTGCTGGTGAGCCGGATCGAGGCCCTCCCCGTATGTCTCTCGCTGGGCGCGCAGCATGATCTCACAGAAATCATCAGGCGAGAGCTCCGCTTCCCTACGGCGTTCGAACACCTCATGCTCAAAAAGATAGCGGGAGTAGATGTCGACGATGACTTGAGAGGCGCCGATCAGAAACGTCTCCAGGATCGCCAGCTCTTCCTGCGCGCTCTCCGCATCGCGTAGGGCAGCTTCCGTGACAAGCGTCTCGTTGAAAATCGAAGCCGTCTCGGCCAGCGTCATCGGCGTCGAGCGCTGGATCATGGTCAGCCCCTTCTGGCATTCATTGTGAAAGGCGTGCCCGAGTTCATGCGCGATCGTTAGCAGCTGGTCGAGTGAGCCATCGAAGTTGCACAGGATGCGGGACTCCTCCAGCAGCGGCACTTCCATACAAAAGGCACCACCGCGCTTCCCCTTTCTTGGCTCGGCATCGATCCAACCCGAGTCGAAGGCACGCTGTGTGAATTCAAACAGATTCGCGTTGAAGCCCTTGAAGATATCCAGGATGTAATCCCTCGCTTCCAAATAGCCGAAGGTCTTGCCCTCCTCGCCTACCGGCGCGAAGACGTCCCACCATGCCAGAGCCTCCTTCCCAATGTGTTTCGCCTTGGCTTTGAAGTAGCGGCGGAACATTGGAAAGGATTCCTTCATCACTCCCAGCATCGTTTCGAGGGTTTTACGGTCGAGACGCGCCTGCACGATCGACTGATGCAGCGAATCCTCACGGCCGCGGCGGGCATTAAGCGTGTTGACAGTCCCTTTGATGCCGTTCATGCAGGCAGCCAGTGGCTCACGCATCGATTCCCAGGCATCGATCTCCGCCTCAAAGGCCCGGCGGCGGACAGATTCGTCGCGATCGTAACGCCTGATATTCATAATAGCCGTAATTGGGAGCTCAACCATCTCACCATTACGCTCGAACGGCAGGGCGATCTGCGAGGTCACTGTCCCCTGGAGTCTCCCCCAGGCGCTTGCCCCACTCAGCGACAGCTGAGCGGCAAGCTCCTCTTCAGCTTCCGACATCAGATAGCGGCTCTCGCTGATCGTTTCTTGCAGCGCATAAGCATGCGACTCGAGCGTCATGTGACTCTGGATAACCTGGTCAAGTTCGGGTTCTGCGGCCGAAACCGCCCCCAGCCAACCACGGAACAGTACTTCAAGCTGCTTGAAGCGCACACTGATCAGCTCAAGTTCTGACATCCGTCGAGCGGCGAGCGTATTGAAGGAATCGGTCGTCACAAACCCTGTGATGTAAGCATCGAGCGTTGCTTGCAGCGCAAGCAGCCGGTTGATGCGGTTCAGGACGCCCTCGATCTTCCCTGCGATCTCCTGCGCCGAATCCGGGATGCGCCCGGACCCTGCGATCCCTTGATCTTTCATAAAGCTCTCCAGATCATCGATCTGCTGGCGGAGATCCTGCATTGCAACCAGATACGGTTCCGATTCAAGACCGGGGTAAATTGTCTCCAGGTCCCAATGTGGCAGCGACTCGCGCCGTTCTGTGTTTTCCATGGAAGATCTGCCTCCTGTGAAAGAGTGTCCGTCAGGACTCATCCGGCTGAACAGTTTCAACGACGAAGCGCTGCACCATCCATGCTCCGATGAGGGACAGGACGGCCCCAACCGCAAATGGAAGTTCGAAGCTGATCGTTGCCAGGCTGCCAGCGATGAGCGGACCGATGGCAATTCCCAAGCCGAACCCCATCGCCAGAATGCTCATCTGACGCCCCTCGCCACCAGCCTGTGAGATATCACCGGCGAGAGCGAAGCCTGGCGCAGCGATCATCGATGACGCGAATCCCTGGAACACGCGCACGATGGTCAGCTGCAAAGTCGATGTAACGAGGCCCTGCAGAAGGGTCGCCGGCGCCATTAAAATCAACCCCAGGACGATCAGCGGACGACGCCCGATCCGGTCGGAAAGCCGACCGAAGGGTAGTTGGAAGAGGAAGCGGCTGGCGGTCAGCGCGCTGAAGGCGATGCCGAAGCCAATTGCGGTCTGCTGCAGGCGCTGGTTGAACTCATTCTCGAGTGCGGACATCATCGAGAAGGCACTCGACATCATGAACATCGCCAGCCCTATGTAGAGCAGACCTCCAGCCAGCAGCTTTCGGTCAAAGAGTTTGAAGCCGCCATCATCTGCACTATCGCGCACCGGCGTAGGAGGCTCTTTCACCCAGAATTGAACCATGAGCATGCCCATCAGGAGCAGGCCTCCTCCGGCGAGAAAGGCAGCATTAAAGCCAACATGGACCTGCAGCAGTCCGCCGACCAGTGGTCCGAGGGCAAAGCCAGCCATGCGCAGCATGCTGAAGAATCCCATCGAGCCGCCGCGTGTGCTGCGCTCTGAGGCTTCGGCCATCACGGCCAGCGAGGCAGGGACGGTAAAGGCGACGCCGACACCCTGCAGCAAACGGATGAAGACCAGGCTCAGGAAGCGGCCGGCGAGAATGTACGCCAGCGTCGAGACCAGCATGAGAAACAGCCCGGCCTGGATGAAAATCTTGCGGCGTCCGAGCCGATCGGACCAGGAGCCGGTGAATGGTTGGGCGAATGTGAAGATGATCCCATAGGCTGAAATCAGCAGGCCGACGAGGAACGATTCCGGCAGATCAGGACCGGGCAGCTTTGCGACGTATAAAGGGATGACAACAATCAGGATGCTGTTGCCCATCGCATCCCCAAAACGCGCAAACGAAAGGGCAACAACTATGCGGTTTAGGCCAAGTCGCTCACTGAGCTGCATGCATGCCTCGCATCGGTGGGAGCGCGACGATACTCGAGCTTCGAACAGCGCTCATTATAGCTGCTTGACCGTAGAACCGGCAGCGCCGACCGACACCTTGACTTCCGGGACAAGAAAACCCGCCGGATCTCCAGCCAGGCATGACATGCAAGTCTCTGCTCTGAAGAAGGGTTCATCGCGGAATGCGGAATTCCTGCTTTGCGAGATCCATCAAACGATTTGGCGACGGCCAAAATCAACACAACCCGAATTGAGATTTAAGCCACTCTAATCTGTCAGATGCAGAACGGACATCCAGCGCATGCCCGCCCTCATACCAGCGGATTTCCCTGGGCTCCTGCGCAGCTTCGAAGAAGGTTTCTGCTTTCGCCTGCGGTACATGCGGGTCATCGATCCCAAACTGGAATAGAATTGACGCTGGAGATAACCTGCGCACATGGGCAATTGGATCCATTGCCGCCATCCGTTCCAGATATGGTTTGCGGTCGTCCTCCTCGATCTGGGGATAGTAGAAATACCAGTCGGCGAAATGTGGCGTTCCCGCCATCAGGATATAGTGCTCGAAACTCCCCTCGATCGCTCCCAGAACCACTCCGTACATTGCGCCGAAATCATGGCCGACGAACGCCAGCGGTGCTTCAGATCCAGCCTGAAGGCGCAGCAGCCCAAGTGCTGTCCTCAGCTCGATGATCTGATCCAACGAGGCCTGGAAATCATCAGCGTGGGTGCGCTTGATAAACCACTCACGATCGGACCACATCGTCTCCACAGATAGCGAGGTCACCCCAAGCCTGGCGAGTGTTTCGGCTTCAGTATGGAATTGGGTCCTGTTCGAATTTAATGCTTCCGGTTCGTACCAGTGGACGTACAGCACGCCGGCTATCGGGGTGAGGTTTGCGGGACTGCAGAGGCTCGCCGCACGCAGCACGCCGGCCCTGGCAGGGTAGACGATCGTCTGCCGGCGGACATCCTCCACGATGCGGTCTGAAACCAGCCTTACTTCATTCTGGATGATGAAGCCAGGGTCAGTTTGTCGGCGTAAGGCATCGAGCTCGTTCAGGCGCTGGTCTCCATACCGCAATCCTCGTCGCCGAACTCAATTTCGACTGTCGAGTGAGCGAACGCCATTCCACGCAGCACATCTTGAATTTCTCTTCGAATACAGACCAGATCATCCTTGGATGTGTCCTCATCAATGACAACGTGTGTCGTCAGCACATGATGCTCACCATCGAGTGACCAAACATGTGTGTGATGCGTCGACAGAATCTCGGGGATAGCTTGAAGCTCGCTATCAATTTGCTCCAGATCGACGTTCTCCGGCACGCCTTGCATGAACAGGCTCGCCGTTCGCCACAGGTTGCGGAGCGTGTTGTAGAGCACATAGGTCGTGATGAGGATCGAGAGTATGGGGTCAAGGACGTACAGATCAGCGAACAGCAGCACAGCGCTGACGATGAGCACAGCTATCCAGCCCAGCACGTCTTCCAGCAGGTGCCAGGCGACGACGCGCGCATTCATCGATCGTTCGCCTCGCAGCCGCAGGACCGCCGCGCCGTTAATGATGATCCCGAAAATTGCAAACAAGGCCATGCCGGGCGCATTCGTCACCTGCGGCGCGAACAAGCGCGGGATCGCCCGCGAGAGGATGATGATGGAACCGCCCACAAGCACCAGTGTGTTAATCAGCGCACTAAGCAGTGAGAAGCGACGGTACCCATAGGAAAAGCGCCGGTCATTCGAGCGTTTCGAAACGCGGTCAAGGTACCACGCCAGTCCAAGCGACAGGCTGTCGCCCAGGTCATGGATCGCATCGGAGAGGATCGCCAGGCTGTTGGTCCAGATGCCCCCGGCAATCTCAAGCACCGTAAAAACGATGTTGAGAAAGAATGCGATCCTGATGTTCTGTGTGGATGAGTGTTCATGGTCATGCGAGCTCATAGTAAGGATTCTACCCTACCTGGTGCCTGGAGAGGCAGTTTCCGGTTTTCTGCCCGATGAAACCTGCTGACAGAGCGCCATGACCGCTATTCACAGCCTGCTCGATGACTATGCGAAGGGTCCGCAGGGTCGCCTATCACCCATCAGGTCAGTTTTCTGCGCATGATAAGGCGCGTTTTCGATGGTTTCCGGATGATTTCGAAACCGGCTTTCTCAAACAGCGAAGGCACACCCATGTAGACCGATCCTGGTGGCCGCCTGCCTTCCGCGGGGATGGTTGGGTAGGCTTCGAGGATCATCCCCCCTTGCTCACGCACGTACTCGATCGCCGCCAGGACCAGCGCGCCCGCAATGCCCCGGTCCCGTTCAAGGCGCGGGATGTAGAAGCACACGATCGACCAGACCGGCTGGTCATCAACCCGACGCAGCAACGGGGAGCGTTCCAGCGAAGCGAAATCAGGACGCGGCGCAACCGAACACCATCCGACAGGTTCGCTCTCACGGTACGCGAGGATCCCGGGAACAAGACCGCGATCCACGATGGCTTTCAGCGCTTTGCAGTTGCCGGCATTCCCGTTCCGCCCGAACTGCGCCCGCGTGGTACGCCAATACATACACCAGCACCCGCCGTAGGCACCATGTGGACCGAATAGGCGTACGAGATCATCCCAGCGTTCGGAGGTCAGAGGGTGAAAACGCAGGAATCCCGCATCTGTTGAAATAGCTTTCATCGTTTACGGACACTATCTTTCATTGCACGTTCCGGTTTCTACCCCGATTTCGGCGGCAGTGAGTTGGTGAACCTGAGCGCACGGTCAATCCATGTTCCCAGATCACGGTCAGTATCCAGCGAGCCTGCTCCAACCACCAGCCAGCCCCGCATCGGCCGTCCGTTCATATCGAAGTCGCGCACTCCGGGCTCCGCCCTCAGCTCTTGCGAGGTCTCGATCCCAACCCTGGCGATCAGCTCCGCTCCGATCACACCGCACACCATATTCCCGTGAAGCATGAATGCAATCCCACCGAACATCTCACGCTGCGTTAAGCCTGCGTTTCCGGAAAGCTGATTCGCAATTCGGTCTGCGAGTACCTTATCGTAGCCCATTTTCTCCTTCCCACAGATTATGGTCAGAAGTCATTACTGGTCGCCGGGTTCATCATGCGCGTATGCTCGCAGGATCTCCGCCTGACCGACGTGGAAGGTTTCATGCCATCCCAGACCATCCACATGCTCATGGACCGCCTTCTCGCCGCGATCGGTCGTTTTAACCGTATGGAGCAACTCTTTGGTAGCCGCACCAAGTGCCTGCTCTAGCGCGACCTGGCTTCGCTCGAGCTCCTGCTTCAATTGCTCAAACTTGAGCTCCTGGCCATCCCCGGTGATTGCAGGCGATCCGGTTTGATATGTCTGCATTCGGCTCTCATCCCAAAATCCATCCTCGTCGAGGAGTGCAAGCGCTTTATGCCGTCCCGAAATAATATGCCCGAGGATCCAGTTCATGCAGTTAATGCGTTCGTTCGGCGTGCGTAGCGATTCGGCATGTGAGACATCGGCGATATAACGCTTCAACAGCCATGTGTTCGCTCGATATGTGTTAACCAGGTTTTCCGCCTTCTCAACCATCATCCACCTCAAGCCAGGCTTTGGCTCAACCGCCTTCTTCGGCCTGGGATTCCATGACTCCAAATAGAATCCCCTCCGGGTCGGCGCAGTAAGCGTGCTTCCCCACACCCGGGACCTGATTGGGGCCGTGAACGATCTTTCCCCCCAGTTTCAGAATTCTGTCGAGCACGGGTTCGAGCTTTTCAACCTCGATCGTGTTAATCACGGATTGCGGCAGCTCCCTGCCCATGAAACCCCCGTTGATGCCTGGATCCCCCTCGACGCCGGTCGTCGCCAACCAGTAAGTCTGATCGCCTCCTGGCCAGGTTGCGATTTCCCATCCGAGCGCCTGACGGTAGAACTCGCTCAACGCAACCGGGTCGTTGGCCAGTATCTCGAAATGCACTGGACGATTCATATCACCACCTCCTCAAGACGATCCTTTCGACACTCCTCAAAACAAAAGAACTGATTATTTTCTTGCGGCGTAGAGATTAAGGAACCGGAAGGCCGAACCAATTCCCAGAGGCCAGGTCGAGGAGAAAATAGTTGCGATCCTCTGAATCGCCAATTTTCTGGCCGGCCTGCTCTGCCTGCTTCTTGAAGGCTGCCGCTTGCTTCAAATCACCTGCGGCGGCATGCGCACGCGCCAGACCTTCCCGAGCGAAGGCCTGATCGAAGTCCTCCATCAGGTCGAGATGCGCTTCAGTCAGTTCCTGGCAGCGGGCTGCATGGTAGAGAGCCCGCTCGCCCATCCCGAGCACGCTGTACACACGAGCCAGCAACCACTCCGCCCGCTGGTGATTCAACCCGGTACCCACTTTCGACCAATGGTACGAGCTCGTAAAGGCAGCTTCGATCATTTCCACGTCCTGACCGGGAGTGCGGTTGGATGTTTCGAGCAGCTGCCAGGTTCTTTTATGCGACTCCCGTGCGAAGATCCGATGTGCTTCTTCATTCGCCATGTCGATTCCCTTCCATCCGCGATTCAACGTCATCAACCTGAAACCGCTCGCAGTCACCCTATATATACACTAAATTGGATCTTCTGGGTCAGAATTATCGGCGGCGGGTCCTTCACCCAACGCCGGAACACGATAGAGACCTGCTGTCAAGTTCGCCCAGCAGGTGCCGATCGGGACAACAGCCGTAAAGCTCAGGCATCCGGCGTGGAATCGATTCCCACCAGGCTGGAGGCATAGCGCAGTGATGTCACGGCAAACGCCGCCATCAGTGCAACGGCAATGATCATCACCGCAGCATCGAAAACCGTGATCGAACGCTGGAGAAGTACAAACGATGGATTCCCGAAGAAGAAAACTGCCGTGTTGATCAAGACCGCGATCAGGCGCATCTCGGTTGGCCCCATGCGCGCATAG